>CAMWIJ010000055.1 GCA_947174275.1 uncultured Muribaculaceae bacterium
TATGATACCGATTTCGACGCTATCATTCCTATTCTCATAACCGATTTTACCTCGGAACTGTCCGACACCGACGAAAAGCTCAACTCGGTTAAGTTCACTTGGCGATTTTCCGAGAACCGCCCAAAGGTCGCCGTTCCCAAATCGCCCGGCATTTTCAACGACAAATACAACCCCACTTACTCCTGATGGCTCGCTCGATACACATATCCACCGCCCGCACAATGCTCAACAGCGGCGACCCTGTCGATATTTCTTCGGCAAAGCCAAAGCGTTTTACTCAAAGCAAAACGATAACCGTGTGGTTATCGGCCTTTGGCCGCTTTCGTAGCGCAGCGGAGAAAGAACTCCGACGGCTCTATCCTCAAACTCCGAAATTGTATATCCCTGCGATACAATTTTTACGGAGGTTGGCGCAACGTGAAGATACTTTCCTCCGGCGAGTGCCGCAAAATCCGCGATGCGCTGATTTTCCGCGTCAACGACTGCGAAGTTTTTCTTTGATTATACCCCTTATCTCGCCGTTTATTTGTAACTTTGTGGGTATAAAAAACTAAACCCGATAGCTTGACGAGTCAGGGGCTACCGGGAATCAACACTACAAAGGTAGTGCTTTTTGTTGATTAAAACAAATTCAGGCTCAAAAAGATTACGAACAAAAGTGAAATTTACTGAATTTCAAGCTATAATATCCTCTGAAAGGCTGCAACGATACCTCACAGCCTGCGGCGGAGACACCAGAAAGACGATGACATTGTATCGCCTTAACCTCAATCTGTCACAAGAGGTATTTACATTGTTGAGTTGCTTTGAGGTTGCAGTCAGGAACGCTATTGACAAGATTCTCATTCAGCGGCTGGGTAATGATTGGCTGCGCGATGCCATAGAGCCGGGCGGCATATTTGATATTCCTGGCTGTCGCGATAGTGCGAACATTATTCGCAAGGCTTACCGTCGATTGCAACGCGATAACAGTTACTCCCACACCAAACTCCTTGCCGAGATGGAGTTTGGTGTTTGGAAATATATGTTTGCCAACCCACAGTATCGTGCCGTTGGGCGCAGCCTGCTTGCGATTTTCCCAAACAAGCCTCGCTCCACCGCACAATACCAGTACAACAACACCTTCATGTTCAATGAACTTGACGGCATCAACATACTGCGAAACCGCATCGCACACCATGAACCTATTTGTTTTGCCCTGCGGCAACCAATAATCGGCACATCATATATTCTCAACGCATATCAAAAACTTCACACTCTCTTTATGTGGATGGGCATAGACAGCCATTCTCTTCTCTACGGCCTCGACCACGTTCAGCAGGTCTGCAATAAAATTAACCGCTTATGAAACGACTTATCACAATTTTACTATTCTTAATCGGGTTTTCCTCATCTGCTTTTGCTACATTGCCTGATGGCTTTAGAATTGAATCTATTGACAAGTCTGTAAAAGATTTTCAACTTGATTCCATAAAGTTAACTTCACCTATTGACTATTACCTGTCGCGTGCATGGGTAAGAGTCAGCGGCAAAGCCAAACATTGGGCTGACATATCGACTTCTAAATTCTATAATGATCCAAACGCTCCTGATGAAATAGTTGATGAGGATTTTCACAATTACGTCCTTAATGAAACCATTGATGCGATTGTTTCATTCCGTGATTCGGTAGCAGCAATTGTAACGCATACGGAAGGCGAGGATTTATACATGCTTAATTATTGTTGGATAGAGGATGGACGTTGGGTCAACGGAGGTCAGGGAATGGCCCACAACTTAAACGAGGCAGAAGATAAACTCTTGACAGATTTGCCGTTCCATCATAGTAATCTTCCAAGAATAACGCAAATCAAAGATATTCCAACCGACATTTCACCCTTTGTTGATTTTCTTTCTCATGTTGATACAAGTCCCGAACAATTTATGCTCGAAATGCTGCGCTCGCATAAATTAGTGATAAACGGTGAATATCATAGAAGAAAAGTTTCATGGGATGTACTTAAAAATCTCATCGCATTACCTGATTTTGCCGAGACAACCGGCACAATCTTTATGGAACTGCCTTCTTGGTGTCAGTCTTATATGGATGAATTTCTAAAGTCTGACACCATAAATCCCGAACTGATATTGCAGATTTTCCGTGAGGAACAACCTCTTGGATGGTGGGATAGCGGAGAATTTGAGTTTACTTGCGATTTGTGGCATATTAACCAATCTCTGCCTCAAGACAAGCGTATCAAAGTAATCTTGGCCGATTATCAGATACCGTACTCGCTTGCTGCGAATAGGGGCGATTTTATAGAGAAAGAAGACCGCAATACACACATGGCTAATATTATTGCCAATACCATTGCCGCAAGTAAAGATAGCCGTAGCTATTTGTTCCTTGTAGGTTGCGCACATGCTTATAAATCTCATCAGTCCGGTTTTGCATCTTCTGCGGCAGGACAAGAAGCGGCTTTGACAGCCGGAGCGCAATTATCAGCAAAACTCGGTAAAAACAATGTCTTTACAATATTTCAGCATGTTTTACCGGGTGATAATAGAGGAAATAATAAATCGCAAATTCGTGGTGGAGTTTTTGACCGGGCATTTGAAGCCGATGGAAACCGTCCGTTGGGCTTTCGTCTTGCAGATTCGCCTTTCGGTAGTGAGCCGTTTGATGGAATCTATGAAATAAAATACAATGTCGCTACCGGCAATTATTCAGATAATTTTGACGGATATCTGTTTCTGCATCCTATAGTAGACGAGCCAAAGGCAAGGCCATTGACAGAGATTTTTGATGAGAAATTTGTAACGGAGTTAAAGCGCCGTGCATCAGCTATGGGCACTGAAAGTATCCGTCGCATTTGGTTTGGCCGGACTGCTTCTGAATTAACGTCTGAATATATAATACAAATATTAACCGAAGAATAAGCGTCTTTTCGCTAACTTTATACAGTCCATAACTTTGCTGACAAATCAGCATTGTTATGGACTTTCTTAATTTACAACTCAACTTTAACTCCGTTGTTATCGACAACGTCGCTATGCTTCCAAGCATAGAAACGCTGCTGAGCTATGAAGCCCGCGCCGCGTTTACCGTCAACCCTGCCTCCGTGCTCAAGGAGGACGTGGATATTGTGCCGACAATCGTAGATGATACGCTCTCTATGATACCGATTTCGACGCTATCATTCCTATTCTCATAACCGATTTTACCTCGGCTCTGCCCGACACCGACGAAAAGTTCAACTCGGTTAAGTTCACTTGGCAATTTGCCGAGAACCGACCAAAGGTCGCCGTTCCCGAATCGCCCGGCATTTTCAACGACAAATACAATCCCACCTTTTCCTGATGGCTCGCTCGATACACATATCCACCGCTCGCACAATGCTCAACAGCGGTGACCCTGTCGATATTTCTTCGGCAAAGCCGAAGCGTTTTGCTCAAAGCAAAACGATAACCGTGTGGTTATCGGCCTTTGGCCGCTTTCGTAGCGCAGCGGAGAAAGAATTCCGACGGCTCTATCCTTGAACTCCGAAATTGTATCTCTCTGCGATACAATTTTTACGGAGGCTGGCGCAACGTCAAGTTGCTTGCCTCCGGCGAGTGCCGTAAGATACGCGACTGCTGCATCTTCAAGGTCAACGACCTCGAAGTATTCCTTTGATACCTCGCGGATTATTCGTAACTTTGCAAATAAATGAGACAGTTATGAATCATCTTTTTCGACTTCTAACAATTATTATATATACTTTGGTTCCGTGGAATATATCTTACGGTGAGGTTTTCAACACTTCTAAATCTTTCGATTTATTATGTCTGCCTCAATATATCGACCACATAAAATCTGATACTCAGTTCGCTGAACTATGTTCTGATTCCGTCTTTATCGCCAATATTTCCGAAGTTAATAATTATTACAGCGCTTCTAAACTTTGCAATCTTTATTCTGAAATACACGGGGATAAAGACGATATTACAAAATGCCTGTTCATAATTCAGCATTTAGATAGCCTTGCTCGCGATGTAGAATGGGCTAAAGGCATCCTTTCGGTTCAACCTCAATTATCGTATGTATGTCATAAATTGGTTGAACATGGGTATTCAGATTATTGGGATAATACAATTTATCCAAGATTGAAATCCCATATTGACAACTATAATCTGAATAAGGATTTACTTAATAACGTAAACCAAAGCCTTACCGAGTTTTTCTTACCTGAATCTCTGTCTGACACCCAGTCCAAAATTTATATTTTGGATATTGAAAATGCTTTTAATCTTTCGGATGAATCATTCTGCTGCACACCACTTATTCTTAATCCTGAGATAGAAAAACAGTTAAGATTAAATTTTATGAATATTTATATTCACGAAAATTTACATAATCTCCACATTTCTCCCGAACTCATGGAGAAACTTGGCGAACTTGATTGTGATTCTTTTTATAGAAGTAAAGAAGATATAGCACAAAAACATGGTGAAGGCAGAAACGAGGCTTTCGTCGTTGCTGCCGAAGTATTCATATCTCATAAGTTAGGGATTAGAGATAGTCAAAATGTTTTTGATGAATTTTCACAATACGTCGACGGCAGTCTGGTATTGGCTCCAATAATATATGTGAATCTATCTAATCGTATCCCTAATGAATCATATAATGATTTTCTTATTCGATTATTTGACAGTGGCATTTTGAGGGCTGGTACAATCAAGGATAACTACAATAAAGCTATGTCCGCCATTCAATCTAAAATTGCTAAATAGGCGTCTTTTAGCTAACCTCATACGGTCCATAACAATGCTGACAAATCAGCATTGTTATGGACTTTCTTATTTTCAACTCCGTTGTTATCGACAACGTCGCTATGCTTCCAAGCATAGAAACGCTGCCGGGCTATGATGCCCGTGCCGCGTTCACCGTCAACTCCGCGTCAGTGTTCCGCGAGGACGTGGATATTATGCCGATCATCGTAGATGATACGCTCTCTTATATCCCGTGGGGCGGCGACAACCTTCAGCTCATCGACCGGAAGCCTGCTATTGTCGCTTCACACCTGCTGACAGTCACGGTCGTATTCCCAAAATCCTTTACGCCAACTGGCGAAAGGCGGTCAGCGACCGCTCGCAGATTGAGGAAATCGACCTGCTCGACCCGGCTTCGCCGTTGCGGTATGCCGAACGTCACGTACGGTGGTGTGAGGGAGCGGTAAACACGAAAGCAGGAGATAAACACCTGCGATTAGTGTTTACCTCCTACTCGATTTTAGATATTGAAGTTTACATATTTGCCTTGTAATACTCGACATATTTCATGCCGACATCGGGCGTGTCGGTAGTTATCATATCTACACCTTTGTTGATCCACTCCCCGATTTCTTCACTTGAATTTATTGTCCACACATTGACAATAAGTCCGAGTTTATGAGCATCGTCGATGAATCTCGGATTGGCATTGAGCATCGCGCCATTGTAGTCAATCGAGATTTTCCCGTCATTATTGAGCTGGGCAGGCGTACGCACCTGTGATGCATTGTCACAGAGGAATTGAACCATATATTCAGGATATTTAGCCGCAAGCGCCTTGCATGTCGCATAATCAAATGCTATATACTCAGCCATATCCTCCAGACCGGCAGCCTTGATTGCATCAACAGCAGCCATTGCAGCCTCTATCGTGCGCGCTTCGCTGGAGTGCGTCTTGATTTCAACAATCAGCTTGCAGTAATCGCTCTCCTTGAGTATCTCGAGATAATCGTCAAAGGTAGGAATTGTCTCGCCGTTCGACAGCTTTTTGTCTTTTATCGCATCATAATTGGAATCCTGTATGGTGACTCCGTCAATCGACGGATCATGGTTGACAACGAGAACATTATCCTTAGTAAACCAGATATCTGTTTCAGCACCGTATGTCTTAAGCTCGATTGCGTTACGCAGAGCTGCACGTGAATTTCTCGCAGCTCCTTCCTTCGACCAGTAACCGCGGTGTGATACTATATGTGCTCTGCTTTCAAAATTGCGTACCTTGAGAAACTCCACCGAGCCCAGAGGCTGTATCCGTTCGCCGCGCTTGAGCAATACATTGAATGTGCCGCTCTTCACATCGTCAGGCAGGACAACGATAGCACAATCTTCGCCGACATTCGCCGGAAGTTCCCAACGTGTAGCTCCGCTCTCAAAAATAAACTCATCACCTTCCTCAAATCCCAGACCGTAAATCGGATATACCGCACCGGCTTTAACCTGCACATTCTTGAGCATAGTGATGTTTTCGATAACGGGATGCGTAGCCGCTACTCCTTCCTCTACATCTTTATAAAGACGTTCTGCCTGCTCTGAGGTCAACGCATCGTCATATATGCGGGCCAATACGATCTGTCCGTTGATACCATTCTGCACGCCGGTTGTCTTGTTTCCGCCGGGCACACACGCGTCTCCGCCGATACAGAAGAAGTTTGCGCCATCTTTAGCATGGATAAAGTTGCTGCCATCGAGAGTGATTTCATTATTGAGCTTTCCATTTACATAAATTCTTGCCTTTTGCGCATCCTTGTCCCACACGCCTACAATATGGTAATATGCGTATGGCTCAGGCACCACGTCACTTGCTGCCCATTGCCATGAACTGTTTGTGCCGGTCGACACATTCGGAAGGAATGTCAGTGAATTGAGACTGTTCGACCCGCTCCACGACGCTTTAACCATAACTCCTGTGCCACCCGCTTCATGTGAAGCAAATATCTTTGCCTCCACATTTTGCAGACTACCGGTATATTCCGGCATAAACATCACCTCAAGCGTATGTCCGTCGGCAAGTGCATCCATAAACGCCTGATTGTTGCTGTAGTCAATGCGGTAGAACTGCTCTGCGACATCACTGTTGCCCCACTTGTTCTCTGACAATCTTGCAACATAACGGTTGAAATCCTCGTTCCACTGGGTCATAGCCTCGCCACCGCGCTCTACGTTGAAGCCCATCGGAGATACATCTTTCGCGGTTCCGTCGGCATTAAACACTACATCAAGCAGATCAGCCTTTGGCATCGGATCCGGTTCGGTTACTTCCACAGCCTTGTAAAGCAGCGCGGCCTGTTCTGCCGTAAGCGCATCGTCATATATACGGGCAAGGACTATGCGGCCGTTGATACCGTTCTGAACGCCGGTTGTCTTGTTTCCGCCGGGCAAACACGCGTCTCCGCCGATACAGAAAAATCTCGCGCCTTCCTTTGCCTGGATATAGTTGCTGCCGCTGATATCTATCTCGTTATTCAACTCTCCGTTGATATAGATATCTGCCTTCTTGGCTTCCTTGTTCCATACTCCGACTACATGATAGTAGCTGTTTGACGCAGGCACGACATCACTCGCTGCCCACTGCCATGAACTGTTCGTGCCGGTCGACACATTCGGAAGGAATGTCAGTGCATTCAGCCCGTTCGGCCCGCTCCACGACCCTTTTAACATGATGCCCGTACCACCGGCCTCATGTGAGGCAAACACCTTGGCCTCGCTGTCGGGAAGTGTCTCATACTCCGGCATGAACAGCACCTCGAGCGTATGCCCGTCGGCAAGTGCATCCATAAACGCCTGATTGTTGCTGTAGTCGATGCGGTAGAACTGCTCTGCCACATCACCGTTGCCCCACTTGTTGCCTGACAATCTTGCAACATATCGGTTATATCGGTCACTCCATTCGGTAGCTGCCTCGCCACCGCGCTCTACGTTGAAGCCCATCGGAGACACATCCTTCGCCGTTCCGTCGGCATTAAACACGACATCAAGCAGATCGGCCTTAGGTATCGGCAATGTGAAGGTAATTGAATCAATATCTTCGCCTGAGAATGAATAAATAGTTGCGCCTGACGCATCCACGACATTCATCATATTGTCGCTTTCTTTCACTATGCGGTCGGCATCATCTGCAGCTATTGTCTGAACTACTTCGCCATTAC
Organism: uncultured Muribaculaceae bacterium; assembly: GCA_947174275.1. GTDB lineage: Bacteria > Bacteroidota > Bacteroidia > Bacteroidales > Muribaculaceae > JAGBWK01. The sequence continues at coordinate 7,938 of CAMWIJ010000055.1, forward strand.
GATGGAAATACAGAAAATCGGCCGCATAGATTGATAATGCGGCTGCGCCCATGGCGAGCAATGATATGGTCTTATATTTTTTCATGGTTATCTGACTATTTTATAGATTTGGGTTATGCCGCCGGCTTCCACTGCCACAATATACAGACCGGGAGTATTGACGGTCATTGTTGCCATGCTTGCTGCCGGAGCTGATTGTCCGGTCAACTCTCCCCGCAGATTGTAGATTCTGATTTCCGTAATTTCCGAGGCACTTGTCACTGACAGTATATTCCCGGATATACTCACAGTCACATCGGCATTCTCTATTACAGATACACCGCTCGACTCTAACGGTTTAAAGGCAAAATATCCTAAATCTGACAATGCGATTTCCGTCTTTTCACCTATTTCAGGCACAAGCGACATCTTTCCGTTGGCAAACTCGATACGCTTTATCTCGGTAGCCTTTCCTAAGACTTCGCCATTCGGAGTGTAAGCATACACATCTTTGGCTGTAGCGCTGACTGACGCCATCAACCCCAATCCGGTAAGGATTAAAGGAAAAATTCTGTGTTTCATGGATAATATTTTGATGAATGATAAGCAAATCATAGAAACCTCAAAACCTATCGGTTGCTTATGATTTGCTTATCAGGTAAACTTAAATTCTTACTTTGTATGATTTATTGACCGACATTCCGGTTACCGACACCACATATATGCCGGTTGAAAGATTATCTGCCACAACACCTTTCGATATACCTTCCTTATGGGCGATTACACTCCCTGCAAGATTTACAACCTTGACATCAACCGGCTCGGGTGAGTTTATCAACTCTACTCTGTGATTGTCGCTTGACAGCTCGATGCCGTCAATAGCGGCTGAGTCCACTCCGGCCAATCCGTCACCGTTGCCGTCACTTGACGCCGGAGCCTGCGTTGACAGATACTCCACGGTCATAGTCTCGTTTCTGGTGTTGACTGTAATTTTATAATGACCGTCTTTTGTAATCTTCCATTTTGAGTCCGCGCCGTCGGTCGTTCTGATCGGAAGAGTACCTTCGGCCAACGTGTCGGCAATATAGGGATGATAATTCTCGTCGGTCCAGCTCTTTTCCGTCAGAATTTTAAATCTGTCAGGCTCTGTATTGCCGTCCCAGCCTATTCTGAGTTCGCCTTCCCATATCAGTTCATCACGATTTTCCGGGTTCGGCAGAAATCCGCTGATACTGTCATCGGAGTAATCCCACGAACGCTCGCAGCAACCGCCGACAATATACAGATATTTGCGCTGCACATGCTTCCTGCCCATGTATTTGTTATCACTGCATGAAACATACACTATGTAATCGCCGGGAACCGAGACACTCCATCCTCGGGCATCTGCATCTGTTGTAACGCCCAGTCTGGATACCATACCCCTGCCGAATGTCAGATCCACATCCTCAAACATCGGAATGAAATAACGCGTGTCATCCCCTTTTTCCGGAGTATCCATCAATATGATATTGCCCGGTTTGCATGTAAGGCTCTGTTTGAATTCGAAATCTTCAAGCCTGTTCATCTCCACGACATTACCGTCAAGCGCCGAACCTGTGATATAATATTTGTCAGGATAAGTTGGAGCCGCAACTGGTTTTGTAAGACATACTATCATGCTCCTCAAGTCTACCGTGACAACATATTCACCGGTCGCATCAACATTGAATTTATTGTCATACATATCGGGAAGCTGTCCGTTGGCATGGAAGTCAAGATGATGTATCTCACCCACCTTTATCAGCTCATCTCTGGTCGTGGCTACAACATGCTTGTTCCAGCCATTGGTCGTATTCATGAACTTGAAAGGCTCTCCTGCTTTAAGCGTTCCGGTCCAGGTGAAAACACCGTGGTCGATTTTACTCATTGGTGTGGCATTGAGATCCCATCCACCTTTTACAGCAGTGCCCACAATATTCAATTGCGTATATTCTATCGAATTCGACATGCCGGCGAAAACAGGCAGACTGCAGAAAAATACAGTCAATAATGATATTATTTTCTTCATGGCTATGTTCATTTTGATATCTTTTCAACTGTTACTTGATTATCGGCAATTATCTTGCAGACATACATCTGGGGCGAAGACAGCATCGACAGTTTTTCAGAAAAACGCGAGATGTTCTGATATTTGTGGTTGAGACACTCAGAGCCCGACATATTGAACATTGCGAATTCCACATTATTTTTATTCTGTCCGAACTCAGCCGTGAGCGTGTCAGAAGATTTGTCATAGTAGATTTTCGTGCTGTTCACCATGACGCCGGCTATACCCGCAGCTGCTTCCTCGATTTCTACAGTCACAGCCGAAGCGCACGCATTAACCGGAATTTCCACCGTAGTGCACTTGCTTTCGGGTGAATAGCTGTATTGGGTGATGGCATCACCGTTTACAATAACCGCCTGCGGCGCATTCGAGTTATACACATTCACAGTATATGACCTCATTGCCGGCAGATTGCTTGAGTTACCCTCTCGCGGATTGATTACAAGCGTGCGCTTGTTGCCGTTAAGTGTCTGCGTGAAAGCTGTTGTTGCGTATGCCACATCATAGTCGGAGTTGTCGCCCTCATCCTCATAGAGCTTTCCTTTACCCTCTTTGCCGCTCACAACATTGATGACAAGATGCTCGGGATGCTCTGTGACATTTTTCACACTCGCGGGATTTAAGGGAACGATAGAGCCTTCACGGTAGAAATAAGGAATATCTGTTTTAGAGAACTCCATTGTCATAGTGCACGGACCTTCGATGAGTTCGTTTGTGGCAACACTCCACCAGTTTCCTTCGGGGAACCATATAGTCTTGGTGCACACGCCGTTTTCAGATGCTTCCACTATAGGAGCGACAAGGATATCATTGCCGAAGAAATATTCCTCCTCATAAGCGTACGCTTCCTCCACTTCAGGATATTCATAATAGAGCGGACGGCAGAGCGAGAGACCTGTATCGTATGCCTCACGGGCCATAGTGTAAATATACGGGAACAATGAGTAGCGTAGTTTCACTGCCTCAAGCATATCGGGGAAGTTGGGGAACATCCACATACGACGCTCGATGCGCGAGTCATTCGTTGCATGCGTTCTGAATATCGGGGTAAACACACCAAACTGTATCCAGCGGAGCACAAGCTCGGGGTCATTGACTGTTTTTTCATCGGTAAATGCATGTCCGCCGAGGTCATGTCCCCAATAGCCGTAACCTACATTCGACGCTGTAGCCGTAAAATAAGGCTGGAAGGCAAGCGTGGGGAAATTGATGAGCGCGTCTCCTGAAAATCCGATCTGATATCTGTGGCTTCCGAGACCTCCCCAGCGGTGGAAAATTACCGGACGACGGTCAGGACGGTTGGCGGCCATATCGTTATAGAACACGTGGTTACACCAGAATGTCTGACCCAGACCGTTCGTATAAGGGCTCGTAAGATGCTGCTGCCAGTCAAGCCACCAGAAATCCACGCCTTCACTTTCATGCTCGCGGATAATTGTGCGGAAGAACGAATCAGTAAAATCAGTATAATCAAGATACCAGGGAATTGTCTTGCCCGAAGATGCATTAACATTATATTTGCCTCTGAGATCCTCATTCATTGCGGTAAAGAATTCAGGCGACTCCACACTGTTCACACCGTCGGCAGGGTGCAGGTTAAGCGCTACCTTGAAATTACGGTCATGCATCTCTTTCAGAAGCCCTACGGGATCAGGTATAAGATTGGTGTTCCATGACCATCCTGTCCATCCGCCACGGCCGCCCGACATGCTGCCCTCGCTTCCGTTCCAGTGCCAGTCCATATCAAGGATCATCACATCGGTGGGTATATCGTTTGACGACAGGTTGTTCATGATATCACGGTAATCGTCAGCCGAATATGAAGAGTATTTGCTATACCAGTAGCCGAATACGTATGCCGGAGGCAATGGTATTTTACCGGCAATCGAAGTATAGTCTGACAGCGCTTTTTTGTAATTGTTTCCATAGCCGAGGAAGTAGACGTCCATCGCGTGCGGATCATTGCGGTCTGACCACCAGTCGTATCCGAGATTTTCATCTGCCTCCAATGCAAACGAACGGCTGCCGTCTGCTCTTGCTGAAGTCCATGAGTCATCGATTACGGCCCAGCCGGAGCGCGAAATCAGACCATCTTCCATTTCCGAACGTTTGTTCTGGCCATTGCTGCCGTCAAGCGTTCGGCAAGTTCCCTTGAGGTTCATGGGGTCGGGCTTGCCCGGATACCACAGCACTTCTCGTCCGTTATGGTCTATTGTGATTGACAGATTTGACGACGACGCCGGAAGAGTCTTGGGATTTGTGCCCTTGCGGTATTTCATCTTCAGCTTAGCGGTCTCAAGATACAGGAATGTCTCATCTTCTGATGTCTTGTATTGCGGTACGTCAAGTTGACGGTTAATCACCGTGAACGTAGCGCGATCCTCGAATACTCCTTTGTCGCTGTATTCAATACGTATCATTTCCGGTGTCAGCACAGTGAATCGTGCGTTACCACTTGTCACCACAGCTCCCGGATCGGCCTTAGGGTTGCCCTTGGTCTCGCCTTTGAGCGTTATCGCGCCCAAAAAGATAAATGACAAGAGGTAAAAAAAGGTTAGTTTATTCTTCATGATAAATATTTGGATAAATTTATAAAATTACTTTTGTAACTTTGTTGCCGGCTTTCTTGATGAAAATACCGTTAGAAGGATTGGCTACTTGAATACCTTGCAGGTTATAATAAACCGGAGTGCATTCATTTTCATCAACGATATCCTCAATGCCGTCAAAAGACTCCTTTGTTATTGCTATCGAACCCTTAAGCAGATCAATATCGACATTATATCTGCCTGACTCAGCAATCTGCCATTTACGGTCGCCGGTTCCGTCGGCTATAATCTTCGAATAATCGATATTGCCATCCTCGTCAAGGCCTGCGAAAAACCACGGACCGGCCCAGTCTCCGTTATAACTGTTTGAATCGATTTTAAACTCGCCTTCATTCAGTTCGCCTGTCCATGTAAATCTGAACGGATCGCTCTCTCCGCCCCACTCCAGACGTGTGCCGTCAACGATATTCCAACCGCCTGACGTAGCATTGCCCACCATGAAAAGAGCGTTGAAACGGATAGGATTTTCCTGATATTCGGCCTTGGTCACCGATACAGTCATGTCATTAAGATCGCACACAACCTTATAGTTGGCACTCTCTTTCACCTTGAATTTGTAGTCATTGCCACCCTGAATAAGATTTGATATCTCATACGGATCTGTCGAGGCATTGCGGTATTCCTTGTTTGAATCGGAGAAATCCTTGCCGCAGGTAAACTTGAATTCCTCATCAGCCTTCAGATAACCGATGCAGCTGAACACATTCTCGCCGTCAGCTACCGGAGGCATCAATATTCCGTCAAGCACACTCCATCCGCCCGGAGTCGCACCGCCGATGATATTCAGATGGTCTACTGCAGAGGCACCGAATGCCGCTGATAACATTACAAAGGCCGAAGCCGTCAGTTTGGTAAAATTAAGCATACGTTACAATTTTTGATTAGTTTGTGATGGATTAGATTCAATTGCGCACTGAAATCTTTTTCACAAAGATAAATACAGACTTATGCTAAAATCGCACAAAAAAATACATCAGTAGCAAATAAGTAGTTGTTTTGCATTTTTAAAAAATACATATCGCTAATATTCAGCAATATAACACACACAAACACCTGAATGGGAGTAGTATTGCAAGCCCCGCAAAACGAGCATAAAAACGCTTCTGAAGCAATTCATGCACACCAAAAAGCTGACACTCCCCAAAAAATCGTTCTGATTTTGAAAAAAATCACTATATTTGTGTATGATGCTAAACAAACTACAGACCTACTGGATAATATTGCTTTTGTTGACGGCAACCGCCGCACACACATCAGCGCATACAAAAAACGACTCCCTTATGTCGGAGCTCCACAAGACAATTCTTAACAGAGAGATTTACCTCTCTCAAAAAGAGAACCATCTGAACAAATTGAGAAATGCTCTTGCGACGGCCTCCGATGACAGCGCACGCTTCTACGCTCTGGGAGATCTGCTTGATGAATTCCGCCCATACAATACCGACTCTGCATTTGAATATTGCCGGCAACGAGAAATCCTGGCTTTCAAGACCGGCAACCCTGAATTCATTACAAATGCCAGGCTCAACACGGCAAACGTTCTCGGCAGCATAGGCATGTATAAAGAAGCTCTCGATATTGTCGATTCAATTCCCCACGATTCCGTTCCTCAATACCTTTTGCCATACTACTATTACATCAGACGCACTATTGCGGCATATCTGATTGATTTCGCAGTAAGGAAAGAGGACAAAGATAAAAATCTTGCAATATTTGAAACATATCAGGACTCATTACTGTCATTATGTCCACCCGCCTCATTGTCTTACGTTGTCGACATGGCGGATAAATATTATAGAAATAACGAACACGGCAAAGCGGTGGAAATTATCGAGGATTATCTGGCAAACAACCAATATACCACCCACGACAGAGCAATACTTGCCAACTCTCTCGCTCGCGCATATCATGGACTCGGCAACATTGAAAAACAAAAAGAAAACCTGCTCATATCTTCAATTGCCGACCTAAAGGCTTCCGTCCGCGAATATGTTTCGCTCCGGCAGCTTGCAGTCCTTTTGTTTGAAGAAGGTGACATTGATAATGCTCACGAATTTCTCCGCATTGCGATGGATGACGCCAAACTGTGCAATGCCCGCCAGCGCATTCTTGAAATCAATGACATATTCCCGATTGTCAACGCCGCTTATGTCCGCGAAATTCAGCATCAGAAAGAAAAACAACGCATCTCCATCGTGATAATAAGCATTCTTGCGATATTTCTTGTCATCGCCATACTTTGGGTATTGAAGCAGATGAAAAAAACATCAAACGCACATCGGCAGGCCACTGACGCCAACAATCGGCTAAAACAACTCAATGCCGAACTCCGCGATCTTAATAACCGTCTGACAGATGCCAACCACGCCATAGCAGACAATTCAATGATCAAAGAGGAATATATCGCCCAATACATGGACCAATGTTCCCTCTATATTGAGAAATTCGACGCCTATAGAAAAAACCTGAACAAACTGATTTCACTCGGCAAAACCGAGGAACTGAAAAAAACACTGAAGTCAACAGATATGCTTGACGACGAGCTCAAGTTGTTTTACCGTAATTTTGACACAACTTTCCTGAAACTCTTTCCGACCTTTGTCGCCGACTTCAACCGGCTGCTCACTCCTGACGGTCAGATTATATTGAAAAAAGAAGGCCAGCTAAATACCGAATTGCGGGTTTTCGCGCTGATAAGATTAGGAATAACCGACAGCGTAAAAATCGCTCAATTTCTCCGATACTCCGTCACGACCATCTACAACTATCGCGTCAAGACCCGAAACAAAGCGGTGGGCAACCGTAAAGAGCTGGAAGATAAGGTTATGGAAATTGGCCGTCCAAGGCTATGATATTCTAATGCCGACAATTTCACTCCACATTCCTGAAAAAACTGATAAAATTTCATATTTTTTCAAACCTTTTCTCAACTATTTTGCATTGACATCTGTTTTGATGATATGACAGATTAATCTTTCAGACAACTGATATCGACAACCTGTTTTCAGTGAAAGGTTTACCTGTTGTTTGAAATTCATAAAAACACATATATGTCTAATCTAAAATTATTATGACTATGAAAGGTTTGAGTATCGCTATTGCAGCATTTGGTGGAGCTCTTGCAGGAGCAGCTATCGGTTTGTTGTTCGCGCCCAAGAAAGGTTGTGAGACAAGAGCACAGATTTCACAATATCTCCGTGACCACGGCATCAAATTGCGTAAAGACAAATTTGATAAAATCGTCGATGAAATCGCCGACGAACTTGAAGCACAGAAATAAGCATTCACACCCGTTTCAACCACCGGCCGAACTATTGCCGTCTGACTTACATAATAATAATAAAACAGACACAACAATGACTCGGCTATAAATGATAATCAATCCGGAGCCGCCGCCGGAGGGTGGTATCCATCCCACCTCTCTGACAGTGGCTCCGCTTATATTATAGTCTATAGATATTTATGGAAGCTTTCAAAGGATACTTCGCTCCGTTTCAACGCATAGCCAAACTATATATCCACTCGGGCAAACTATCGCTTACCGAAGTGCTTACGCAGCTACTTGCCGCCATAGCAATCGCATTTGTCTGCCTGCTCTTTGTCATAATATCACTGGCATTTGTCTCTTACGGAGTCATCGAGGCTCTGTCTCAACACATGGCTGCGGCATGGGCCTATCTGATTGTTGGCGGTTTTTATCTGCTGCTTATCATTCTGATGATTATTTTCAAACGCACACTTATCATCAATCCGATTGCTCGGTTTCTGTCAAAGATAATACTTGACGCACCTGACACTCCTAACAACTTAAATGAAAACGACAATGAAGAAGCATAGCAACTGGAAGGGATATGACATGGAGCAGCTGCGCATACTCCGCGCCACCACGGCAATTCGCATCGACATCGAAAAAGAGCGCATCAGAGACATGTTTTCCGCCGACCCGCGCACCGACGAAAAGGCCCGAAATTTCTTTGCCTCCGCTACCGATATCGTGGGAGCCGCCGAATATGGACTGAAAACCTATAAAATCGTCAAGAAAGTCTCGAATTTATTCCGCAGAAACAAAAAATAACATTAAATTTGCATGAGTAACTGTTCAAAATCATTTTGGACAGTTGCTTGTCATAATAGTTTAATGCCAACGACTGCAATAATGAACGACTACATCGAAACCCGCATAAACATCAGTCCGTGTGATGAGACCGCTACCGACATCCTTGCCTCACTACTGTGCGACATAGGTTATGAAAGTTTCGTCCCTGACGCGAAAGGCACCACCGCCTACATAAAGAAAGAACTCTTCGACAAAGGAAAACTCGATTTGACAATCGATACATTCCCGCTGCCAGGCTACATATTTGAAGTCTCGACAAAGGAAATCGAAGGGAAAGACTGGAATGCCGAATGGGAGCGCAATTACTTCAAGCCGATAGTAGTCGACGATCGCTGCGTGATTCACTCAAGTTTCCATACCGACATCCCCAAATGTGAATACGACATAGTGATTGACCCGAAAATGGCTTTCGGCACAGGGCATCATGCCACAACCTCACTGATAATCTATCGCCTGCTCCATACCGACCTTAACGACCTGTCCGTCATCGACATGGGCACAGGCACAGGCATTCTTGCCATACTTGCTGCGATGAAAGGCGCCTCACCGGTCAACGCCATAGAGATTGACCCATTCGCACAGACCAATGCCGTAGAAAATGTCCGGCTCAACAATCACCCTGAAATCAATGTCATATTAGGCGACGCCGATTCACTTGAAGGACTGCCCAAGGCCGACATCTTCATCGCCAACATCAACCGAAACATCATACTCAACGACATGGGCAAATATGCCGAAGCCATGAAACCCGGAGCTTCAATATTGCTAAGCGGATTTTACGAGGACGATGTCAACATGCTCCTTGAGCAAGCACAGACTTACAAACTCGAATTTCTCAGAGTAAGCTCCCGCGACAGGTGGGCATGTCTCGAACTGCGTAAATCAGAATGACAATGACAGGATTTGCCAGAACAATCTTCATCACATCATCGCTACTGTTTGGCTATCTGACATCGCCGGCACAAGACGACGTCACAACCGTCGTTATCAGCACCACAACCGAGACGCAAAGCAGCCCCGGGGCGTCAGCTGACACGACTGACGCCTTGGCCACGCAGATACCCGACACCCCGTTTGTCAGACATTTCACATGGGGAGCCTCTTTGGGAAGCTCCATTGACATGACCGGTCAAGACATGACAGCCGTCGACATTGACGCATTTTTCGGATATAAAGGCGACTACTTGAGATTTGCAGGCATAGGAGCAGGCATTCGCATGATGGTCAGCAACTCGTCGCGCAGCTATCCCGTCTACGCAATGCTCCGCACAAGTTTCGCCAAGTCACCAAGCTTCCTATATCTTGAAGTAAAAGGCGGCATAGGGTTTAACAACCTGTATACCGACGTATATCAGCGCAACTTCATCGGAGGGATTGCACTTGGCTTCACTCTCGCCCACTCTCGCACATTCAGCAGCAACTTCTCTCTCGGCTACGAATACATGCCACTGTCCGACGACAGACTCGACGGAGTAAACACCCGCTTCAACGACCTCCACTACGCCTCAATCCGCATCGGAGCATCATTCTGAAAACATTCCAGATAAGTAACTATTCAGCCAAAGGAAAGGCATGATGAGTTGGCTCGCCTTTATTAGACGA
>CAMWIJ010000056.1 GCA_947174275.1 uncultured Muribaculaceae bacterium
AAAACAAAAAAATCTCCAAATTTATTTGGAAATTAACATAGAATACGTGAGAGCCATACTCGTTGCTCGTCCCACTGCTTGAGGCTCTGGAATGCCCGGTATAGTTGAACGAGCAAACATGCAGAAGCCTCACGCAGAATATGTTTATAAGCCGGCTGTCAGCGCTCACGCGCCGGACGTCGGCTGAATATACATATCCACATAGACATCTACCGTTTGCTGCATCCTTGACTATACCAAAAGAAATTTTCCAGATTTCAAGCAGTCAAGAAAGAGCGTCAGGGTAAACGCTTTCCAAAAAAATGTCTCCGCAGCCCCCACCCGCTATGCCCATGACCGGGCCTCTGCGTGATGCGGTCTGTGGCCGCGAAGTTAACAATTTTTTCTTATTCTCCAAAATATGGTTAAAAAATATGTGGAATTAAATTTTATTTCCGAAAATTCCGGAAATAAATCACTATATTTGTCCGTATGAAACGGAAAGATGTATTTCAGAACATAATATTGACAATGCAAAAGGAACTGCCGTTTCCTGTGCGTGAACGAGATTTGCAGTTGCCGGTTAGCTCCGGCCAAATGATAACAGTGTCAGGAGTAAGACGTTGCGGAAAATCCTCTATGATGAAGATTGTCGCAAATAGTTTGGTAAAAAGCGGTATTGATTGCCGGAAAATACTCTGGATAAATTTTGATGATGAACGTCTTGATGGCATGGACGCATCTGAACTTGATGAGGTGTTGCAGGCTTATAGGGAAATATTTCCTGACACGGAACTTTCATCAGTCTATATGTTTTTCGATGAAATTCAGATGATTGACAGATGGGAGCTGTTTGTTATGCGCATCTATAAATCGTATTGTAAAAATATATATCTGTCGGGCAGTAATGCCAAAATGCTTTCCTCACAGATAGCGACGGCGTTGCGCGGCTGGCCGGTCGAGTATGAGGCTTTCCCATTGTCGTTTAGTGAATATCTGGGATTTAAATCAATAAAGGCATCCAGATTTGACGAGCAGGGAAGGGCTAAGCTCGTTTCTTCATGTCGCGAATATATTCATTCGAGTGCATTCCCCGAGATTGTGCTGATGAAAGAACCGTCGTTGAGGTTACGCAAGGTCCAGGGCTATTTCAATACTATGCTTTTTCGTGACATGGTTGAGCATTATGGACTGTCGAATCCGGAAACAGTCAAATATTTCCTTAAGCGCATGATGCTGAATATTACCAAACCTACTTCGGTCCATACTATATATAATGATCTGAAATCACAAGGGAGGAAAGCAGATAAAAACAAATTGTACGAATTGGCCGATATGTCATGTGACATCTTTATGTTTTTTAGAGTGAACCGATGGTCGGCATCATTCGTAAAAGAGACATCCCGTTTGCCAAAATATTATTTTATAGATAATGGCATGCGTAATGCGGTGATACTCCCACAAAGCGGAGATGATGGTAAATTACTTGAAAATGCCGTTTTCCTTCATCTACGCCGTTTTCTGGATCCAATGCGTAAAATATCTTACTTTTCAGAAGATTATGAATGCGATTTTGTAGTACAACGCGATGAAAATATTGAAATGCTAATACAAGTGTGCTGGACGCTTATGGATGCGCAGACGTTCTCTCGTGAATTGCGTGGACTCAAAGCTGCATCAGTTATAACGGGTTGTAAGAATTGCACAATAATAACTTTTGATGAAGAAATGGAATCGGATTATGAAGGATTGACAATAAAAATTATACCTGCTTGGAAATGGTTGTTGAATAATCCTTTCAATGAAAAGATTATCTGAAGTTACACTCCGGAATAAACAGTAGCACAGGAGACTAAACAGACGAGCACAATAGTATCGAACCACTTATTGCCCGTCTGTTTAATCTCCTGTACTGGTGTTTGAAAAAATTGTCTACAGTAGGGTTAGTCCATGAGTTTGCGGTAGCGGCGGCGGGGAGGCTCTTTGCCGTCGTTGAGGCGGCGTTTGTATTCCTCGTAGTCGCTGTATGAGCCTTCATACCACACGACGTTGCCGTCGCCTTCGAATGAGAGTATGTGGGTGCAGATACGGTCGAGGAACCAGCGGTCGTGGCTTACGACCACGGCGCAGCCGGCGAAGTCGTCGAGACCTTCTTCGAGGGCACGCAGCGTGTTGACGTCGATATCGTTGGTGGGCTCGTCGAGAAGCAGCACATTGCCTTCTTCCTTGAGCGCCATGGCAAGGTGCAGGCGGTTGCGCTCGCCGCCGGAGAGCACGCCGATTTTCTTTTCCTGGTCGGCGCCGGTGAAGTTGAATTTCGACAGGTAGGCGCGGGCGTTGACGTCGCGGCCTCCCATGCGGAACGATTCAACACCCTGCGATATCACTTCGTAGACCGATTTGTCGGGGAGCAGGTCGTGGTGGGTCTGGTCGACGTAGGCTATCTTCACCGTCTCGCCGACTTCGAAGCTGCCTGAGTCGGGCTGCTCCTGCTTCATGATGAGGCGGAAGAGTGTGGTCTTACCGGCGCCGTTGGGGCCGATGACACCTACGATGCCGTTGGGCGGCAGGGAGAATGTCAGGTCGTTGAACAGACGTTTCTTGCCGAATGCCTTGCCAAGATTGTTGACCTCTATTACCTTGTTGCCCAGACGGGGGCCGTTGGGGATGAAGATTTCAAGTTTTTCCTCTTTCTGTTTCTGGTCTTCGTTGAGGAGTCGGTCGTAGGAGTTGAGTCGGGCTTTTCCTTTTGCCTGGCGTGCCTTGGGAGCCATGCGCACCCATTCGAGCTCGCGTTCGAGGGTCTTGCGGCGTTTCGAGGCCTGTTTCTCTTCCTGTGCCATGCGTTTGGTTTTCTGGTCGAGCCACGACGAGTAGTTGCCTTTCCATGGAATTCCTTCGCCGCGGTCGAGTTCGAGTATCCATCCGGCCACGTGGTCGAGGAAGTATCGGTCGTGGGTGATGGCGATCACTGTGCCGGCATATTGGCGCAGGTGCTGTTCGAGCCAGTCGATTGACTCGGCGTCGAGGTGGTTGGTAGGCTCGTCGAGCAGCAGCACGTCGGGCTGCTGTAGCAGCAGGCGTATGAGAGCCACTCGACGGCGCTCGCCGCCGGAGAGTGTGCTGACGGGCTGGTCGTCGGGCGGACACTGCAGGGCGTCCATCGCGCGTTCGAGTTTGGAGTCGATGTTCCATGCGTCGGCGGCGTCGAGTTTGTCCTGAAGCTCGGCCTGGCGTGCCAGGAGTGCTTCCATCTTGTCGGGATCTTCGAGCACGTCGGGGTCGCCGAACGCGGCGTTGACGCTGTCATATTCGGCGAGGAGGTCCATAATGGGCTGCACGCCTTCGCGCACCACTTCGATTACGGTTTTCGAAGGGTCGAGCTGCGGGTCTTGTTCGAGATATCCGACGGAGTAGCCCGGCGAGAATACGACTTCGCCCTGATAGTCTTTGTCGATGCCTGCTATTATCTTGAGCAGTGATGACTTACCTGAGCCGTTGAGACCGATGATGCCGATTTTCGCACCATAGAAGAATGACAGGTATATGTTTTTAAGAACCTGTTTCTGGGGAGGGTAGGTCTTTGAGACGCCTACCATCGAGAAAATGATTTTTTTATCGTCAGCCATAGTTTGTATTTTTTAATTCATAATTCACAATGCATAATTCATAATTATTGCCCGGGGCTTAAGCGATGATATATTGAAGCTTTGGCAGCTCAAACCGAAATATCGGTAGTTGGCAATATAATAATTCCCGGCTTTGTATTGAGGGTGTTGCCACTCTTCATATTGTAGGGACGCACGGCTCGTGCGTCCGGATATCACGCCTGATAATCAATCGGTTGGCGGACGCACGAGCCGTGCGTCCCTACTTTTTTGCGTATAATTATGAATTTTTGTGCGAAGTGAAATTATGAATTATGCATTATGAATTATTTACGTTTGCGGGGGGCGTAGCGCACGGGATATTCGCAGCTTACGCGTCCTTCCACGATGTTGAGGAGCTTGCGGCGGAGCATCTGTTTGCGTATCGGAGATATGTGGTCGATATAGACCATGCCTTCGAGATGGTCGCACTCGTGCTGCACGATGCGGGCCAGAAAGCCGGTGATTGTCTCCTCATGCTCGTTGAAATCTTCGTCGAGCCAGTTGAGACGTATGCATTCGGTGCGGCGTACATCCTCCGAGAGCCCGGGGAGGCTGAGGCAGCCTTCGGCGCGTGTGACTTTGTCGCCGTCGAGCACTTCGATCTCGGGGTTGATGAGCACCATTTTCTTTCCCGCACATTCGGGGAATGATTCGGCCACGGGGTCGGCGTCGATGACCACGAGGCGTATGCTTTTGCCGATCTGTGGGGCTGCGAGACCTACACCTTCAGAGGTGTACATCGTCTCGAACATGTCGGCGATGAGTGTTTTGAGGCCGGGGTAGTCGGGAGTCACGTCGTCGGCGACTTCGCGGAGCACCGGGTGGCCGTAGAGGTATACCGGAAGATTCATGTCTTTATATATGATGTTATATGTTGTATTGTCGGCTCTGGAGGTAGTCGTTGAGGATGATTGTTGCGGAAATCTCGTCGACAATGGCTTTGTCGCGGCGTGCCATCTTTTTCATGCCGCCGTCGATCATGGCGCGGTGTGCTATGGCCGAGGTGAAGCGCTCGTCGAAAAATATGATTTCCATGTCGGGGAGGGCTTTGCGCAACTGTCCGATGCCGGGGCGTATGTAGCGCATCGAGTCAGACTCCTCGCCGCGCAGGGTGGTGGGGTGACCCACGATGATGGCGTCAACCGGTTCGCGCGCCACATAATTTTTAATGAAATCAACGAGTTTCGGCGTGTCGACCGTTGTGAGACCGGAAGCGACAATGCGCAATGTGTCGGTCACTGCGATGCCGCAGCGACGACGTCCGTAATCAATTGAAAGCAATCGTCCCATACTGTCGGCAAAGATACAAAATTAATCCCGATAAATCCCGATTAATCAGGAATCTTTACCGGGCAATCTGTATTCCAGATAACTTTTCGGTATAAGTTGGTGGCTGCTTCAACTTTGTTGTCTTTTATAGATAGCCATAAAAGATTTGATAAGTTGATTAGCGTGCATTCAAAGGACTTATTGACTCCGGAACTGGAGCCGGCCCAAATAGCAAATTGCCATCCAACTCTTGATTTCGAATTTGATTAACATTTTTTAATAGATAATAATGTGGCTAATTAATAATTTATCTGTCTGAGTCATTCACTTTTCAAGACACCTCTGTGTTGTGTCTTTCAAGCACCTTAATCCTTTTGCCTTCAGTTGCATAGCTCGCTATACTCCTTCGTATGCAAGGCTTAATTCATCTTGAAATACACGACCCCCGCTTTAACATAAATTGGGGAACGGGCTCTTATATGCGATCACGTGATGGCCGAATAAAAAAATATTTGTAAATTTACACCGTCAATCCTTGTGACTGACAATGACATTCTAAATTAACAAGAGACGTTATGTCCTCTGCTTGTATGTGAAAAGCGTCGGAAACTTATCACAATGCTCAAGAGATGGCAGAACTGTCTCCACGTCATATGGCGTGGAGCTGTTTTATTCCACCACTTAGCATAAGGTAATCCGACCACCTTCACATAAAGGCGTGGCATAGCAGCCCACGCCTCTTTTTTACAACACCGGTTATTAGAGCTGCGTGACCATCATAAACACAATGCAAATGAAAAAACTTTTCAGAACAGCCTTGATGGCAATGTTTATCTTCGCGTCGGCCGCGACACTCGCATCATGCTCTACCTCACCCGAAGAAGACGGCAAAAAAGGAGCCGAACTGTATTTCAAATATCGGGAAGCCAGCGAGCAATATGGGTCTGACAGCAAAGAAAAAGATGCTGCGCTAAAAGAATGGAACGAGTTTACCGAAAAAATGAAGGAAAAATACAAAGACGACGAAGAAGGCCTCGACAAAATGGATGAAGCATACAAGAAAGCCAAGGCCGAATACCGCAAAAGCAAACGTGCCCAAGAATAAGACGCCCTCAGAGTATGTTTGCTTTTAAACCAAATTAAATATTTGAGTATGTTCTATTAATTTTTGATTTCATCACAAAGGATCTCCAAAATCTCTCTTTGCGCTAAAATCATTTAAAAGTAAACATATTCTCTGACGTTGAAAACCGGCTCTCCGGCAAGTGTAACTGTTGTCAGCCACCTGGCCGCAGAGCCGGTTTTCAACGGGGTCGGGAAATTGCTTTATATGCGTATTTTTTTGACTATGCTGTGGTGCGCGTCGTCGATTGCTATCATATAGATGCCCGGCGTCATGTTGCCGGTGGATATCGTGGTGCCTTCGCCACGGGCTGTCACGATGCCTGACGCGTTGTATATCTGCCAGCGCGGGCTGCCGCCTGTGCCGGTGATGCGTATTTCACCCCGGCTGATTTCTATATCGGGAGAGTCGCTGTCGATTTCTATGTCGTCGACACCGGCCTCGGGCATGGGAAATTGGTGGATGGCATTCATCTTGACGTCGCGGGCCGTGAAGTCAACCTCGACGGTATATTCGTCGCCGGTCTTGACTTTTGCGGTCCATTTGAGCCCGTCGGAAGATACGGTCGCCTCGACGTTGTCGACACGTACGGCCTTTGGCTTGACCCACCAGAAGCGGGGCGATACGGTCACTGTCACCGAGCTTGCTTTTTTGTCGGCCGACAGGGTGTACATCAGTTCGGACTTGGAGTTGGGTTTTCCGCGTTCGGCGATTTCTTCTGCTCCGGGCACATAATAGAGGGTGCGCCAGTATGATATAAATCCACGGCTGCGGGTCTGGATGGTGGTGTAGAACTCCAGGTCCATGCAGCTGCCGGTGTTGAACGCTTGATCAAGAGTGTTGTCTTTGTCGTAGGCGAAATCTTTAGCGTTGATGAACAGAGAGCCGTTATCGCCAAAATCGAATGCCATCCAGTCGATTTTTATGGTATTGTTGTTGGCCGGGATTACGACTTTGCGCAGGTTAGGGCAATCGGCGAACGCATGGTCGCCGATTTCGTAGGCTCCGCCGGTGTTGATTGTCTCAATCGGGGTGGAGCGGAAGGCGGAATTATTTATTTTTCTGAGGGTTGACGGCAGGGTGACCGAAGTCAGCGACGCGCAATTTGCAAAACATGCCTGAGGAATCTCGTCAAGGTGTTCAGGCCACACTAATTTTGTAATGGCTGTGCCGCTGAACTGGCTTCCGAACATATCCATATCGGTGACAGTCGACGGAAGGCATAATGTCGACAAGGATGAGCAGTTTCTGAAAAAATACTGTCCCATATATGAGAGTGTCGGCGGAAGGGTGCATTCGGTCAGGGCGCTGCAGTATTCAAAGAGACCATAGCCTTGGGTGATGTTGGCGCGTATATCGGCCTTTTTGAGTGATTTACAGCTGGAAAAGGCACAGTCGCCTATCTCGGTCACATTGGCAGGCACAATGAGGTCGACGATTGCCGAGCCGGTAAATGCCCAGTCTCCTATGCTTTGGAGCGACGACGGGAAGCGCACGTATTGGGCTTTGTTGCCGTAGAACGCTCCGCGCAAGATAGTTGTCACGCCTTCAGGCACTATGATTACTCCGTTGGTCATGGCCGGAGGCACAGCCACGATGATGTCGGAATAGTAGTAGAGTATGCCGTCTTTGACATACATCGACTCGTCGCCCGCTGAACTGTAAGCCTTGAATGTCTTGAGCGCGGTGGCTCCGTAAAACGCGCCCGGTTCAACCCAGACAAATCTGCCGGTGAAGGTGATGCTTTCCAATGTGGTGTTGTCGGCGAATGCGCCTTCACAAATTTCTCCGCAGCTTTCAGGCATGGTCCACGATGTGGCTTCAGCGCCGGGAGGATAGCGCAGCAGTTTCTTGTCGCCGTTTTCGCAGCGGATAAACAGATTGCCTCCGTCAGAGCGGAAATAGGGACTTGACGGACTCACGCTGAATGATTTAAGCGATTTGCATCCTGCGAATGTCCGGTCTCCGATATACTCCACGGTCTTGGGAATGTAAACCGATGTGATTTCATCCTGTTGGTAGAAACATGTTTCGTCATCGTAGTCGGGATCTGAAGTCCAGAATGTGTCAAAACGTCCGACCCCGTCTACCGTGTAGTCGACTCCTTCGTAGGTCACTTTTTCGGGTATGCGGACCTCGCCGGTGAGCTTGACTCCGGTTTTGACTCCCACTATTTCCGCGGTCTCGGTCTTGGTGTCAATTCTGTAGATGAGATTGTCGTCGCCGGTAAAGCGGATAATCTCTGCGCTGACAGGCAGCCATGAGATAATGGCCGATGCAAGAAATGTAAGAAATTTTTTTATGTGCATGATATTCTGTTTTTATCATGGCAAAGGTGGCATAATTATGGTGTCGGACGAAATTTGAGCCGTCTACAAATAATCTACAAGGCTTATATTATATATATGAGGGTGTTGCAAAACTTCATATTGTAGGGACGCACGTCTCGTGTATCCGCTTGTAACACCTGATAATCAGATTGTTGGCGGATGCACGAGCCGTGCGTCCCTACATTTTGGAGTCAATTCTCTGAGTCCTGCAACACCCACATTATATATATAGCGGGGTCAGGCTTCAATGCCTGACCCCGCTATATATATAATGTGGGTAAATGCTTTTACAGAATCACTTTTTCTGTCTTGTTGCCCTGACGGCGGATGTAGACGCCGTTGGTGGGGTTGTCGATGCGTATGCCCTGAAGGTTGTAGTAGACTGCTTCGCTGTCGTCGTTAGAGTCGCTGACATTTTCCACTCCGGTGGTTGTGTTGTTCTGCAGATTCATTGACGCGGATGTGTTGTCGGCCACGAGATAGGTTGTGGCGTTTTCGCCATAGCCTGCGGGGCGCACGGGGATATACGAGCGGCTGTAGGCAGAGTAGGTCATCGGGAACTTGACATCGTCGGTTTCCTCTATTCTGGCGTAGGTTGTCGCTTTGTGCATGCCGTTGTCGTAATATCTGCTGAATTCCTTATAGTCATCTTCGTTGAATGCGGTGGTGCGTCGGATGTAGGAATTGTTGGCGCGTGCATTGCCCTGGAATGTAGCCCACTGGTTATAGAGTATGTCGCCGTAATCTTCGGAGTGAGAAGCGTCGGCGTCGTTGAAGGTGAGGCGGAGCCATACGACCATACGTGTGAAATCCTGTCCGATATGGCTGGTGAGCACGGGGACTTTGTATTCGGCAGCCTTGGTCATGGTGCAGCCGTAGTCAAGGTTTTCTGTCGTCACATTTTCAGAGGCGGCATATTCGGGGTTGAGCGCTGTGTGGCACACCACTGCATAGTAGCAGTCTTTGTCGGCTTCAGTCTCGTGGTAGAGAATTTGCGACACGCCATTCTGCGATATCTGCGGGCAGGCGGTTCCGTTGGCTGAAGTCCATTGGCCGTCGTTGAGTGTGTAGGTCGCTACTTTCTCTGATTTGTAATTGCTCGTGTATTTGTAGATGTCGAGACTTTTTACGTCGGTCTTGTAGTCGATGGCATCGGGGACGGTGATTTTAACATAGCGTCCGTATGCGCCGGGTTTCATTACGTCGGAGGGGTTTTCGGAGTCATCTGCAGCATAAAGCTCGTCGTAAGTAGTGGTTCCTGCCATTTCATATTCCGGCCAGATTGCGGGCACGGCAACCTCGTCGTATGCAAGTTCGAGGGCATTTTCGATGTTGTCGGCGTCATCTTTGGGGTCGGCGAAATAGAGAGTGTATTCGAAGCTCTTTGCGGCGTCGGCGGTTGTGTCGCCGGTGGCGAGAGTCTCGGTGTGGGCATCTTCGTTGAATATTATATTGCTGATGTCGATAATGCCGTCGGCACCGGGGGTGGGGAGTTTTCCGCTTTCGACTGTGCTTCCGAGGCCGCTTGCTTTCTTATATTCGTAAGTATAGGTGGTTGAACCGATCAGAGGGTTGTTTTGGGTGATTTCAACATAGCCTACCACTTCGGCTTCGGTGTTATTGCTTTGAGTTGCTCTTTTTCGAGTCAGCGTAAGGCTGATGTATTTGTCACGTCCGGAAGTTCTCCAGATATTGGGCATCTCGGCGGGAGTCTTGACGGGACGCTCGGCGACGTTGCGCAGATAGATACGGTTGGTGACTGAGGTGCTTGCATTCGAGTTTGACAAAATGCCTGATTTTGACTCGGTGAACGAGTAATTGGGCACCACGGTCATGCCTGCTTCGAAGGGATAGTCGATTTTCGGCATTTCGGGCAGTTTCACGTAAGCGTAATGCACTACTGTAGCGCCAAGGTCGAGATTGGCTACGGCAATGCGGTTGAGCTTGAAGCCGAAGCAGGGGTGCTTTGTGACGAGAGTCACTTTTGTCTTGCCACCGCCTATGAGCTGAAGGCCGACGGCGTTTATGTCGGTGGTTACGTCGATCTCAATGGGGTCGGCGTTGAAATCGTAGGTGCCGTCACCGTTCATGGGATATGTGAGGGCGGCAATCTGTACGGCTTTTCCGAGGTTCAGGTCGAGAACAGAGCCGGCTGTCATCACAAATCCGGCTTCCACGCCTGCGGGGAACGGTTCCTTTTCGTTGGCAAGAACGGTGTAGTATGCGCCTCCCACATTGAGCACCGCAGTGGTGGCTCCGTCGGAAAGATTGTTGTTGGTGAGGTTGTTTCCGCCTGTGACCATGCCCGACACTTTTGAAGATGCATTCTTGAAGTATTTACGGATAATGGGCACCATCTCGAAGTCATCGATAAATCCGTAGTGGAGACGGACCTGTTTGCCGACGCCGACATCGACGCTGGCAAAACCGAAACCGATACCGTCGAATTTGAGCGTGTTGCCGTCTTTGTCGGTGTCAGGAGCCACAGCAGTGACTTTCTGTTTATTGCCACCTATGCTGACGAGATTGACGCCGAGAATGTCAAGCTCGTTTGTGCTGGCATTTTTGGTGGCTACAAGTTCACTTCCCTTGTAGAAATATATCACGAACATTTTTAACACATTTGCATCGAGCACGCTCACTCCGGCAGCTTCGCTGGAGAAAACGAAACCGACTTCCGTGCCGGGGCCGAGTGTCTTGGGCATGATGCCGTTGGCATTGCAGTAATCGCGGTCGACAAGGAGTCTGACACGAGAGTCGGCGCCTACAGCCAGGTCGGCAAGATTTGTGCATGATGCATAATTGTCAGGATCGTTGTCGGTGATGTTGGAAGGGTTCTGTATGCTTCCCTCTCCGCCTACAGTCAGCTGGAATGCTCCCGATTCGGCTTTATAGCCGAGTGACTTAAGCATCGGAGTGCCGATGAAGCCATTGTAAATTCCTTGGGTGATGTCAAGCTGTCCGTCGCTTTCCTGTGCGGTCGCACTGAAAACTGTTGCTGCAGAAGTCAGCAACGCAATGAGTAAATGTTTGACTTTCATAGAACTTAGTGAAAAATAGTTATTGGAAACGTTATGATGTTTGTTAGATAAAATATATAAGTCGTGTATACGTCCCTTGAAAAAAACCGCGCAAAAGTAGTAAATAATTCAATAGTGGCAAAATTTAGAGCGGCTTTTTTGTATTTTTATGCGGATTTGCGGGTCGGTTTTGCGTAATTACAGGTCAATTTTGATAAGTAATCTTGATATTTTTAATCAGACCTTTAAAATTGTCACCTGAAGAGAAATTATAGCTCGTCAAAAAGAAATTTGAAAGCTCTGCTCGGGGTATTTCAAACGATGCGAGTCTTGAACAATGGTTTACTGTAATAATCAGTGTCTTTATGTCGTATATAATGGATATATGATTCCAATCACCTATCCTTACAGGACATTTGGTATTCCAAATTACATCATGATAATAATTCCCTTGAGCCTCAATAACTCCATCCTTAATGAATATTTCCAGTCTTCTTGAAAGGCTGAAAACAATGCCAGTCCTGTTCTTATCAGTTGGTTTGAAATCCAAATCTATTGTAAATTGTCTTAACCCGAATTGCGATGGGAGGTTTATGTACATACCACCATTGGTGTCGGTGTGGTCATAGCGGTAAATGCCATCACAGTTGATGGTTTGAGGGTATGATAAGTTTTTGCCGAATTTAGGGATCCTTTCTTCAGGAAACGAATTGGTGATTTTTATATCGGGTATATATTCGACATACTCTTCCCATGCATTTTTTCATGGTAGAAAAAATAATAAATTAGATGTTATGCATTTATGAAGGTTTTATAAGATGCTCTTTTTCACTTTTATGTGGCAAAAATACAAAATAATAGCCAATAATCAAAAGATAATAGCTGTGGGGCAAACTGAAGTTTGCTTACGGAACCAATCGGGCTGTTCAGACCGGTACTATTGTGGAGGTCAGCGGCAATAATCGGTCAGCGGCGGCTGATTTGAGCGGTGCCTGGGGCGAGCTGTGATATATGGGAAGCTATTGCATTCAGTTCTTGGGCGTGGAGGTAGTTCATTAGTTTGGGGGGAGTCGGGTACTGCTCGGTGCTGACTATCAGCAGGCGTCCTTTCGAGCAGATGTCAAACAGCTCTTTGTAGGGCTTTGTTCTGTCGGAGAAGCAGTAATCTACGATAAGGATTATGCCGTTGCCGTTATTGATAGCTGCATCACGGTAGCATTTTTCGTCGGGATTGATAAACGGCGATACAAGAACTCCGCCGCAACGAATTGTTTCGTCCCACATTTTGATTTTGGCATCAAGATCCGGCGTACGACTTCTTATCCTACTTATCTTTACAAAAGATTTGACGGGGTGGTCAAGTAGAAAGATATTGCCGTAAAGGCCGCATTTCCTTCCATTGACTGTTATTTGCAATTTATGGTAAAAGTAGTCGGGGTAAAGTTTTTTTATAAGGTATCTTCGAGGATTGTCAGCTATATAATTGTAGAAAGCATCTTTGGCTCCGGCACGAAAAGCAATCTTATCATTAAAGCCGTCCTGAAACATCGGGATACCTTTTATTGCAAGGCTGGATTGAGGGTATTGCTCTCGGTATCTTTTGGTACAGGCTGATTTGAACGCGGCAACAATTAATCCCAGCGGCATTTCTGTCTTTTCCGTGACAAAAATTTCGAAATGAATATGGTCGGGCATCGCTATATATCGCAGGATGCGGATGGCAGGGTAGTTGTCAGGCAGCTTTTTGAGACATTCATATATTATTTTGCCGGCAGGATAAAGCTCAACTAAAGGGCGTGTCTTTGCCGATGTGGGGTCGGCTGTGATTGATGAGAAAATAGGGGCTTCCGCCGATTTCAGCATGGTTATCATGTAGATGCAGCGGCTTCGGTAGTCATGGCCTTTGCATCTTCGGTTGTAACTATGTCTGGAGTTTGGCATCGGAGGAGGTAAATGGATTTAAGGTGGAGCAAACTGAAGTTTGCTCACAGAACCAAGTGGTTTACAGCGCTTTTTGCCTGTCACAAAAGGTTGCTCTGTTTTGTGGCCTTGTGCTTTGGTTCTGTGAGCGGGCTTTAGTCCGTTGGAGAGGGATAGGTATCTCAGGTGTTTTCAATCGGTTATTCTTTTGTGGGGTCGATGTCGGGTGTGGAATACCACGAGGAGTACATCAGGTAGTTGTGTGCGATTTTGATGTTCATCTCGCGGGCTTTTTCCGGCTCGACCATCTTGATGAATTTTGCAGGAGCGCCGCCCCAGAGCTCGTTGGGGCCTATCTTGGTGCGTGAGAGCACTACGGAGCCGGCGGCCACGAGGGCGCCTTCGCCCACTTCGGCGTCGTCCATCACCACGGCGCCCATGCCGATGAGGGCATAGTCGTGGATTTTGGCGCCGTGTATCACCACATTGTGACCGATCGACACATGGTTGCCTATCTCTATTGTCGACTTGCGGTAGAGCGTGTGGAGCACGGAGCCGTCCTGAATGTTGACGCAGTCGCCGATGCGTATGGAGTTGACATCGCCGCGTATTACGGTGCTGAACCATACGGAGCAATCGTTGCCCATCACAACGTCGCCGACAATGGTGGCGTTTTCTGCGAGAAAGCAGTTGTCGCCTATCTTGGGGGTAAATCCGCGTACGGGTACTATTAATGCCATAAGTGTAATTTTGAATTTTGAGTGGGAATTTTGGGTGGGGTTGGACAGGTCCGACCAGTCCTACCTAAATTATGAATTATGAATTATGCATTATGAATTGCTCAAAGCGGCAGGGTGCGTTCGCGGAGCCATTGCTGCTCTTCGGGTGAGAGCAGAGGTGAGAGGCGGGCGTAGACAGTGGCGTGATATTCGTTGACCCAACGTATTTCGGCCGGTGTCATCATCGACAGTTCGAAGAGATTGCGGTCGAAGGGGAACAATGTGAGGGTCTCGAATTTGAGGAAACGGCCGAACTCGGTGGTGAATGCCGGCACGGTGAGCACAAGGTTTTCGCAGCGTATGCCGTGCACGCCTTCGCGGTAGACGCCGGGCTCGTTGGAAGTTATCATGCCCGGGGTGAGGGGAGTGGGGTTCTCGTTGAGGCGTATGTTCTGCGGGCCTTCGTGCACGTTGAGGAAGTGACCCACGCCGTGGCCGGTGCCGTGGAGATAGCTCAGGCCGTGCTGCCAGAGGAACTGGCGAGCGAGGGCGTCGAGCTGTGCGCCGCGAGTGCCTTCGGGGAATATGGCGGTGCCAAGGGCGATGTGTCCTTTCATGACGAGGGTGAAGTCGCTCTTTTCCTGTGCAGTGGGGGTGCCGAGTGCTATTGTGCGGGTGATGTCGGTGGTGCCGTCGAGATATTGTGCGCCCGAGTCGACAAGCAGCAGGCCGGTGGGCTGCAGGGTGGCGTCGCTCTCTTTGTTGGCCGAGTAGTGCACGATGGCTCCGTGTGCTCCGTAGCCGGCGATGGTGTCGAAGCTGAGATCGAAGTAAAGAGGCTGTTGCGAGCGGTATTTCTGCAATATGTCGGCGACGGTGATTTCGGTGATTGCTTCTCCGGCGGCAAGACGTCGCTCAATCTCGATGAATGACTTGACCAGAGCTGCGCCGTCGCGCTCCATGGCAGAGCGTGTGCCTTCGATCTGTATTTCGTTCTTGCACCCTTTGAGCATCGGTATGGGCGATGTGCCGTAATGGCGTGATGAGCCGAGCGCCGAGCAGATGCGCTGGGCTGTGCGGCTTTCGTCGACGAGCACCTTCTGCTGCGGCAGCGACGAGAGGAAATCGAGCACCGAGTCGTAGGGGGCTGTGGCTACGCCTGCCTCAAGCAGATATGCCTTGATGGCGTCGTCGGTCTTGGCGGGGTCGATGAAGAGGGTGGAGCCTTTGGGCGATATGAACAGGAACGATGTGGCAACGGGGTTGCATGTCACATCGGTGCCGCGGATATTTAGTGCCCAGGCTATTTCGTCGAGGGCGGAAATGAACATGGCGTCGATGCCGCGTGCGGTGAGGCTGTCGGTGACGGCCTTTATCTTGTCGGAAGCCGATTGTCCGGCATACTTTATGTCGTGAATGAATATCTTGTCCTGCGGAAGTGCGGGGCGGTCGGGCCACACGTCGCCGACAGGATCAAAGTCGGTCAGCAGTTCGATGCCGGCAGCCGACAGGCTTTCGGCGAGATTGCTCATGGCGCTGTGGGAGAACAGCATGCCGTCGATGCCGACATATTGTCCGGCGGGCACGTTGTCGCAGAGCCAGCGGGCTATGGAGGGGGTGTCGGCGAGGCCGTCTTTCATCAGTGTTATTCCGGTGCCGTCGAGTTGTCGGGCTGCCTGTATGAAGTAGCGTGAGTCGGTCCAGAGCAGAGCCTTGTCGAGGGTCACGACGAGGTCGCCGGCCGAGCCGGTGAAGCCCGAGAAGAAGCGTCGTGCCTGCCAGTGGTCGGCGAGGTATTCGCTCTGGTGCGGGTCAATCTGTGGAATTACGGCGGCATATATGCCGTTGGCCTTCATGTGGCTGCGGAGCGCGTCGATGCGCGTCGTGATAGCGGTGTTCATGGGCGTGATATCTTATTTTTGGATTTATTTTGTCGGTTTATTCACTGGCGTGAATATGCAAATATACAGAAAAATCCGGTTGCGACGGTTTTGCCCGGACAAAAAAATGCCGGGCATCATCTAAAATAGGTAAAATAAGTCAGCAGTAGCCGAGGAGGCTCAGGATGAACGGGGCGAGGAGGGCTGTCAGCAGGCCGTTGAGGGTCAGGCCGAGCGACGAGAATGCTCCGTAGCGTTCGCTGCGCTCCATGGCGGCCGAGGTGCCTACGGCGTGGGCGGCGGTGCCGATTGACAGTCCGGTGGCTATCTGGCTGCGCACGCGGCTCATTTTGACCATTCTGAAGCCTGCCATGCCGCCGAATATGCCGGTGCACACCACCACGGCGGCGGTGAGCGAGGGGATGCCTCCGGTGGCTTCGGAGATTTCCATGGCTATGGGTGTGGTGACGGCTTTGGGGGCGAGTGACATGATTACCTCGCGCGAGGCTCCGAGCAGGTCGGCCACCAGCACTACCGACACAACGCCTGCCACACAGCCGGCAAGCTCGGCGGCCAGCAGCGGCAGCATCTGTTTCTTGATTGACTCGAGCTGGCGATAGAGAGGCACGCCGAGAGCCACTACGGCAGGTTTGAGCCAGAAATCGATATATTCGCCCCCTTCGCTGTAGGTGTCGTAGTCGATGCCTGCGCCGCAAAGTATGCATATCAGCAGGGCGATGGAGATGAGTATGGGGTTGAGCAGCTTGATGCCGGTGCGGCGCTGCAGCTGCTGTGAGCCTACATATACGCAAAATGTGAGCGCAATGAGGAAATATTTGTTGGTGAGAAGTTCCATGTCAGTGCTTTGTCGGGTTGGAGAAATGTCGGCTGATGCCTGAGGTGAAGCGACGCGCATACTGGTGGGTCCAGCCGGTGACGGCGATGATGGCGAATGTGCTTGCTAAGGTGGCGATCATGATGGGGAGGAGTTCTCCTTTTATCACCCCGAGGCAGCGCATGAGTCCGACGCCGGCCGGCACGAAGAAAAATCCGAGGTTGCGCACCAGAAAGTCGGATATGCGGTCGACCCAGCTGATGCGCACGACGCGGGTCTTGAGCGCTGCGGTCAGCAGCAGCATTCCTATTATGCTCGAGGGAACGGGTATTCCGGTGACTGACACTATCAGTTCGCCGGCGGCGAGAAAGGCAAACAATATGCCGCACTGTAATATCATATAGCTTGAAAATATGTGTTAAAAACTTCTTTAAATAAAAAAATAACCGTCCCGCGGTAACCCGAAGCAGTTATTCATGGACAGTTATATATAAATTAATGAGCCGCTGCATCGCGGAGCGGTGCAAAGGTAGTGAAAAATGTATATGTGGCAATCTTTATTTCGATATTTAACGTTGCGGCTGCGTTTTTTGTTGTGTGACCCGGGAAATCTTGCTTGATGAAGGGATAGGCATGGCCGCAAAGTTGACTCTGAGATGAGGTGGCGGGTTGTGCCCGTTTTTGGCGTTATTTGCTGCTTTAGGGTGCGTTTTGGGTGTGAGATGGGGTTCTCTGAGCAAAAAAAATGCAAAAAGTGGAAAAAATAATTCGGAAATGTTTGGTGATTTAAAAACTTTGCGTAACTTTGCAACCGCATTTGAGCCTCAAACGTGGCGCACGATGCAAGAGAAAATTGAAAGCAAGCCTCTTTAGCTCAGTTGGCCAGAGCACGTGATTTGTAATCTCGGGGTCGTTGGTTCGAATCCGACAAGAGGCTCAAAAATGAAACAAGTAATGCATCGGAAAAGTTCTTGCTTTTCACTTGATTTAAGGTGCGGCTTGTTGACCGGGCGAATACCAGAGTGGCCAAATGGGGCAGACTGTAAATCTGCTGGTTTA
>CAMWIJ010000057.1 GCA_947174275.1 uncultured Muribaculaceae bacterium
TTCTCAGACGTTTTTTACGTTTGTGAGTAGCCATCTTGTGGCCTTTTCTTTTTTTACCGCTGGGCATTTTGATGTAACGATTAAAAAGTTTATAAATATATGACTAATTCTCCGAGGGTGTCAGGCAGTAACCGTCTCCCTATATTATTTTACATCTTCCATGAACACTTTAGCCGGCTTGAAAGCGGGGATATTGTGCTCGGGGATGATGATTGTAGTATTCTTGGAAATGTTGCGGGCTGTTTTTTCAGAACGTTTCTTGATGATGAAGCTACCGAAGCCGCGAAGATATACATTGTCGCCATGAGCGAGAGAGTCTTTGACCACGTCCATGAAGTTCTCGATAGTGACGAGCACATTGGCCTTTTCAAGACCCGTACGTTTAGCGATTTCGTTAACGATGTCTGCTTTAGTCATTGTTGTACGTAATTTTTTAATTATAGGTTAATTTATTTGTTTGCAAGCATTTAGTGAAGCAAAACGTGTGCATGCCGTTTTGCAGATGCAAATATCGCATTTTTTTTTTAATTGTGTGCAATTTTATGCACAATTTTTTAAATAAACTTCAATCTTTTACCAATTTAGCACACATCCGAGATGATGAAGCACCGGGATTTCCATCCCTTCCGCCATCACCGACGCGTCATGCGAATGCGGAGCATACAGCATTGCATTCCAGCCCGCCCGCAAAGCTCCGGCGATATCTGTGTCGGGATTGTCACCTATCATTAGCGACTCGCCGGCGCTGACGCCGCTTTGCCACAAAGCATGGTCAAAGATACGTCTGTCAGGCTTGTTGACTCCGATATCATCACTGAGCACAATCCTGTCGACAAGATGTCCAATCCCTGACGAGCGCAGTTTCTCATGCTGCACGCCGCTGAACCCGTTTGACAATATTCCGATCATGTAGCCACGCAATTTCAGATGAGCCAAAGCCTCCTTTGCCCCGTCGAGCAACAGCCCTGTTGCGCCAAGCGCTTCGAGATACACCACATCAAGGTCATGATTGAGACTCAGATTTTCCTCTTCTTCCACCCCTCCCTCACGCAACGGCAGATAGAAACGGTCAAACCTCAGTTTCTCCTGCGTGATTTCAGCCCGGTTATACAGCTGCCAGAGCGCTGCATTGTGGCGGTGATAGGTTTCGAACCATACATTTTCATCGGCAAAGAAGCGTTTGAAATTATATTTTTCGTAAACATGCCGCAGAGCGATGAGTGACGATGCCGCGAAATCATAAAGCGTATCGTCAAGGTCAAACCAGATCCATTTCACGCCGTCAGGCAATCTGCAGGCGCGTGCTGCGTAGCCGGCATCCGCCTCCAATACTGTATTATATTTCATATCACACATTTCCAAATGATTTTTCCACTCTGCGCAGACGCCCCACTGCAAATATCGTCACGGGCAGTATCATCACTTCATATAAAGTCTTTATCACCGCCTGCGTTACCATCAGCGACACTATCATGCGCCACGAAAGCACACCGCCGAACGCTATCGGGAAGAATATAAGCGAGTCAATACACTCGCCATAGACCGTCGACAGAATGGCACGGAGCGAGAAGCGCCCCGCGTCATCGCCTGCACTTTTCATGCGCGCCATCGTGTAGGCATTGACCATCGAGCCGCACAAAAACGCAAGGAAACTCGCCGCCACGATGCGCGGCACACCGCCATAAATTTCCTCCATCGCTCCCTGCGATGTCCATTCCGGAGAGCCCGGCAGCGCTATCGACAGCTGAAGCGCAAGCGTCACAAACAGACTCGACGCAAATCCGAGCCAAATCATAAGCTTAGCGCGCTGAAGCCCGTAGACCTCAACCACGCAGTCATTTATGATATACGAAAGGGGAAATATCACAACCCCGGCCGTAATGGTAAGCGGTCCGAGATCGATTGTTTTTATTTCTACAAGATTAGCTACAATCAGACATATACAGAATGTCAGAACGAGCACAAGATAAAGAGCCGACACGCGGCTATTGGCTAATTGTTTCATATTTTCTTGTTTTTAACGAGGTAGCAAGCACTCAGGTTTATTCCGAAAAGGAGGCGCAAAGATAGCAATTTTATTTTAAAAGCAACTGTTTAAAATTATTTTATATTAACCATTCCACATTATTTTAACATTCCGAACAGTTACTTAAAGCAATAATACTGACTTGTTTCCGTTATTGAAATAACAACAATCATACGTAAATGAAACACAGCATAACAATATATCTTACAGCTCTTGCCGCACTCGTGGCTTGCGTGATGACATCGTGCATCGAGGACAGTTTCACCACATCTCCGTCAGATCAGCCGACATTCTCCACCGACACCCTCCGTATGGGAGAGAACTATACTCTCGAAGGCTCACCGACCTGCAGGTTTACAGTCTATAACCGTCACGGCAAGATGCTCAACATAAGCAGCATCTCTCTACGCGATGACAACGACGGATACTTCCGTCTCAATGTCGACGGATTTTCCGGTAAATCGTTCAGCGATATAGAAATCCGACCCAACGATTCTATTTTCGTATTCGTGGAGGCGACACTTCCCGAGAACGGCAAAGATGAGATTCTCGACATCAGGCGCCATCTCGATTTCGTCACCAACGGAGTCACCTCAACTGTAGTGCTTGACATTCAGAGTCAGGATGCAATACGGTTTGACGGCGTTACAATCAACACCGCAACGACATGGAAACCCGGCAAACCATATCTCATATCTGACACCGTCAGAATAGCCAAAGGAGCCACACTGACTCTTGAGGCCGGCACACGTGTGCGCATGAAAGACAAATCAGCATTCAAGGTAGAAGGCACGCTGATTGCCGAAGGCACCCCTGAAGAACCGGTGGAAATCACCGGATACCGCACCGGCAATGTGGCCTCGTCGATACCCTACGAACTGATGTCGGGGCAATGGGGAGGTATATATTTCACATCCACATCAACCGGAAACAGTCTGACCGGAGCTACGATACGCAACAGTTCCGACGGGCTCATCCTTTCGTCGTGCGCATCGGGCGACGCTCCGGCGTTAACCCTCACCAATTGCCAGATACGCAACACAACCAATTATATCATAGACGCCTGCCATTCAAACATCAAGGCCGTAGGATGTGAATTTACCGACGCGTCACAAGGCATATTGCATCTCACCGGCGGAAGCCATGTCTTCAACCACTGCACGATAGCCAACTACTACCTGTTCACGGTGTTGGGAGGCCCGGCCATACAGTTCGCCCACCTCAACGCCGACGATGCCGACGAGGACAATCCTTCACTGCCATATCTGTCAGCCGAATTCACCAACTCGATTATCTATGGCAACGGCACGGAATTCTCGCACGGCGACCTTACAGGCACAGCCGTCAGCGTGCGGCGATGCATTCTGAAAAGCGACGGCTCAGACGATGACAACTTCATCGACTGCCTGTGGGATTCCGATCCGATGTATTACACCGTCCGCAACGAATATCTGTTTGATTACCGCATAAAACCGGAGTCACCGGCCATAGGTGCGGCCGACCCCGCCTGCGACATCTACGGCTTTACCGCCGACCGCTACGGAGTTACCGTCCACTCCCCTGCCGACCTCGGCGCATACACATTCGTCGAACCGGAGGAATAACACTGACCGGGCGGCTTTATTTAACTTTTATTGTAATATGCCGACCGCTTCTTTTCAGCATAAATCACTACATTTGTAGTAATGAAAAGATTTGTTGCTTACATACTGACTACCGCATTCGTCGTAATGGCATGCTGTATGCCCGCGCAGGCCCAGCAGCCTGTGACACGCGACGGATTTCACAAAGCGCCCAAAGGACTCGACAACCGCAATATCGCCCTGTGGCAGAGTCATGGCAAATATTACAATATTGAAAAGAACCGATGGCTGTGGCAAAGAGCCCATCTGATGCAGACGATTGAAGATCTGTATTCGACATCCTACGTGCTTGACCTGCTGGTGCCGATGCTTGAGAATGCCGGCGCATACGTCATGCTGCCGCGCGAACGCGATCTCAACGATATTGAGGTAATCATCGATGCCGACTCGCCGTCCACTCCGGGATATACCGAAACCTCCACTTTGAAAAAATGGAGCAAAGCCCCGCGTGCAGGTTTCAGGATGCCTGACGGCAACCTCACCGACCGCCGGAACCCGTTCAGAGAAGGCACCGTGCGCCAGATAACAACCGTCGGCGCGACCGGCGATGCGTCATCTGCCTCATGGAACGCCGAGATACCGCGCGCCGGAGAATACACCGTCTACATTTCATACGCATCGTTGCCCAACAGTTCTGATGCTGTCAGATATACAGTCCACTCCCTGCGCGGCGACGAGACATTCACCGTCAATCAGACCATGGGCGGAGGCACATGGATTTCACTCGGCAGTTTCCCGTTTGAGGCGGGGCTTCAGGACTCTCCCATAGTCACCGTCAGCAATGCGGCCACCGGAGCCAACATAGGGCGTATTGTGACTGCCGACGCTGTCAGGATAGGCGGAGGCATGGGCAATGTGGCCCGCGGCAATGACTCTATAACGAGCGGATTGCCAAGGTGGATGGAGGGTGCCCGCTACTGGCTGCAGTGGGCTGGAGCGCCTGTCGAGGTCTATTCAAAGTCGGATTACGACAATGACTACACTGACGACTTCAATTCCCGTCCGCTTTGGGTAAACTATATCGCAGGAGGTTCGTCAAAGATGCCGTCAGCCAAAGGCCTCGGCATACCGGTCGACATCTCATTCGCGCTCCACACCGATGCCGGCATCACTCCCGACTCGACAATTGTCGGCACACTCGGCATATATTCGACCGACGGCGGTACGCGTCTGGGCGACGGACGCCGACGCACCACCAACCGCGACCTCACCGAAAGCATCGTCAACACTGTGGTTGACGACCTGCGTGCGCTTCACGAGCCACTGTGGAGCAAACGCAAGACCCGCGATCGCAAATATGCCGAAGCCCGTATCCCCAAAGTGCCGTCAGCTCTCGTAGAACTCCTGTCACATCAGAATTTCGCCGATATGCGCCACGGACAGAACCCGCAGTTTCGTTTCGACGCGGCAAGAGCCATCTACAAAGGCATGCTGAAATATCTCTACGGCGCACGTGGAGGCTACGTCGTGCAGCCGCTTCCTGTCAGAGCATTCAGAATAGAATACCGGGGCGACGGCAAATACCGTCTCAGCTGGAAAGCCACAGTTGACTCCCTCGAGACCACCGCCATGCCCGATGAATACTACGTAGAGATGTCGGAAGGAAATTCAGATGTATTCAAAAAAATATCTCGCGGGAAATCCACATCTTACGAATTCAGTGCGGAGCCGGGCATAATCTACAATTTCCGCATCATAGCGGCCAACAAAGGAGGCATATCATTCCCCTCGGAAACCCTGAGTCTGTGTCATCTCGAAAACGGAAATCCGCAGGTGCTGGTAGTGAACGATTTCACGCGTCTCTCCGCTCCCGACTGGTTTGAGACACCGGAGAAAGCCGGATTTCTCGACCAGATTGACTATGGCGTGCCCTATCGCCGCAACATCGCGTATACAGGTTCGCAATACAACTTCAACCGCGAGGATCCGTGGGTCGACGACGAGATTGATCCGGGTTTCGGCGCAAGCTACAGCGATTGCGAAGGCCATCCGGTGGCAGGCAACACTTTCGACTATCCGCGAGTGCATGGCGAAGCGATAGTCGCCGCAGGCTATCCGTTCATCTCCACATCACTTGAAGGATATCTTTCCGGCAACTACAAAAATACGATTGTCGATGTCATAACCGGCAAACAGAAAGAGGTGCGTCTCGGCAATTCCGAAGCACCCACCCGCTACAAGGCGTTTCCACCGGAGTTGCAGGAAAAACTGAGGGAACACACTTCCCGCAAGGGGAGTCTGCTGGTAAGCGGCACATTCATAGCCAGCGATCTTTTTGTCAATCCGTTCGCCAATGACTCGGTAATGTCGGCCGACGCCGCATTCGCGCGTCAGGTGCTCGGCATCGAATATGAAAGCGCGTTTGCAGCCGTATCGGGATATGTCGACATTCTCCCCTTCTGGGCCAACAGTCACACCGCCGGCGACAATGTCAGGTATGCGTCAACGCCCAATGAAGAGATTTATATCGTAGAGTCGCCTGATGCCATCATCGGCGCCGGGCGCGGCACGTCGCAGACTATAATGAAATATGAGGAAAACGGCAAAAGCGCGGCTGTAGCCTCCAATAAAAATGAAAGTGCGGTAATAGCGATGGGATTTCCGTTCGAGGCCATAAAAACCGCTCATGACAGAAATCTGCTTATGTCACAGATGCTGTTGTATCTGCGCACCACCCGGCTGCCGTTGCAGTCACAGCCTGCCATGTCGGTTAAATTTGACAGCAACTACCGCTTTCCGACCGGCAATCCTTCATCAAAAGATAATCTTGAAATCGAATTATAAAAATATACTGACATGACTTTTGAAATATATTCCACCGCTGACGGCTATGATTTCGGCACAATGCAGTCATGGCGCGATATCGCAAGCCGCGCCACAGCAGATTACGTTGCCGTTTTCTCTTCGCCATACTCTCTCTCGCCGGGTTACAACTGCATGCCGCGCATGGCAAAAGTAGCCGCTGACACCGGTGCATCGATGGTCTATTCCGACTATCGCGTCACAACACTGTCGGGAGAGACAAAGCCGGTTCCGACAATCGACTGCTTCAAGGGTTCGTTGCGCGACGATTTTGATTTCGGCCCGCTTGTCATGATTGACACCTGCCATCTGAGGCAGGCATGCGACTCCATCGATACTGATTACAGGTATGCCGGAATGTATGCCATGCGCCTTGCGCTCGGACGCATAGCAGAAATCATACACATTCCGGAAACGTTATACACAGCAGTCGAGACCGACAGCCGCACATCAGGCGAGAAACAGTTTGACTACGTAGACCCGCGCAACCGCGCGCGGCAGATTGAGATGGAGGATGCATGCACACGTCATCTCAAAGAAATCGGAGCGTATCTCGAGCCTGTCTTTGCCAAAGCCGACTACAGCGGTGATTTCCCGGCGGAAGCATCGGTCATAATCCCCGTGCGCAACAGGGTATCGACAATCGCCGACGCTGTAAACAGCGCCCTGTCACAAGTGACAGATTTCAGCTATAACGTGATTGTTGTCGACAACCATTCAACCGACGGCACCACCGAAGTGCTCCGCGAGCTCTCCGACCGACACGACAATCTCAAAGTCATTATACCGCGATTTACCGACCTCGGCATCGGCGGATGCTGGAATGAGGGCATAAACTCCGCCCATTGCGGACGTTTTGCCGTGCAGCTCGACAGCGATGACCTCTATAAAGGCGCTGACACGCTGCAGCGCATCGTCGACACCTTCCACAACGAAAACTGCGGCATGGTAATCGGGTCATACGAGCTTACCGATTTCAGTCTCAATCCGCTTCCGCCCGGCCTTATCGACCATCGTGAATGGACAGAGAGCAACGGACGCAACAACGCCTTGCGCATCAACGGGCTCGGCGCTCCGCGCGCTTTTGCCACCGGACTGCTGCGCAAAGTCGGAGTGCCCAACACATGCTACGGCGAGGATTATGCCCTGGGGCTTGCCATATCGCGCGATTACCGCATCGGGCGCATCTACGACTCGCTCTATCTGTGCCGACGCTGGGAGGGTAATTCCGACTCAAACCTCGACATCGCGCGCGTAAACGCCAACAACCTCTATAAAGACCGGCTGCGCACATGGGAAGTCGAAGCACGTATCGCAAAAAACAAACGTAAGTAACCGATCATAGTTATGCCGAGCCAAAGCGAAATAATCGATTTCTTCAACCGACAGCTTCAGACATGGCCTGAGGCTGCGGCCCGTTTTGAAGCGCTTTCCGGTGTGCTGACAAAACAATTTGACATCAACGGATTTCATGTGACGGTATCGCACAATCCGGCACGTATCCAGTCGTCAGCCGCCAAAGTCGACAAAGCCTCGATAGCATCACGCCGCTGCTTTCTGTGCGACGCCAACCGGCCGCCGCAACAACAGCATATCGACTGGAGAGATTACAGGATTTTAGTCAATCCCTATCCGATACTTCCCCTGCATTTCACTATCGTCGCCTCGCAACATCGCCCACAGTCGATATCGGGAGCTATTGCCGACATGACCGATCTGGCGCTCATGCTTCCCGATTTTGCGATATTCTACAACGGGCCGGCATGCGGAGCTTCCGCTCCCGACCATTTTCATTTTCAGGCTGTGCGCAAATCCGACCTGCCGATGTTCTGTCATCAGCAACTTCCGTTCGGAGTCATAAGACTTGCCGGAGATAAAGCAACGCAGCAGGATGTTGACGCGGCTCTTGCACTATTGCCCAAAAGCGACAGTGAGACAGAACCGAAAGTCAATATATTCTGCACGACCGACAGCGGCAATCCGGAGATAATCCTAATACCTCGTCGCCGCCACCGTCCCGACTTCTACGGTGAGGACGGAATGCTTATCAGTCCGGCCTCAATCGATCTTGCCGGGGTGATTGTAGCGCCACGACTGACAGATTTCAAACGCATCGATGCCGCGACTATCAATGAGATTTATTCACAGCTCTGCCTGAGCCAGGCAGAAATCAACAGTCTGAAAAATGAGATCAAATAACAATACACGTCCGCGCCTCGCCGTAGGGCTTATGTCGACACCTGAAGTCGACATCAACTTTATTTCCGGATTTGAGAGCAACGGTCCACGTCATTTCAAAGCCGGCTCTCTTGAGAGCCGGTTACTCATTGAACCTACGTCAGCCGATTCCGTATTTGAAGTGGGCGGAATAACCATCGGCGTGGGATTTCACTGGCAGCAGCGACAGGCGCAACGTTTTGCCGGGGCTGTGGAACTGGTGCCTGACGGCGATAAAATAGTGGTGATAAATCATGTCGATGTAGAGGATTACCTGTGCAGTGTCATTTCTTCTGAGATGAACGCCCAATCGCCGCTTGAGTTTCTGAAAGCCCATGCAGTGATATCTCGCAGCTGGGTGCTCCGCCAGATCGGCAACAGACATTCAGCGACCAAAGATACCGCGCGCTGTGGCGCTGACGAAATCATACGCTGGTATGACCGCGAGGACCACACTCTTTTCGATGTGTGTGCCGACGACCACTGCCAGCGCTATCAGGGCATTACCCGCGTCTCCACTTCCGCCGCAGTCGAGGCTGTGAAGTCAACAACCGGATTGGTGCTCACCCACGGCGGAGAGATATGCGACGCGCGCTTTTCAAAATGTTGCGGAGGCGCGACCGAAATTTTTCCGACTTGCTGGGACAACGAAGAGCACCCCTACCTGAAATCGTTCCGCGACATTCTGCCGCCGCAGCCTCTGCCCGACCTCACCACTGAGGAAGGCGCTGCCGAATGGATATTGTCACGTCCCGATGCCTTCTGCAATACTTCCGACAAGACTTTGCTCGGCAATGTGCTTAACAATTTCGACCTGACTACCAACGACTTCTACCGATGGGAAGTCACCGCCACAGCCGACGAACTTGCCGCACTGATTCTGGAAAAATCAGGGCTCGACTTCGGTGAAATCATCGACATGACTCCGGTGGAACGCGGACCATCAGGAAGGATTTGCCGTCTGAAAATCACAGGTAGCAAACTGACGAAGACAATAGGCAAAGAGCTTGAG
Source organism: uncultured Muribaculaceae bacterium (assembly GCA_947174275.1). Taxonomy (GTDB): domain Bacteria; phylum Bacteroidota; class Bacteroidia; order Bacteroidales; family Muribaculaceae; genus JAGBWK01. Next base: position 9,701 of record CAMWIJ010000057.1, read on the forward strand.
ATACGCCGTATCCTGTCTCCGTCACATCTCTATTCATCCGCTTTTATTGTAGAAAAATCTGAAAAAATAGCTGATAACGGTAAAAAAATCACTACCTTTACGCTCCGCGGAGCAGGCTGGGGACACGGCGTCGGTCTATGTCAGATCGGAGCCGCCGCCATGTGCGACGCCGGATACAAATTCAGACAGATTTTAGAACACTATTATCCCGAGGCCTCCATTCAGAAAGCTTATGAATAAAAACTCAGAAGAAAACATACAGCCGCCGGCCGCCCCGCGTGCGGCCGACAAAACCAAACTGCACCCGTGGTATTGGATACCATCGCTGTATTTCATCTCCGGACTGCCTAATGTAACAGTAATGACCGTGTCGGTTATTCTCTACAAGGCATTGGGAATTTCCAACACCGAAATCGCCTTTTACACCGCATGGCTATATCTGCCGTGGGTCATCAAACCACTGTGGAGCCCCTTTGTCGATATTCTCAAGACAAAGCGCTGGTGGATCATATCGATGCAGTGGTGCATCGGAATAGCGCTGGCCGGAGTGGCATTCATGCTCCCGACTTCATTTTTCTTTTCAGCCACCCTTGCGATGTTCTGGCTAATGGCATTTGCCTCAGCCACTCACGACATAGCAGCCGACGGTTTCTATATGCTTGCGCTAACAGAGTTCCAGCAATCATATTTTGTCGGCATACGCTCAACGTTCTACCGTCTTTCGTCGCTTTTCGCCCAAGGTGTGCTTGTCGCGCTCGCCGGCTGGCTTGAAATCAACACCGGCAATGTGCCACTGGCGTGGATTATCGTGATAGGTCTAATGTCAGGACTTTTCTGCACGGCTGCCATATATCATCAGTTTGTATTGCCTCGTCCGGCAAGCGACCACGGCAAGCCCGACCGCACAGTCAGCGACATCATAAGCGAATTTACCGGAGCGTTCTCCTCTTTTTTCAAAAAGCCCGGTATTTGGACCGCGTTGGCATTCATGCTTCTTTACCGTCTGCCTGAAGCGCAGCTCGTAAAGATGATAAACCCGTTTCTGCTTGATCCGGCCGACAAAGGCGGCCTCGGCCTGTCGACATTTGAAGTCGGCATCACCTACGGCACGGTAGGTATCATCGGCCTCATCGCCGGAGGTATCACCGGTGGATTTGTCGCCGCGATGGGTGGTCTCAGGAAATGGATACGCCCCATGGCCTGGTCCATGTCGCTCACATGCCTGACCTTCGTGCTGCTTAGCCAGCTCGATGCTCCGTCAATATATCTCATCAACGTATGCGTGTTTGTGGAGCAGTTCGGTTATGGCTTCGGGTTCACCGCATATATGCTGTATCTGATCTATTTCTCCGAGGGCAAATACGCGACGTCACACTATGCGATATGCACCGGCTTCATGGCTTTGGGACTGATGCTGCCCGGCATGGCCGCAGGATGGTTGCAAGAGCATCTCGGATATCAGCAATTCTTTATATGGACCATAATATGCTGCATAGCGACAATCGCGGTGGCATATTCGGTTAAAATCGATGCCGCTTTCGGCATAAAACGCAAATAAACACACACTGCAATGAAGATATTGACATCACTGCTTTTACTGATACTGTCGGTCGCGGCTCAGGCCCGCATCAAACCGGGCATTGAGACACTGCGCGACAGCGGGTTCGAGGCGTTGCAGGGCAAACGCATCGGTCTCATCACAAACCCCACCGGCGTCGATGCCGACCTCAACGCCACACCCGACATACTTGCCGCGGCCGACGGCGTGCGGCTCGTGGCGATGTTCGCTCCCGAGCATGGCATACGCGGCGATGTTCCGGCAGGCGCACGCGTGGCTTCCGCCACCGACCCCGCCACCGGCGTAAAAGTCCACTCTATCTACGGAGCCACAAAAAAGCCCACACCTCAGATGCTTGATGGCATTGACGCTCTTGTCTATGACATCCAGGACAACGGTTGCCGCTCATATACATTCATCTCCACAATGGGTAAAGCGATGGAAGCGGCCGCCGAGGCCGGTATCGAGTTTATAGTGCTTGACCGCCCCAATCCGCTCGGAGGCAACCGGGTGGAAGGTCCGCTCACCGAGGCTGACTGCATTTCGTTTGTCAGCCAGTATCCCATACCATATCTTTACGGCCTCACCCCCGGAGAACTCGCTATGTATCTCAAAGGCGAGGGGCTTATAAAAGGTGCCGACAGCCTTAAACTGACAGTAGTGCCGATGGAAGGATGGACGCGCGACATGACATACGCCGAAACCGGACTGCCATGGATACTTCCGTCGCCACATATCCCGTCAGATCATACTTGTCTGTACTATCCGGCCACAGGCATTGCAGGCGAACTCGGATGGATATCGATAGGCGTAGGCTATACGATGCCGTTCAAGACATTTGCCGCGCCCTGGATTGACGCCGCCGGATTGTCCGGCCGGCTCAATGGCCTCGGACTGCCGGGAGTCGCATTCCGGCCTGTGCACTATACGCCCTATTACGGAATATTCAAAGGTGAGCCGGTCAAAGGTGTGGAGGTGTACATCACCGATACGCGCACGGCACAACTGACTACAATTCAATTTTATGTGATGCAGGAACTGCATGCCATGTATCCCAAACAGTCACCTTTGACAGCTACAGCAGCAAACAAAAACAATATTAAAATGTTTGATAATGTAGTAGGAAGTAAAAAAATCAGGGAAACATTAATTCAGAACAATTACAATGCCGATTCGATAATCCCTCTATGGGACAAGGATAAACAACGCTTCAACTACATCAAACAACGCTATCACCTCTACAGGTGACGGCATCAAAATGAGAGAAAACAACAACAAAACTGATTGAATATGATACTTATAGCAGATGGCGGAAGCAGTGGCATCAAATGGTGCCTGCTCGAAAAGACAGAGAAATTAATGGAATTCACCACTACCGGAATGAACCCGGTGATGCTCACCTACGAAGAGATGTCGCAACGCGTAGCCGACGAAGTGGCACCGCAGTTTCAGGTTCCACTCGAACAGATCGAGCGCATCTACTATTATGGTGCGGGGTGCCGCGGCGACGAATACAACCGCGCCGTTGAGAAAGCGTTGAAAAACTCTTTCCCCTACTCTGTCATAGCAGTTGACAGCGACATGACAGGCGCAGCCAAGGCATTATGCGGCAGCCAGCCCGGCATAGCCTGCATACTCGGCACCGGTTCAAACTCATGTCTTTATGACGGAGAAAAGATTATCGACTCCGTAGCGCCCCTCGGTTACATACTTGGAGATGAAGGCAGCGGCGCGGTGCTCGGACGTCAGCTTATCTCTGATGTTTTCAAAAAACAGCTCCCGCCGGAATTGTGTCTCAAATTCCGCGAACAGTATGACCTTGACATGGACACCGTGATACGCCGCGTCTACGGAAGCCCTGAAGCCAACCGTTTCCTTGCGTCGCTGACACCGTTCCTAGCAAAATATATCGAAGAGCCCTCGATACACCGTCTCGTGCTCAATTCATTCAAATCATTCTTTGTGCGCAACGTATCACACTATATGGCCTACAAGACACTTCCCGTCAACTTTGTCGGCTCCGTAGCTTACCACTTCCGCGACGTGTTGCAGGAAGCAGCAGCCGCAATCGACTGCAACGTAGGCAAAGTGATAGCATCGCCGATGGAAGGCCTTATCAGCTACCACGTGCGCAACTGATCCAATATCACAGACTCACCGACTAAACACATACACTCCACACATAATAGAGAGGCTGTCTAACAAGTTTAGGCGGCCTCGCTTTATATAATCGCGCTGCATATCGGCTGTAATTAAAGAATATATGTCATCTTTGTTGGTCAACCGGAATAAATGTGCTAATTTTGCTTTCAGATAAGCGACTGTTAAAAAATTTCAGAGCAATCGCATGGTATATTAATCCCACGGAATATCAAACGAAATTACACTATGGAGTCATCCAATATAGAACTTATACTCGTCAACATCTCGGGTACTGACCGACCCGGTGTGACGGCATCACTGTCAAGCATACTGTCACGATACAATGCCCAGATTCTTGACATCGGTCAGGCCGACATTCACCATACGCTATCGCTCGGCATTCTGTTCAAGACCACTTCCGACGTATCCGGCGATATCCTCAAGGATCTGCTCTTTAAAGCCTACGAGCTCAACGTCAACATCCGCTTCAACCCTATTTCAATCGACGAATATGAGAAATGGGTCGGCCTGCAGGGCAAAAACAGATGGATTATCACCATACTCGGCCGCAAACTGACAGCCCGGCATATCGCTCTCGTCACCGATGAAATAGCGGCACAGGGCCTCAACATCGACGGCATACAGCGCCTTACCGGACGCATGCCGCTCAACGACAGCGACGAACCGCGCTCGAAGGCTTGCGTCGAATTTTCAGTGCGCGGCACGCCGGGCAACTATCGTGACATGCAGAACCGGTTCATGCAGATTTCTTCCGACGAAGATTTCGACATCTCCCTGCAGGAGGACACACTCTATCGCCGATGCCGCCGACTGATATGCTTCGATATGGACTCCACCCTTATCGAGACCGAAGTAATCGACGAACTCGCTGACCGTGCCGGCGTAGGCGACCAGGTGCGCGAAATCACCGAACGGGCAATGCGCGGCGAGATTGACTTCTGCGAGAGCTTCCGCGAACGTGTTGCGCTGTTGAAAGGCCTTGACGAAAGCGTAATGCGCGAGATAGCGGAAAACCTACCGGTCACCGAAGGGGTCGGCCGCATGATGGAGGTGCTCAAACGCGCCGGATTCAAGACCGCAATTCTATCCGGCGGTTTCACTTACTTCGGCAACTATCTCAAACAGAAATTCGGTTTTGACTACGTATATGCCAACGAACTCGAGATTGTCGACGGCAAGCTGACCGGACGCTATCTCGGCGACATCGTCGACGGCAAGCGCAAAGCCGAACTGCTGCGCCTCATCGCACAGGTCGAAAACGTCAACATAGCGCAGACCATCGCCGTGGGCGACGGTGCCAACGACCTGCCTATGCTCGCCACCGCCGGTCTCGGCATTGCATTCCACGCCAAGCCAAAAGTAAAAGCCACCGCCGAGCAATCAATCTCGACAATCGGACTCGACGGCATACTCTATTTCATAGGCTTCAAAGACTCATTCATCACTCCGGCCAAATAGCCGTGATTATGGGTCACGACCCGAGACCGAAAACCAACCGCTTTTTTTATTTTTTTAAGGAAACGCACTGTAACAATAACCGCAAATGTGCGTTTTAAAGACAGACAATAAAACAATAATCATGACCGTCGACCAACTCCAATCCACAGTAGAAAGCATACAGGTTCAGAAAGACCGAGAAGTGACACAAGCCGGAATTATCGCATACGTCGCTCTGGCATGTGCTGTCGTAGGCCTCGCCTTCTGCTGGTATCCCATATTGGGAGCAGCCCACGCCATCGCCGGCACCATACTCGGCGTAATGGCTCGCAAACGGACTGCACGGCGCGCGGCATTGTATGCCATAATCGCAGGAGCACTGGCGATAATAGCATCGGCTGTAATGACAATAATCGAGCTCAACAGCACAGAGATTGTCACCACCTACAACGCATCGCCTTGGTTTTGAGTCGGCAAAAATTCATAGTCGGCATGACGCTGTGGTAGCATCATGCCGATTTTTTATGTGACAGATAACGACACTTACTTAAGTAAAAGTGTTATATTTGCAGTTACATCGCCACGGCGACAGCTACTTTACACCAGCCGGCCACATGCCGGCCAGACATCAACCCCATGAACAATATATCCAATGGCAGATTTTAAAGTCAACATACTCGGATGCGGCTCCGCCACACCATCGCTCCGCCACATGCCGTCATGTCAGGTAGTCGACCACCGCGACAGACTGATGATGGTCGACTGCGGCGAAGGAGCCCAGCTTGCGATGCGCCGCATGCGGCTCAAATACTCACGGCTCAACCACATATTCATATCACATCTCCACGGCGACCACTGCCTCGGACTGCCCGGACTACTGTCGACAATGGCTCTGCACGCCACCGAAGGCTCCGTGACAGTGCATACATTCGCAGAAGGGGCGGAACTGTTCAGCCGCATAATCGACTTCTTCTGCCGCGAACGCACCTACGAACTGAAATTCAACATAATCCGCCCCGAACGTGCCGTAATATACGAAGACAAATCGCTCACCGTAGAGACTTTTCCGCTCTACCACAGAGTGCCCTGCGTAGGATATATATTCCGCGAAAAGCCGAAACTGCGCCACCTCAACCGTGAGATGGTCGACTTCTACAACGTACCTATAGCCCGCAGGCACGCCATAAAGGAAGGCGCTGACTTCACTCTGCCCGACGGAACCATCGTGGCAAACCATCGGCTCACTACCCCTGCCGAACCGTCGTTGAGCTACGCCTACTGCTCCGACACCGCTTACAATCCACTCGTGGCCGAAGCCGTAAAAGGAGTAGACGTGATATACCACGAAGCCACCTACGCCCACGACCAGGAAGCGAAAGCACGGCCACGCGGCCACTCAACCGCAGCCGAAGCCGCTCGCATAGCCCTCGACGCCGGCGCAAAAAAACTCATCATAGGCCACTACTCCAAAAGCTACAACGACGAGACAATGCATCTCGACGACGCCCGCAGCATATTCCCACAGACAATAGCCGCCAACGAAGGCCTCACAATCGACATATCATAACATCACCGGCATGCCCACCATAGAAGAAACCGACATCAGATTCATGCGCATGGCGCTCGAAGAAGCACGCGCAGCCCTAAACGCCGACGAAGTGCCGATAGGAGCCGTCATCGTATCAGGCGGACAAGTCATCGGACGCGGACACAACATGACCGAAACACTCGGCGACGTCACCGCGCACGCCGAAATGCTCGCTATCACCGCCGCCACACAGACCCTCGGAGGAAAATACCTCGACAAAGCCACAATCTACGTCACCGTCGAACCATGCCTGATGTGCGCCGGAGCAATAGCCTGGAGCCAGATAAGCCGTATCGTCTACGGCACAGGCGACCCCAAACGCGGCTACACCGCCTATATCCCGCCCCACCCCATCACGGCGGCAACCGACGGCAGCCCCACATCCGCAACCTCAACACCGCGCATCGGCTCCGCCAATCATAAACCCAAACCCCATACGCCATTCCACCCCAAAGCCACAATAACAACAGGCATCCTCGCCCGGGAATGCGCCGACCTAATGCGCAACTTCTTCCGTTCAAAAAGATAACCCCTCAATAACAATCAACACAAAAATCATACATACATATCTTCACCCATAAATAAATAAACGCCACCTAATCTTAAAGGCCTAATCTTAAAGCCAATCTTAAAGTGACATTCTAAATAAAACCTACAAAAAAACTTGAAAAAAAATTTGCCACATTAAAAATAATTACTACCTTTGCAAACGCAAAGCCCAGGTGGCGGAATGGTAGACGCGCTCGTTTCAGGTGCGAGTGCTGCGAGGCGTGCAGGTTCGAGTCCTGTTCTGGGCACCACAAAAGCGACTTAACAGAGTGTTAATCACCAAGTTAAGTCGCTTTATTTAATTTATACAGGCAAATTACAGGCAAAATTCGGGTCAGCGGATTTTTCCGGTGGGCGGGGAGGGAATGTCAAGAGTATAGTGTGGCCAGTCTGAACATAAAGAACTTTATGTCGCCTACACCTCTGAACTGTGTTCTGAACGCCTTGATTTTGGCATTGAAGGATTCTGCCGAGG
>CAMWIJ010000058.1 GCA_947174275.1 uncultured Muribaculaceae bacterium
TCAGCATTAGGCGTTCTTGTAAGATTTAAGTTTTATCGTTCAGTAACAGTTAATTGCTATCAATATAAGATATTGACAATAAGCTAATTACTTGCCGATGCAGAAGCGGGTGAAGATTGAGGTCAGGATTTCTTGGTTTGTTACTGTGCCTGTTATTGAGCCGAGGTGGTGGAGGACTTCGCGGAGGTCTTGGGCGATGAAGTCGCCGGAGAGGTTGGCGGTCAGGCCGTCAATCACGCGATTGAGCGGGGGGAGTGCGGCGGTAAGAGCCTGGTAGTGGCGGGCGTTGGTCACTATTATGTCTCCGCTGCCGGCAAGAAGTGTACGGGCTATGTCGGTGAGGGTGTCGCGCAGGCGCTCAATTCCGTCGTGGGTGCGGGCCGATACCTCTACGATTGTTTCTGCCTGAGCTGCGATGGACTTTGCCTTGTCTGACGATGCGGCGTCCGTCTTGTTGATTACAGTGATGAGATGCTGACTGTCAGCGATATCTTCGGTATACTCTACCGTCTGGGGATTTACTGCATCTATCACCTGCAGCAATATTGTGGCGCGCCCGATCGCTCGGCGGCTCCGGTCTATGCCGAGCTGCTCTATTGTGTCTGATGTGTCGCGTATGCCGGCTGTGTCGATAAAACGGAATGTGAAGTCACCGATGTTGACGGTGTCTTCGATGAGGTCGCGCGTGGTGCCGTGTATGTCTGACACGATTGCCCGGTCATCTCCTACAAGGGCGTTGAGCAGCGACGATTTCCCCACGTTAGTCGGGCCGATTATTGCCACAGGTATACCCTCTTTTATGGCGTTTCCGCTGTCAAAAGATGTGGCAAGTCGTTGTATCTCGTCGCGCAGCTCCACGGCTTGCTCATATAGTTTCCGGCGTGAGGCAAACTCCACATCCTCTTCCGAGAAATCGAGTTCGAGCTCGAGAAGCGAAGCAAGTTCGAGCAGACTGTCGTGCAGCATCGACAACCGCTTCGAGAAGCCGCCTCTCATCTGCCTGACCGCTATGTCGTGCGCCGCGCGGCTGCGCGATGCTATAAGGTCGGCGACACCTTCGGCCTGCGCAAGATCCATCTTTCCGGATGCGAATGCCCGTCGGGTGAATTCGCCGCGTTCGGCAAGCCGGGCTCCGGCTGACAACAGGGCATTGACGGTTTCTTTCTGCACGTATACCGAACCGTGGACCGACAGCTCCACGACATCTTCACCCGTAAACGACCGCGGCCCGCGGAAAACCGTTGCCACACAGTCATCTATTATATTGCCTTCACGGTCTGCGATGCTGCCGTAGTGCACCGTATGCGACGCCGCCTCACGCAGGCTTTTACCCTGCCACAATGTGTCGGCTATCGCTATCGCGTCGTGTCCGCTCACGCGGATCACCGCTATACCTCCCACTCCCGACGGAGTGGATATAGCGCATATCGTATTATTCTGTTCAGTCATTGTCATGATTGTATATCATTTGGCCGGGCTGTCATTTCAGCCGGCTCCAGCGAGTAAAGTTGATTGTCGACTCAAGACGGTTTTCGATGGAATCAGGCAGTGTGGAAAAGAAATCGTGGCCGGTCAGAGCCTCTATCTCGTCAACGGTCACTGCCGCCGCCTGCATTCCTCCGGGCACCGCGCCGTTATCCATAAGGAAACCTATCGCCTGCGGAGTGTCGGCCCACGGCGAGAGCACCACCTTGAACAGACGCTGCGGCACGGCCACTCGGGTGCCGCCTATATATTCGCGCGGCGCCTCGGTCAGCACCGGCCCGCACACTACTATCACGGCCGAGTCTGACGCCGCGCGCGCACGGCATTTCTCCTCGATTTTTTTCCACGTGCCGCGGTTGAGAGAGCCGTCCTGTGGCAGTATATTGGTCATGCAGAAAGTCTCCTCCATCGCTTCCCTGTCCCATTTCATGTCACCGGCAGGAGCCATGTGTCCGCGGTCATATCCGCTGCCGGTGTAATCCTGCGGCGTGGCGCAGCCCTCTATATCCGGATCATAATAGAATTTATCGGAACGCGACTCGGTGCCAAGCGCTTCCTCCGCAGTCAGTTCCCATGCCACCCAGTTTGGTATGTGCAGGTCGGGGTTAAACGACACTGTCATCCCCTTGTAGTTGATAATCTGCTCTTTAAGCCCCGGAGCCGTGCGCACATAGGTCAGATTGTCAATCTGCTGCATGCCGGCTGACGTGCGGTGCTGGCTGAGCATATAACGGGCGCCGGCGAATATCGCCGCTACCACCAGAAGCAGCACGAGCGACCGTCGTGTCGAACTGCGTTTGCGGCGGCGGGCAGCCTGCCGCGTCATATAACCCTTTGTCTTTCTTCGTTTTGCCATAACATCTCAGTCGTTATACGTCACATCGGTTTGGCCCACGTATAATTGGCCGAACGGTGCATACGTCCTTTCAGTCTCATATAAAGCGTCGACAGCGGACGCATGAACATATACACCGGCACAAGCCAGCCTTTTACGGGCACATGCAACGACTTTGCCGCCTTGCACCACGCCACTGCTGTCAGCACAATCCACAACGCCCCCACAAACAGCAAGGCTGCCAGCGGAAGCACCTCCGGCATAAACACGACGCCTGCCGCCACCGTCACTCCGAGCCACACCCACATAAGCAGCGAGCCCACACCCATAAGCCTGCGGTAGCAATGGCTGAGCCTACGACCGGTGAACTCATGGCGCACCCTGTCCGTACGGTAGTCGCCTGTCACTGAGTCGACATTTATTCCCGCCTGAGTCTGCCCCGAAAGCTCCACGGCATAATTGCCGGGACGCACGATATGACTCAGAAAGATATCGTCGATGCCATGATGCAGGCCGACGGAATCGGTAAAACCGTTGTTGTCGAAAAACAACTGCCTGCGAAACGCCATGTTGCACTCCGAGCCACGGTATGCCTTTCCGGCCAGAGCGCTTGACAGATAAGTGACCTTATCGGCAAGCATATTGAAATTGCCCATGCCGCGCAAACGTCTGTCGCCTGCCGGAAACACCGAACCGATCACCACATCCTTGCCATCGGCAAAATGACGTCCGATAAGTTTAAGCCAGTCATACGACGCAATCTGCGCATTGGCATCCGTGAGCACCACATAATCATATCTGGCGGCCTTTATGCCGAGCGTCACAGCCAGTTTCTTGCGAGACAGAGCATGAGCCTCGTCAGGCACATAAGTCATACGCAAATTCTTATGCTGAGCCGAAAGCAGTGTCACCACATCCTCAGCATGCTCGCTGCGTCCGTCAGTAGCCACTATCACCTCAAACGGCACATCAAGATTTTGCGCCAGCACATCGGGCAGCATTCTCTCGAGCGCCCGTGCGCTGTCCTTGCAGTAGACAATCACCGATAGCGCCGGAATCTGGCGCTGCGATCCTTGCGCGGCAAGTCTTGACGACATGCGCCGGTGTCTCACCACACTGACAATAGTGCGCCGATAAACAAATATCAGATACAAAGCCGCCAGCAGACCGGCTCCAGCCAAAGCCTGCGCGACATGCGAATAGATTACATCCGGATTGAATTCAAATTCCATATCATCACAATGCCGGGGAAATACACCCGAACATCCCCGCAAAAATACGAAAAATTTGTCACACCGCCACACAAAAAGATTATGCACCAACCTCACAAGTCCTAGGCAAAAAGAAAGCCGATAAGAAAAAAGGCTTGACCGAACTGTCAAGGCATGTCTCAATGAGCTTTACTCGCTTGATCCACTTTTTATGCAAAAAAATGAAAAAAATCTGATTTTCAGGAAAAGACAACTGCTTGAATGCCAATTATAGCTAAATTACCCGATTCATGCTGTAACAGATATCAAATTCATATATATTCCGATGCGGTTGCCATGCCTATTATGTTGACAATTTGTTAGAATGCAATAAATTACGTAAATTTGCGTTATAATCAAAATATGAAGCATCTAGGAAACAGCGTATTAGTGAATATAAGATTGGTTATTCTAATCAATCTTATATCGCTATGTCCATGCTGTTTATCAGCACAGAATAAACGAGCCTTCTTGGTTGGCATATCTGACTATCAATCATCAAACAATAATGAATCCAACTCTTGGGAAAACATTCATGGAGCTAATGATGTGGCTCTATTGACCCCGACATTACAAAAACATGGTTTTAAAACTACGACTATAGTTAATCAACAAGCGACAGGTCAAAATATTCGCAAACAACTGTCTAAATTCAGTTCTTCTTTAAAATCAGGAGATATTGTTTATCTGCATTTCTCATGTCATGGTCAACCTGTTGAAGATCTGGATGGAGATGAAACTGACGGGTGGGATGAAGCCATTATCCCAGTTGATGCACAGAAAGTTTATTCTAAAGATAAATATAAAGGTGAGAACCATATAACGGATGATGAACTTAATCGTTTCTTCCGAACAATACGTACCAAAATTGGTCGTAAGGGTTATTTAACTGTAGTTGTAGATGCTTGCCACGCAGGTACATCATACCGAGGAGAAGAAAATGAAGATTCTGTATTCGTTCGAGGAACAAACAGCGGATTTTCTGAAAGGGGACTAAAATTTGTACCTAAGATTGATAAGAGAGGTAGAATTAATGTCGAAAAGTCTGACAATATGAGTGATATATGTATTATTGAGGCGTGTCGCTCATATCAGGTAAATAATGAAATCAAATGTGATGGTAAATTCTATGGCTCACTTTCTTATTACACCAATAAAGTTCTGAAATCCAGCAACAATATTGCATGGCGAGGACGATGGTACGATGATATAATAGCACTTATGTCAAAGGATACACGGCTGATTCGGCAAAATCCCGTCATAGAAATCAGTGAATAGCATATAAGAACAGATATGGCGGGCAAGTATTCTAATACCGCATTGGATGCGTTTATTAAATCTCAGAGAGATAGGACTATAGCCTATCTTCAACGTAACTTCTCTGTGTCAAAAGATGAGTGCGAAGATATTTTTCAAGATTCCTTTATTATACTTTACCAAAATGCACAAGAAGGGAAACTTGATCATTTAACCTCCTCTGTCTCTACATATTTTATGGCTATATGTAGAAATAAGACCATGGAATTATTACGCACAAATGGAAAATATATCCATGCGCCTATTGATGACGACATACAAAAATCTACTCCATTTCTCGAAAGTAAGATAAACAAGGTGCTGTCATTTGATAGCGATGACGCATCTATAGAGCAGAAGGAAGCTCTTGTTAGGGATATAGTAAAAGATTTACCATCTCCATGCAATGAACTCCTATGGGGCTTCTATCGAGACGGACTTTCAATGAAGGACTTAGCAGAACGATATGGATATTCTAATGAGAACACAGTTAAGGTAACCAAACACCGCTGCTGCGATAAATTCAAAAAACGATTCACTGAGCTGCTTCATAAACTTTTTTAAGATTGACCATATGGGAAACAATATACAATCTATTTTAGATCGTGACGAACGTATCTCGCGATATCTAAAAGGTTTGATGTCTATTCAGGAAGAAACAAAATTTCTTGCCGACATGGAATCAGATGAGCAATTAAAGCAAGACGCTATCGCTCAAGCCAGACTTGTCAAAGGTATGGCTCAGGTTGATTACGAACTTATTCAAGAATTAAAGAATACACCGGAGGCGAATATAAGATTTTCTCCTCGCCCTTATGACGTTCCAGCAGCTTCACTTCACCCTCGTTCTATATTTAGAAAGCCTATTACTTGGCTTTATGCCGCGGCGTCAGTAGCAGTGTTAATCTTTGCCGGCTACAAGGGATATGATTATTATGATACAACCCGTCTTGGGAAGAAGTATGCTACAGCTTTTCCAATGGAGACATTAGTTCGGGGCGATATCGATTCAAATGTTGATAAGGAACTCCAGACTTTATTTGAAAACGTAGTTGAGCGTAAAGATTTGTCAACCACGACAAAACGTCTATCTGAATTATGGGAGATATCCAATCAAGAAACATATAACGATTATACCGATTATGCGGCATACATTGGCTGGTATCTTGCTATTGGCTATCTTGAAGACTATGAGAAGGATAAGGCAAAATCCATATTAAAACTATTAAGTAGTAAATATCAGGATAGAGAATATTTGGATTCAACGATTAATGATATCCTCAATCAACTATAATAATATGAATCATAAAGCATTATTCTTGGTTCTTTTTGCATTTACCATCATTGGTGTATACTCGCAAAATCTACAGTTGGATCAGTTATATGATTTATCTAATGAAAATTTCGAAAAAGGGTTATATAAAGAGGCTTATGATCTTTCTTCAAGATATATAAGCATCTCTGAACAAAATGGGATTAAGGAGAATCCTAATTTTTCGGATGCTCTGATGATTAAAGCTCTTTGTATTATGATTATGGATAATAGTATTAATGAATTTAATACATTATCTAATCAATCCTTGAAATTCGAGTATGAACAAAATAAATGCTCGGATTACTATCAAGAGCTGCTAGAAAACAGGAATGAAGGGCTACTGTTTTTTCTGAATCGAAATTTAAATGACATCCAAAAAATTAATACTTGTCTTGAATTAATAAAAGGTGAACCAATAAATTTATACACAGATTCTATCGGAACAGAATTACTTCAGATATGCACCACACTGTCCCCACATAAAAGCGAAATATACTCTTTATATAACAAAGCTGTATCAAATTATTCTAATGAAAAATTCATCATCTGCTACGAAACAGCTCTGAAATTAAAGAAGTTATTAGAAGACGTTTCTTTAACAAATAATTCTTTGTATGCTGAATGTCACCAAATTATCGGATTATCATCTCTATTAGGTAAAGAAGATTATGAAGAATTTTCAAGGGCTATGGAGATTGCGATCAATTTAGAATACCAATTAATGGGATTAAACTATTATTGGTATCTACAATGCTATGCAGACGGGTTAACAAAGCACTCAAAAACCTTGCCATTTCCTGAGAATCTCAATTTGTTAAAAACGGCAATTGATATATATGAGGCACTTCCAAGTAATGAAGAGTCAGGTTATCGGCATGCGTTATCAGATTTAAGTGTATACTACAGCAATATCGACATCAAACAATCAATAAAATTAGCGGAGAAAGCCTTGTCTATACAAAAAAATACTGAAGATCCTGACTCTATTATATCCTATTCTAATTTATGTGATTATTATACTGAAATAGAACAATTTGACAAGGCACTTGAGTATGGTAATATTGTTTTAAATCATCGAAAAAAAAATTCAGATTATGCTGGACTACGTATAATATACAAACGTCTTGCAAAAGTCTCAGCACATAAAAAAGATTTTAAAGCCGCGATTACATATGCAGAAAAATCACTTGAACTTTCAGACAATTTGTCTCCTGTTTTACATTCAGAAATATTGAATAATCTTGGCACCTATTATTTTGCTACAGACGATTATTCAAAAGGGAAAGAATACTTAATAAGGTCATTCTTATACAACAAATCGAAACATAATTCGTATAATCTTGCAGGTTTATACTCTAAATTAAATAATCAGGATTCATGCAAATACTATACTCATCAAACTAGAAACATTATTATTGAGGAATTTCTACACACATATAGAAAATTGGATGAAAAAGATAGGTTTAATTATATACATGCTCAAGACACTTATCATTTATTATATATGCCCATTGAATTGTGCATGAATTGGAATAATATAAGATTAGC
Source organism: uncultured Muribaculaceae bacterium (assembly GCA_947174275.1). GTDB lineage: Bacteria > Bacteroidota > Bacteroidia > Bacteroidales > Muribaculaceae > JAGBWK01. Next base: position 7,730 of record CAMWIJ010000058.1, read on the forward strand.
AAATTTTTCATATGATTGTCTGGTACAAAATAATATCTTATTAAATTCAAAATTTGATATAGAAGATATTTTTGACCGCTTAAACTCGACAAATTTCGAAGCAATTAAGTCTCAATTAAGCGAAAACGAAATTGCTATTGAATTTTGGTCAAATAGAGATCCTGAAATTGGAAATTTTGAATATATTTATGCCTTTGCTTTAAAACGAGATTGGGATGATGTAAAGGTTATTAAACTTCTGAAAGATAATATCTACAGAACTCTTAGAAATGATATCCCTACAAGAAAAGATTATCTCCCTCTATACGAGAATATTTGGAAACCTATACTATCTGAAATAGATGTCTCAGATGGAGACACATTATATCTATCTCTAGATGATATTCTATCTCAAATCCCAATTGAAAATATATGTGGATATGACTGGATATATATGGGAGATAAGTACAATATCCGTCGCGTATCTGATACTGGTAAAATTAGTACATTAAAAGAATCTCATCCTTTAATTTCTGCATATTTATTTGGAGGCGCAGTAAATTCCTTTGTTTCAAATGATTCTTTTCATGATGAGAGTATGTTATATTCGATTAATCGAAAATATCTGACAGACATAAAAAAATCATTTGAATATCTTCCATGGAGTGAAGTTGAAGTAGATAGTGCTTCAGCTGTTTTATGCACCATTTTGCCATCGAAGAATGTGCATACTATGAAGGATAGTTTATGCACAAAAAGATCTATACAACAATTATCTGGTATTTCACCAAGCATATTACATTTTGCAACCCATGGATTTAATATCTCAGCAGAGAATTATGACAATATATCCCCTGGATATGATGGACATCTATTTGCAATGGATCATATCGGACTAGTTTTTTCTAATGTTGGAAATGGTAATGAAGACTACATGTTATCAGCCTCAGAAATTGCCAAACTAGATTTATCTACTACAGATATAGTAATAATGTCAAGTTGTAACTCTGGGATTGGGAAATTTTCAGCTCAAGATATTGATTCCGAACTTATTTATGCTTTTAAAAGAGCTGGCGTACAATCACTAATCGTTACTTTATCAAGAATAGATGATGCCGCTTCTTCATTTTTTATGAAAAATTTTTATAGGTATATTGCATCCGGTATGTCGAAATATGAAGCTTTCAAGACAGCCCAGAATACATTAAGAGAATCTGAAGAATTTTCAAAATTCCCATTTTGGGGTTATTTTGTGATGATTGACTAAGTTAACATCTTATACATGTTGTAAGATGTAGCGATTTCGCTACATCTTTTGGCTCGTTACTGTTAACCTTTGCATAGTTTGTATCATAAAGAGACAAACAATTATAAGGAACAGATATATGAGCAATCCAATTACCATACCTGTAGACAATGACAATTATGAGCAACAGTTGGCTTATGACCTTGTTGCGAACACAAACCGTTGCCTCTTTATTACCGGCAAAGCCGGCACAGGTAAAACGACTTTCATTCAGCGTATACAGAAGGAGATTCAGAAGAACTTTGTGGTGTTAGCTCCCACAGGTATAGCCGCAATTGCCGCCGGAGGTCAAACGGTTCATTCATTTTTCGGATTTCCAATGGAGGTCATTGGACCTCATACTAAATTACAGGTATCATTCTCTAATGAGGAATTGCTTAAACACGTTGATACAATCATTGTAGATGAGGCTTCAATGTTACGCAGTGATATGGTGGATGGTATGGATCGCTATCTGCGTTTAGCATTCCATAATAATATGCCATTCGGAGGAAAACAAATTATTTTTGTCGGAGACTTGTTTCAATTGCCACCAGTCGTTAGAAAAGGAACTGTTGACGATGAGATGCTTTGTGATCTATATGGTGTGGGAACACCTTTCTTTTACAAAGCCAACGTTTTGAAACGAATGAATTTACCCAAAATAGAGTTTAAGAAAGTATACCGCCAAACTGACAATACATTTATTGAAATACTGAATAAAATGCGAGTGGGAGAAGTAGGACACGCGGAACTAAGCATTCTAAATGAACAAGTATCCTCTTCTGACGACATGGACGATTATTCCGTTATCTTGACAGGATTTAATAAAAAAGCTGAGCGTATTAATGAGGTAAAGCTTAACGCACTGGAAGGTGATGAAGTTGTATATGATGGAATCAAAACCGATGAGTTTAAGCCAAGCGATTGTCCTGCTCCCGAACATTTGAGATTAAAGATTGGTGCGCAAGTAATTTTCTGTAGGAACGATTATACTGCAAAGTGTGCCAATGGCACTATCGCTAAGGTTATAAGCCTTGAAGATGATGAGATTCAGGTCCAGTTGGAAAATGGAAATAAGGTGCGTGTAGTCCGTACCACATGGGAAAGCTATGAAAAAGTATATGATCGGGAAACTCGCCGTATTGAATCTAAAGTAGTGGGAGCTTATAGTCAATTCCCTCTTAAATTAGCGTGGGCAATAACCATTCATCGCTCACAAGGAATGACCTTTGACCGCATGCATTTCGATCTTTCTTGGGGTACATTTGCAGCCGGGCAAGCTTATGTGGCAATCAGCAGAATGCGTTCTCTTGACGGATTAACTTTGAGTAACCCATTGATGGCGCATCACGTAACTGTCAATCCTGAAATTAAGGCTTTTTCCAATTCATTCAATGATGTAGTCATGATTCAAGATGAATTGGAATCCGGAAAAGAGGTTTATAAACATATTGCACGAAAGCAGTATGATCAGGCTTCCTTGGCCCTATTAAATATGACCCTTTCTAAAATCCACCTCAAAGATTATCGCAATGCAGCATTACTTGCAAAACAAATGTTTGATGTAATGCTTGATGATGATAATCTGATTAGTAGAACAGCCGGCTTCCCATTGATCAAAGATTGCAATATAACATGTAATTTTCTCAATAGCGTTATATGTCTATATGGCAATAAGTATGAAGAAGCAATCGGCTACGCAGATCTTGTCCTCTCCCAAAGAAATTGTCTGGAAGCCATGTATGTTAAGGCGCGTGCCAATTATGAATTGGGTAATTGTGATGAAACATCCAGTATCATGTTTCAAATTATGACTATCTCCACAGAAGGAGAAGAGAAAAGAGCTATTGATAAAAAACTATATCTTTTAGAAATCAAAAACAACGATAAGATTGACAATCCCAATGTAGGGTTATGTAAAAAACTCATAAAGATTTGTCCAAGTTGTACAAGGGCATACTCATTTATGAGAAATGAAATTATACACAAAGGACAGACACTATCTGGAGAGGATATTCCTGCCTCGGAGTTAATCAGAAGTTTTGACAATACAGATTTAAATGAGTCTGATTTTAATTTGATACTTAAAGATGTTGATATGAAGTCTGAGGTGTTTAGACAATTCAAGAAAGAGTTATTAAAAATTGCATAATTTTTTTTGAGAGCTTTGTTAACCTTTGTGCCTTACTCATCATTAAGGATAAAACATCTTACTAAAACAGAAATATGGATAAAGCAATTCTTTTAATTATTGCCATTTCCCTCGCTATTTTGGTCGGGAAATGGGGAAGTACCCGAAAAATCGGGTTCGGATGGGCATTTGGCCTTTCCTTGTTCAACCTCTTTATTGGAATGATCGCTGTAGCGTGTTCCAAGAAGAAAGATAACGTAGTAGATAACCCAAAAAATTCTAACAAATGAGGGTAGCAGGTTGGATATGTTTAGTAATCGGAGTGCTTAGTTTCTTTGGAGCTGCACTCAAGGGTAATAGTGTCTTTGGCCCGTTATTTTGGATTAGCCTTGGTGCATTTCTCCTGTATCGGAGCAATAATAAAAATGATGAGTGTGACAAGAAACCTGCAAATCTCAATAAACAATCAAAAGAGAATACGCAAGTACAGGAAAGTAATATCATCTACGTTCATGAAACAAAGAAGAATGATATCCAGAAACTCCCCAATCAGAAATTAGAAAGTCTTGAATCCATTCAGGATCAACTAACACTTCAACAACGTGAAGCAGCGATGTGTCTAATCTCATTTTTTGGAGGGTATAACAACAATCTGATGGATGATGCCCCAATAATGCTTTTCAAGCAATCGGCAATTTTCTTTGGACTTCCGGATTCACCCGTTGTTTTAACGAAAATCATGTCAAAATATACTGATGCAGATACTCTAATAGACATCGTACTTACCATAAAACTGATTAAAGCTAAGGAATTCTTATTATTAACGTGTTATGACCTAATTAAGTCATCGGGTAAATCAGAGGCGTATGATCTCTTGTTTAACATCGCTAATGATATGGGATATGACAAAACAAGATTTGGGCAATTAATCAGACTCTATCAATAACAATCTCCGCGTACTATTATATAAACTCGTACTACTAAACTAATGTAATAATTCTACCATTTAAGAACAAATCCTCAAGTCTCACAAGTTTTACGGTCTCCTCCCAGGGTTAATCACAACACCGAGTCTCCGGCTCTACATTTATATATCAATATCACTGTCTGTGCTCCCTGATATTATCATGCACTGCAGAGATAATGTTTTTGCTGCATAATAAAAATTTTATGCATTCTTTTTTGGTCGGTCGGCATAAAAAATAGTTAACTGCGGGGTAATAAGGATTATTTTTGCTACTTTTGCATTATTGGATGGGTCGCGGCCGGAACAATTTCGCCGATATCGGCAATGTCAGGCGGAAGATATGCCTGTCACGATCCGTTAAATAATTGAGAGACAGAACCCGTATGGAAGAGAAAAAACAGAAAAATTCGTTTATCGGCTGGTGCCGCAGATATATATCGCTGCTGTTTGTCGGACTGCTGGCGCTCTACGTCTATGTTCTGTTTTTCAATGACAATTCCTACGGTCATCTTCGTGAACTTCACGGAGAAATCAAACGTTTAGAAAGAGAAAAGAAAGAGAACCGCGACACGTTGAACAAGTACTACGAGCTCAACCGTCTTCTGCTTTCCGACAAGGAGGAGCTTGAACGGGTAGCCCGTGAGAAATATGGGATGCAACGGCCCGGTGAGGATGTCTATATTATAGAATGAACATGAAAGATAAAAACAACCGTCGACCCGGACGTAAAGTCAGCATTGACGACGTGACCGGACCGAAAACCGCTCCCGTGTGGACTATAGCATCGACAATAGGCCTGCTGATGATAGCTGCCGGAACACTGATACCGATACTCAGCGCACGCGAGACCGCCTATGGCAACATGCCCGACACATTCAAATACATATTCGCTGCAGGAGCAGCAGTGTTGCTTATCGCGCGCATTTTCAGCTCTTACAAGGGCAAGATCGTGCGCCTGAAACGCCTCTACCGCATCGAGCTGTGGAGCGCGCTTTTCTTCTGCGTAGCGGCATTCTTCCTTTTCTACGAGAAGGATACCACACGCAACTGGCTCGCTTTCACCCTTGCCGGGGCGGCCATACAGATCTACACTTCGTTCATGATACCTCGCACCATGCGCAAGGCTCTCAACGGCGAGGTCGAATGACCGAGATTTACCCCACACTACAAAACTCCTGATTATGAGACAACGCATCATAGCCATCTCTCTGGCTGCAATAACCGGCATTGCCGCCGTAGCAGCCCCGGGCAATAAAAAAGAGATTTCGCGCAACCTCGACATCTTCACTTCGATATACAAGACGCTCAATTCAATGTATGTCGATTCAATCGACGCCAACAAGTCGATTACAACGGCCATCAACGCCATGCTCAATGAAATCGACCCCTACACTGAATATATACCCGAAGAGATGCAGGAAGATTTCCTGACCATCTCCACCGGCGAGTTCGGAGGCATCGGCGCGTATATCGGACAGCGCAAAAACAAAGAGACATACGTCACCGAGCCCCAGGAGGGAACGCCATCGGCCAAGTCCGGACTAAAAGCCGGCGACGTGTTTCTCACTATCGACGGAGACTCCGTGCGCACCCTCGGCAGCGACAAAGTGCGTGACCGTCTGCGCGGGCAGGCCGGGACGAAACTACACGTCACAGTGCGCCGACCGCTTGCTGAAGGGGACACCACACTTTCGGTGGACATCACCCGCGCCAAAATCGAAGTGCCCACCCTCCCCTACTACGGAGTGGTGCGCGACACCGTGGGCTACATACAGCTCACCACATTCAACGAGAAATCATATCCGGAAGTTAAAAAAGCGGTGACCGAACTGATAGCCGATCCGCGTGTCAAAGGGCTTGTGCTCGACTTGCGCGGCAACGGAGGCGGACTCCTTGAAAGCGCGGTCAACATCGTGAGTCTGTTCGTGCCCAAAGGCACCGAAGTGCTCCGCACACGCGGCCGCTCTGTCACCAATGAAAAGACCTACCGCACCACTTCAGCTCCGGTTGCGCCTGACACCCCTCTGGCCGTGCTTATCGACGACGGTTCAGCCTCGTCGGCCGAGATTGTCACAGGTGCACTTCAGGATCTCGACCGCGCTGTAATCATCGGCGAACGCTCCTACGGCAAGGGGCTCGTGCAGTCGACTTTCCCCCTGCCCTACAACGGCATCGTCAAGGTCACCACGCAGCGCTACTACATACCAAGCGGACGCCTCATCCAGGCCATCGATTACTCGCACCGCAATCCTGACGGCACGGTAGCCCGCACACCCGATTCGCTCACCAATGTGTTTCACACGCGTGCCGGACGCCCTGTGCGCGACGGCGGCGGCATAACCCCTGACATCAAGATCGAATATCCTGAAATAAGCCGCCTCACCTACAATATCGTGGCGGGAAACCATCACTTTGACTTCGCCACGAAATATGCGGCATCACATCCTGAGATAGCCTCGCCGGAAACATTCGTCATGACCGACGAGATATACGAGGAGTTCAAACACTCCATCGACCCTGCCACAATCGAATATGACAAAGTGTGCGAGACGATACTCGACCAACTCGAGAAATCAGCACGGCGCGAGGGTTATCTTGATGAAAATGTCGAGCAGCAGATTGCCTCGCTGCGTAAATCGCTCCAGCACGACCTTGACAAAGATCTTGACACCCAGCGCCAGAGCATCAGCGAATATCTTGTGCCCGAACTGCTGCGCCGCTACTACTACAACCGTGGCGCAGTGGCCTACGGAGTGCGTTTCGACCGATCGGTAGAGCGCGCCGCCCAGCTCTTCGGTAATCCCGAGGAATACAGGTCAATACTCTCGTCACCCAAGGAATAATGTCGCTGTTATTTTGTGTGTCGGTCTGTAACTTTTTGACGCATTCTAAGAATTATGTGATTGTAACTTTGTAGTCGAGAGGACATTGACATTTTTATTTGTTTTTATAACAGAACAACTTTATTGCACAATTTAAAAAAAAGCATTATCTTTGCAGACAGATAAACGGCGGGGCGTAGCGCAGTCCGGTAGCGCACCTGGTTTGGGACCAGGTGGTCGCAGGTTCGAATCCTGTCACCCCGACCATCAGCAAAAGCGGCGTAGCTCTGTGAGCTACACCGCTTTATTCATTATTACAAACGCAGATTGGTTGTTATATACCATGGGGACCCCATCACGGGCTTAGGTTGCCGGAGGTGTCGGACCGCCGGGGTCTGCGAGCCCCGGTTTATCTCTGACTCGAGCCTCAGTGGGGGGAGGCGGTGTGGGAGGGAAAGGTCGTTAAAGTCTTTAAGGTCGTTAGGGTCGTTAAGGAATGGGTTTGGGTGGTGTAAATCGGCGTCCTGCGGAAGCCGAGGTGTGGAGGGAGCTGTGGGTGGAATTGAGGAGGGTTGAGAGTGAGACTATTTTATTCCATTTTAACGACCGATTTTTTTACATTGATGCTCCTATTACGGCAACAGATAGTTGGCGCTACGACCACCTTCGCCGCTATTGATAAGCATCCCCTTATCAATCAAATCATTGATATCGCGCAATGCCGTATCCTGCGAGCATCCGCATATCCTGGCCCACTTTGAAGTGGTCAGCTTTCCTTCAAAACCATCCCAAAGCCGATTTAACATCTTTCGCTGACGCTCGTTCACTTCTACATTGCGGTGATTATCCCAATATGCAGTTTTCTGCAGAGTTCGCTCCACTCCACAAACGGCTCTGTTTATCGCATCTTCCAGTGTCGAGAAGAACCATAACATCCATTCAGTTATATCGAGAGCACCTTTCTGCGTTCGTTCGAGCACTTCGTAATAAGCCCTCTTATTACGGTTTATCTCAGCCGACATACTGTAATATCTCACCGGGATCTCATCCGCACGCGCAATGAGCATATCAGAAAGAGTCCTCCCTATCCTACCGTTGCCGTCATCAAACGGATGAATTGTCACGAACCAAAGATGCGCTACCGCCGACATCACAAAAGGAGAGAGTCCCGCAGTATTTACCCACTCCATCAGCGTATCCATAGCGGATGGGACATCGGCGGACGGAGGCGCCTGATAATGTACCTTCTCTTTACCGAATGCACCTGACTCCACCTGCATAGGTTCCTCTCCCTGACGCCATCCTCCGACTGTAATCCTGTACATGCCACTGCGTCCCGTGGGGAAAAGAGCGGCGTGCCAGCCAAACAGTCTCTCGCTCGACAGTTGCTCCCGGCAATTGTGTATCGCGTCAAGCATCACGTCGACAAGCCCCTCAATATAATGATCTTCCGCAAGCAAACCATCCGATTCAACACCAAGCCTACGGGCTATGCTGCTGCGCACTGACATCGGATTGAGCGACACACCTTCTATTTCAGAAGAACCGATCAACTCGTCAGTCATTGCCGACACAAGCGCACGGCTCTTGTCATTAAATCCAAGCATCGACATTTTCCCGTTGAGATTACCGTGTGCCCGGCTTAGCCTGCTCAAAGGTTCAAGCAAAGCATTGGCATCCCATCTGAAGTCAGGCCAATCAATTCGCTGCCAGATATAATTCTGATGTCTAAAATCTTTTCTCATGATAGCAAAAATAAACATTTGCGGTGAAAGGAACAAATATTCTCCGCAAAAATGCGGAGAATAACACACCTTGGAGACAGGGAACTGAGGCGGATGGTGTAAATCGGCATCCTACGGAAGCCGTCAGTTCGGTTTGTCGGGAACCCCGCAAGCCTCGCTGTACTCGGCGTGCGGGGTTAAGCATAATCGGCGTCCTGCGGAAGCCGAAGGGTGGAGGACTTAGGCAGGGTAACAAGTGTTACATACCACGGGATGCCCATCACGGGCTTAGGCCGCCGGAGGTGGCGGATTGCCGGGGGCTGCGAGCCCCGGTTTATCTCTGGCTCGAGCCTCAGTGGGGGGAGGCGGTGTGGGAGGGAAAGGTCGTTAAAGTCTTTA
>CAMWIJ010000059.1 GCA_947174275.1 uncultured Muribaculaceae bacterium
CTGTTATTTCGGCTTATGCAAATTAAGGATCGAGCCGATCGCGTTTAACAGTTTTTAATATTGGGGGGGGTAATTTGAGAGATTGTTAATATATTTGTAAAATATCAAATATATCAACATCAATCTTTATGGAACAAACTGCTATTAACCGCCCGGAAGCCAAGACTATGCTGGGCAAATCGTTTAAAATTGCCGCTATCGGAGCCGCTATCTGCTTGATCAGCTCCATTTTTGACATCATTATGTCAGTTAAAGAGACCGACTCTCTGACTACGTTAAGCGAAGTATCAATGATAATTGGCCTTATATTATGGGGCATCGGCCTTATTGGTGCCGGCAACACATTATGTCGTATGGGACATCTTGAGACCGGAGTCCGTTCGGCCGGCGGAGCACTCATTCTCTGGGCTATAATATCTATTGTATCTATGTTCGTGATTAACGAAGATTCAGATCCCGCAAGCGCCAAAGTTCTTATATGGGAAGGTCTCTGGCTGATAGGTCCTGCAATCTTCTACTTCTCGTTAAAGCAGGAAAAGAATAAAGAGGATAAATTTTTTGATACAGCTGCAATGGGTATAGGCACAGCCGCCGTATGCGAAATCCTGCTTGTGGCAGCAATATTGCTCGCTATGAGTGCTATGGAAGGGCACGGTGTATCTATGAAATCGAGGGGTGAATATATCGAAGTAAGCTACAGCAAAGGGTTCGCAGTAGGCAAATGGATTGCAGAAAACTACAAGCTCGTCACGATAGTCCTTTCATCGGTAAGCACACTCGGCTATCTGATGGCATTCGGCAGCATGTGCTCTCACAATGATTTCATAAACGACCTCAAAGAGGAGAAAGCCGAAGAGGAAGTCAAAGAACTCATCAACGAAGTCGTTTCCGACTACAAGAGCAAAAAGGCCGCTGAAACGGCCAATGCCAAGGAAGACTGATAAATCAGACCCTTATCTGACATCAACATATACAACTCAGGCCGGCGGAAAATATCACTCCGCCGGCCTGTTTTTATATACAACTGATTGAGTTAAAACAGTTTCTTGGGTTTGGTGGCCTGAAATTCTTTCAGATAGACCGGCACGCTGTAGGCCAGGTCAAGAAATTCTTTGCGCATGAAAGCCTGCTCGGCAAGAGGGAGCATGTTGGATGCCAGGGGGTGAATATCCGGCACAAACACCGCATTGTCCGACGTGATGACATCGCGGGCCTTATCGGAGCCATTACCGAATATCAGCAGTCGGCGGTCAGCAAGATATGTCTCAAACGCTTCGGGTGTCAATATGAGCGGAGTCGGCTCTACGAGCGTGGCAAGAGCCATGTCATAGACAGCTGTATAGACCTCCATGCGGCGTGCGTCAATCATCGGCACAAACAGTTCGTCACCCTCAAGTGACTGCGTGAACATCACTTCGACCGCCATTATCTTCAGCGTGTCAATGCCTATGAGCGGAATGCCGAGGGCATAGCACAGCCCTTTGGCCTCCGACAGGCCGATGCGCAGGCCGGTGTAGCTGCCCGGACCGATGCTGACAGCCACCGCATCGAGCTTCATCTCGTGTGCGGCGATATGGTCAAGGCAGTCTTTTATAAAACCGCTCAGCAGCGTAGCATGGTTATGCCCGGCGAAATCCTCGCGGTGGCACAGCACCATGCCGTCGGCAGTGACGGCGACAGAGCATACATTGGTCGATGTCTCAATATTAAGTATAGTCATTTGGTCAGATATTTTTTCGGGGACACTCTAAATTTTTAATGCAAATTTACGTTTTTTCCGCGTATATGTGTAATTTTGTAGAAAATAAATAATTTGGATATGCTATTATCAATGACAGGCTTCGGCAAAGGCGTAGCCGAAAACAGTTCAAGGAAATTCACTGTAGAAATAAAGACGCTCAATTCAAAACAGCTTGATTTCTCAAGTCGCATGCCGTCAGTCTACCGTGAGATGGAGGTTGAATGCCGCAATCTCGTTGCCTCACGCATAGAGCGCGGCAAAGTCGATCTCGCAGTCACCGTAGAGACGCTCGGCGCGACTTCCGACATCAGCATAAACATAGAGAAAGCTGCGGCCTACAAGGCTCAGATCGAGCGCATGTCGCAGGAACTCGGCCTTCCCGCCCCCGCCGACTGGTACAGTGTGCTGCTGCGCATGCCCGATGTAATGCATACCGATTGCGTCGACACCATCGACGACGATGACCGTGCCACCCTGCTCAAGGCTGTCGAAGCCGCGTGCGACGCCCTGCGCCAGTTCCGCGCCAAGGAAGGGAAGAAACTTGAGGAATTTTTTGCTTCGCGCATAAGCCGTATCGCTGGCCTGCTGGCCGAAGTGCCGAAATATGAGGCCGAACGCATCACCAGGATACGCGCCCGCATCGAGGACGCGCTCTCACAGATACCTCAGGCCGACTACGACCGCGGCCGCTATGAGCAGGAAATGATTTTCTATATCGAGAAACTCGACATCAACGAGGAGAAGCAGCGCCTCGCCCAACATCTGGAATATTTCACTGAAACGATGGGCGCAGAGCCGGGACAAGGCAAGAAGCTCGGGTTCATATCGCAGGAGATGGGCCGCGAAATCAACACCCTCGGCTCTAAAAGCAACCATGCCGAGATGCAGATCACAGTCGTGAAGATGAAAGACGAGCTCGAGCAGATAAAGGAGCAGGTGCTCAACGTGCTCTGAGCCCGGCCAAACAACAACCCGAACCAACAAACATATAAAGCCAAATACCTATGTCAGGAAAACTTATCATAATATCAGCACCCTCGGGGTGCGGAAAATCGACAATAATCCACGACCTCACGCAGCGTGGCAATATCGACATGACATTTTCCGTATCGGCCACCAACCGCAAGCCGCGAGCCGGAGAAATAGACGGCGTGCACTATCACTTTCTCTCAACAGGCGAGTTTCACGACCGCATTGCTGCCGGCGACTTCCTGGAGTATGAGGAGGTGTATCCCGGCCGTTTCTACGGCACACTGAAAAGCGAAATCAACCGTGCGCTCGACGCCGGCCGAAACATAGTGCTTGACATCGACGTCAAGGGAGGCATCAACGTAAAGCGCATTTACGGAGAGCGCGCGATATCCATCTTCATCGAGCCGCCGTCGGTCGAAGAGCTTCGCCGCCGCCTCGAGAACCGAGGCACAGAATCGCGCGAGGTAATCGACGAACGCATATCGCGCGCTGAGTTCGAACTTTCTCTCGCGCCTGAATTCGACACCGTGGTTGTCAACGACAATCTCGAAAAAGCGATTGACGACACCGAGCGCGTCATCACCGGCTTCATCACCGGCAAATAATCCCGTCACATCGCGTCAGAACAATGCAACGACAACGCCGCATAGCGCTGATGGGAGGGTCATTCAATCCCGTGCATATCGGCCACCTCATGGTGGCCGACTATGTAAGGCAGGCCGCGCATCTCGACGAAGTTCTAATGTGCGTCAGCCCGCTCAATCCGCTCAAAGCGGGTAACACCGACCTCGCTTCAGACACCGACCGCATGGAGATGCTGCGCCTCGCGTGCATGCGGTGTCCCGGCGTCACTCCCTGCGACATAGAGCTGACAATGCCTAAGCCGTCATACACAATCGACACGCTCAGGCTGCTCGCCGGCCGCTATCCCGATGCGTCGATATCAATCATAATAGGCAGCGACAACTGGCTCGTGTTCGACAGATGGCGCGCGTCTCGTGAGATAATAGAGCGATACGGCGTCATCGTCTACCCTCGCCCGGGCTACGACATCGATGCCTCATCGCTCCCCGCCAATGTCATTAAAATAGATGCGCCTACCGTCGACCTGTCAAGCACGTTCCTTCGTGACAAACTCGCAGAAGGCCTTGACATGAACATTTTCATGCCCGACAGGGTATATGATTATATAAAAAAGAAAAAACTATATGGCACTTAACTCCAACTCCATAGCATTCACCGGTCTTGCCCATGAATATTGCAACGCCGTAGAGAATGCCCGCGAATACGAGCAGAGCGATTTCGTCAGAACGATGCTCAAACTTCTGCCGCGGCTCTATATATCGGCCACCGATCTCGCCGTTGACGATGACGACCACTTCGACGCCTACATCGACGCAGCCCTCGAAGAGGACTACTACGACGCTGTAAGGCGCGGCATGGAGCAGCTGTTCGGCCCCGACGACGTATATCTCGAGGTTTTCGAAGAGGATATGAAATTCAGCGACACTCCGGTGTCGGCAAGCATAGCCGAAGGCCTGGCCGACATCTTTCAGGTGCTCTACAATTTCCTTGCCACCGTGCGTGACACCACCGACGAGACCGTATCGCTCGCCCTTGCATCGGTAAGCGATGACTTCAAGGCCTACTGGAGCTCGACGCTGTGCAATGTGTTGCGCGCGCTCAATGCCATCGCCGTAAGGGAATAGATGGCATCGGCGTCAGTCATCGTCTGACGCCGAAATCTCCGAGAGCTCGCGCATCTCGGCATATTCCGCCCAGTCAGGGTCGTTTTCGGCATATATCTCGAGCGGAAGAAGCGGAAACGCAGCCAACGCATCATTGATTTTCTTCTGGAAAATATGTGTCGACAGTGTGTAAAACACCCAGTCGCGGCGATTGTCGCCGGTGTAGATACCGGTCATGACGGCGACGGGGTCTTTGGCAAACACTGCCAGCAGCGCGTCATGCACCTCCTCCATGAGCTGCGACGTGGCTGTGTCAGGCATACCGTTTGACTCACCGTCATATTTCCATGACACCTCCACACGGATTGAATATTTCGGATTGTCACGAAATTTCTCCACATCTCTGCGTCCGGTCACCATTATAAGCGCGCCGTTCTCACCTTCAGTCGGCGAGGTCCACCAATCATCTTTCTTTGCCATTGTAATAATATTTTCCGCAAAAGTAACTATAGCGGAGAAATGTTCAAAAAGAATACCGATAAATTTTGGCACAAGCAGGAATGTTTGTTAAATTTGTAGGATAATAAGTAACAGAAAACAATATAATAACAGAAAACATAAAATGGAAGTAAAAGGAAAAATCATTGCCGTGCTCCCCGAGATGTCAGGAACATCAAAAGCAGGCAATCCGTGGAAAAAAAGAGAATATGTGCTTGAGACTCTTGAGAACTACCCCAAGAAAGTCCACTTCGATTTCTTCGGCGAACGTGCCGACCAGTTCCCCCTCAATCTGGGCGATTTCATCACACTGAGCTTCGACATAGAGAGCCGCGAATATAACGGACGCTGGTTCACCAGCATACGCGGCTGGAAAGCCGAGAAGGGTGACGCCGCCATGGCTTCAGCTCCCACCGCACCGGCACAGGCTATACCTCCCACAGCCTATCCCGGCGCCGGCGCTCCCGCAGCGCCTCAGATGCAGGCACCGTTCCCCGGCGGCGACGGCACGGAAGATCTGCCGTTCTAATGACATCAGACTCCACACGTAATAACAATAATGGCGTGATCGGCTTTCCGGTCACGCCATTGTTGTTATTACGTGTCGTCGCGTCAGACTATGACGCAACGGCGGATATCAATTATACATATCCGCGGATGATGCCTCGTTTTGAATTCTTGATGAAGAGGATAATCTCGTCACGCTCTTTCGATGCGGGAAGTTCGGCCTCGATGCGCTCGAGTGCGTCGGTGACGTTGAGACGCGACAGGTAGAGATAACGGTAGACTTCCTGGATGTCGCGTATCTGGTCGTTGGTGAAGCCGCGGCGACGCAGACCGATTGAGTTGACTCCGGTGTAGGCGATGGGCTCGCGGGCCGCCTTGACGTAGGGAGGGATATCCTTGTTGATGAGAGCGCCGCCCTGTATCATCACGTGGCAGCCGAGATGGCAGAACTGGTGGATAAGCGTTCCGCCGCCGATTACCGCATAGTCATCCACCACTACCTCGCCGGCTATCTGCGAAGCGTTGGAGATGATTACATTATTGCCTATGACACAGTCGTGGGCGATATGCGAATAGGCCATGATGAGGCAATTGGAGCCAACCACGGTCTTGCCCTTTGCAGCTGTGCCACGGTTTACAGTGACACATTCACGTATGGTGGTATTGTCGCCGATGATGGCTGTAGTCTCCTCTCCGCGGAACTTCAGATCCTGCGGTATGCCGGAAATCACAGCTCCGGGGAAAATATTGCAGTTTTTGCCGATACGGGCACCGTCCATGATCACGACGTTGGAGGCAATGCGTGTGCCTTCACCGATTTCAACATCCGCCTCTATTGTCACAAAGGGGTCAATCACCACACTGGGATGGATTTTGGCTGCCGGATGTATATAAGCTAATGGTTGTTTCATTACAATTGATATTGTGATGATGCGGCGCGTCTGCGCCGCATCAGGTTTATTTATTCTTGACTATCTGGGCCATAAATTCGCACTCGGTGACGATCTTTTCGCCGACGAACGCATAGCCTTTCATCATCGCACAGCCGCGACGCAGCGGGGTCATGAACGACACGTGGAATATAAGGGTATCGCCGGGCACTACTTTCTGGCGGAACTTCACATTGTCAATCTTCATGAAGTAGGTTGAATATTTTTCAGGCTCTTCGACCGACGAAAGCACGAGCAGACCGCCTGTCTGCGCCATTGCCTCCACCTGAAGCACTCCGGGCATCACGGGCTCTTCGGGGAAGTGACCCTGGAAGAAGGGCTCGTTGACCGATACGTTCTTGATACCCACGATATAGCTTTCGCCCTTCTCGATGATTTTGTCGACCATCATGAAGGGATAGCGGTGGGGAAGGAGACGGCGTATCTGGTTGACATCCATCAGAGGCTCTGCCGAAGGATTGTAGCGCGGTGCCTGCATGTCCTGACGCTTGATTTCCTTGCGTATCTGCTTGGCGAACGCGGTGTTGAGCGAGTGGCCCGGCTTGGTGGCTATGATGCGGCCGATGACCGGACGTCCGATAAGGGCGATATCGCCCAGCACATCGAGCAGTTTGTGGCGCGCGGGCTCGTTTTCAAAAGCCAGAGGCTTGGTGTTGATGTAGCCGAATTCGTTGACCTGCTTGCGGGGAGAACCCATCATGTCGGCGATGCGGTCGAGCTCATCCTGAGCCATCGGGCTGTCATAGATCACGATCGCATTGTCAAGGTCGCCGCCCTTTATCAGGTTGGCCTTGACGAGAGGTTCGATTTCGCGCACGAACACGAATGTGCGGCAAGCGCTGATTTCAGCGGGGAAATCGGCGAGATTGTCAAGCGATGCAAACTGGTTGGCAAGCACCTTTGAGTTGAATTCCACCATTACGTCGACAGAGAAGTTGTCGTCGGGCAGTGCTATTATCGAAGCGCCGGTAGAGTCGTCGCGCACCTCGATTTTCTGTTTGATGATATAGAAATCCTTATCGGCGTTCTGCTGCTCTACTCCCACTTCGGCAATCTTGCCGCAATAAACCGCCGCGCTGCCGTCAAGTATAGGCATTTCGGGGGCATTGAGCTGAATAAGACAGTTGTCGATGCCGGCCGCATAGAGAGCTGCCAGAGCATGCTCCACGGTGCTCACTTTGACATCGCCGCGCTCAAGCACGGTGCCGCGGGTCGTGGCTGTTACATTTTCGGCGAGCGCGTCGATTACAGGTTGACCTTCGAGGTCGATGCGCTGGAATTTATAGCCGTGGTTTTCGGGTGCCGGGAGAAATGTCGCTTCGATATCAAGCCCGGTGTGAAGGCCTTTGCCTTTGACAGTGAACTGGCCTTTAAGAGTTTGCTGCTTCATTGTTTATCTGGTTTTTATATTTTTCAAATTCTATAGTGTCGCAACCGCATGTCAGCCTTGCGGATTGTCGTGACGCAATTCTTTTTCAAGCGCCGAGATGCGTTTCTGCATCGCGGGGATATTTTTCAGATACACGAGATTGCGTGCGAAATCGCGCGCCTCGACTACAGGATAGCCCATCAGACGCTTGCCGGAACCCACAGAGTTGGGCACACCCGACTGCGCTCCGATCTGATTGTCGTCGCCAACAGTGATATGTCCGGCGAAACCTACCTGCCCGGCCACCATGCACCGCGCGCCGATTTTGGTCGAACCGGCGATGCCTACCTGCGCCGCCATCACGGTGTTCTCCCCTATCTCCACGTTGTGGGCCACCTGAATAAGGTTGTCGAGTTTCACTCCGCGACTGATGCGGGTCGAGCCCATAGTCGCGCGGTCGATACATGTGTTGGCTCCGATTTCCACATCGTCGGCGAGCTCGACATTGCCTATCTGGGGTATCTTGCTGTATTCGTTGTTGACGGGAGCAAAGCCGAAGCCGTCGGCACCGATCACCGCGCCGCCGTGTATGATGCAACGCTTGCCGATGCGACAGTTGTGATAGATTTTGACACCGGGCTTGATTACGGTGTTGTCGCCGATGACCACATTGTCGCCGATATATGCCTGCGGAAATATCTTGACTCCGCGGCCTATTTTCGCGCCGCGGCCTATATAGGCGAACGCGCCGACATAAACGTCGTCGGGGAGCTCCACACCCTCGGCTATATAGGAGGGGGACTCGATGCCTGAATATTGCGGCTCCGTCATGCTCGCCACCATCTGCAGCAGGCTCGCCACTGTGGCGTAGGGATCGGCCACTTTTATCAGTGTGGCTGCAACGGGGCGCTCCGGTTCGAAATCATTTCTGACGAGAACTATCGACGAGGCCGTGTCATAGATATAATGTGTGTACTTCGGGTTGGCAAGAAAGGATATTGCGCCGGGGTGCCCCTCCTCGATTTTGGCAACCGTAGAGACTGTCACTTCGCCGTCGCCCACGACCGTACCGCCGGTGAGCTGCGCTATCTGATTGGCTGAAAATTGCATTACAAGTGATAATAGCAGTTAAAATTATGACTGAGACTGCCGCCGGCCGTAAATCGTAGCGTTACGACGCCGACAATCTCTCTAATAACATGCAAAGATGCAAATTTTTATCCAATTTTCATCTATAATATAAGCAAAAAATGACGCGACTTGCACCAAGCCGCGTCATTTAAACCTATTTTCAGGTAGTTTACCCCTATTTTCAATCAAGACCGAGCATCTGCAGCACGTCATCCGTAAAGTAGGGACGCAGCGTCTCGAACGGTATCACGCAGGCCGGCATACCGGCGGCGTATGGCGCGATCTCATATTGCTGATAGAGGAAGCACACGCCATTGTCCTCGAAATAGGGAGGATTTTGCGGGAACGGGAACGGCTCGTTGTTCAGGAGCAGAATATCACGCAGTTCAGATTCAGTACGCACCTCGAAGTATTGCTCCATGATGCCTTTCTTGACAATCTGAAGCACCTTGTCGGTGGTGCCTTCCTTAAACATATCCAAGTCAAGCTTGCGGCCGTTGCGGGCGTCAAACGACTGCCCTATCGCCGCCGAGCCTCCGTGGGCGCCACCGAGATATACGTATGATGTAAACATCATTGTCACGTAGTCGGGCGTCAGTTCAAGAGGTGACACCTTATAGGAATATTCGTATGACATCGTGAGCGCCGGCCCGCTGTTGTCATTCTTGTAAAAATCACTCAACTCGCGCAGATCGTCACCGCCCGATTTAATATTTTTCTCCACAAAATTTTTAGCCAGCGGCTCACCCATTGCGACAGTCGCGTCAGAGTCATCGAGCATGTGGCGAATCCACTTGTCGACACTTGCCACGAGCGCGTCGTCGCTCTTGTCAGATTTCAGATATTCGATTGAACATTCGGCCACAGCCTTGCAGCTGTCGACCACTACCGAATCGGCATAAGAGACTTTCTCCACTACGTAGGCGGGAGCGTCATCGGCGACTGAGCCCTCTTTATTTTCATCAGATGCAGTCTTTGATGACTTCTCGGAATTGCATGCCACAAGCGAAGCCACACACGCTACAAGCGCCAGATTGATTATTTTCATAAACTGTATATTATTTGATTTAACATGATATTATCAGTTCTGAATTTCTATATACTCCGGGGTGATGGAAATGACCCGCTGCTTGTAAAGGAGACCTATTGCCTTCTTGAAATCTTTCTTGCTGCATTCAAACATCTCCTGTATCAGTTCGGCGGAAGAATGGTCGCTCACAGGAAGTCGGCCATTGTTTTCGCGCACCTTTTCAAGTATGCGCGCAGCCAGACGCTCGACTCTGACAGAAGCCACCGGCGACACCGTAAGGTCAATCTTGCCGTCGTCGCGCACACGCTTCACGTAAGCATCGATTTCAACCCCGAGCTCCACGGGACGGAATGTCTCGTTTTGATAGATCAGACCGTGGTAGAGATTGTCGACTATGCAACGGTAGCCCAGCTCGTTGTGATTGTAGACCAGCGCCTTCACTTTAGTGCCTGGAGCGTAGTCGGGGAAACGGTTGCCGATGAACTTTTCAATCTTGGCCGACGCGACAATACGTTTTGTGGCGTCGTCGACATAGATATAGACAAGATATATGCCCCCCTGCTTCATGCTTACCTTCTGCTCGCGGAAAGGCACCAGAAGGTCTTTCGGCAATCCCCACTGCATGAACGCACCGACCTTGTTGACCGCAGTCACCTGAAGGTAAGCGAACTCACCCACAGTGGCAAACGGTTTTTCGGTGGTGGCTATCAGGCGGTCCTCCGAGTCGCGGTAGACAAACACATTCATCTCGTCACCCGGCTCAGGCAAGTCGGTGATATATCTCGCCGGAAGCAATATCTCGCCGGCATCGCCTCCGTCGAGATACAGTCCGAAATCAACTATCTTTACAACCTTCAGGTTGTTATATCGTCCTATCTGTATCATTGCATAAGTATTTTCATTGTAACAATAAAATAACGTCTAAATTTTAAATAAATCACAAATTTAACCTATCTTAAAGGAACTTTGCAAATAAAATGTAATATTTTTCTGAATATCAGGGCAATTTATTAGTATTTTTCTCAAAATGACATCATTTTTGAACGTCAAAAACAATCTAAAAAACGACAATTTTATCAATTTTATTTCCTAATTATTGTCCGAAAATCATGGCAACATTAAACGCAGTAATACTTCCTGCCAAAGCGCTTAAGGGCGGCAGGCACAAAATAAGAATATCTCTTGCCCATAATGGAGAGACTCGGTATATCGTAACAGATATCGTTCTCGACTCCGCTAAAGAATTCAAAAACGGCTCAATTATAAAAAGACCTGATGCTTCTATTTTGAATACAAAACTTCGCGGGCTATTACAGAAATACCAGAACACGATAAATTCAATTGAATATATAAATGGACTTTCATGTCCGGAACTTGTTTTCGAGTTAAAGAATGACAGACGCTTTGCTCATCGCTCGCTCGGATCTTTAGTCGAAGAATATCTTGAGAGCGCAATTATAAAAGAAAGTACACGACTGAATTATTTAACGATATGGAAACGGATATCACGGTATATCAGCGGTTCAATGTTGATGGAAAGTATAAATTATCATACCGTAGCTAATCTTATCAAATCACTATACGACAAAGGTCTAAAAAGCTCAACAATCCGAAATGACATTACATTTCTTTCAATAATAATAAGTTATGCAAAAAAGCATGGTTATGTCACATATCGTATTGACCCATTTGTAGGTATAAACTGGCCAAACCCTGAACCACGATACTCTTGGTTGACAGTCGACGAAATCAAAAAAATCAGAGATGTTGAATTAAAAAACCGCAGACAAATAAAGTGTCGTGATTATTTTATGCTTTCTTATTATCTCGGCGGAATTAATATGGCGGATTTGACTTATTTGAATTTCAATGATTGTACCGAGACTATCAGATATGTACGAAAAAAGACAGAAAACAGTCCTAAACTAAATAAGTATGTTGAGTTCTCTATTCCGGAGGAAGCGATTGAAATCATCGACAAATACAAACGACCCGATGGGTTACTATCAATGACAGAACCTCAGAGACGTGATTGTATGCACGGATATTTCATACGTCATTTAAAGGGTATCGCAAAAATAACCGGCATTAAAAATCTCATTTTCTATTCCGCCAGAAAATCTTTCAGCCAACATGCTTTTAACCTCGGAATCAATACCTGCGTAATTGACTTTATTTTGGGGCATCGGGTTGATAAAGGTGGGACATCTCTCTTCTCCTATATATCCGTTTCTCCGGAAATGGCGACAAAAGCCGTGAGACAAGTTTTGGATAATTTAAAATAAATCCATATATTTGCCATATCAATAAGTTCTAACCGTTTTTGGAGGCTTATTGGTTTGACTTGATGGAGGGGGTGGTTCCCCTCCATTTTTATTTCAAACCTTTAATCTTTGAATTATGATTGTATCATATACGTCTGACTCTGACAATTCTTTTGATAAATATGATGAAATGAGGTTGCACATGGAACAGCTACTTTCTGCATCCATCACAGAATTTGATATTCCTATGAGAATTGCAATACCTCTTGATAACGCTCATATACGGAGGTTAAAAGATCTTGTAACTCTGAGCCGTGTTGATTTGTGCAATATAAATCGCATTGGAGAGAAAGCCGCAGATGAAATCGAACGTATTCTTAAACGGTTCGGCTTATCACTCAGCATGAAAGTATAAAAGGCTGCCATATTGACAGCCTTTGAAACGCCTACACATCATCACATACATCATCAATGGCGTTTCAATATAAAGTTACTGACATGACCGTGATTTATTCACTTTGCGTGAAAATTAAATAGCCTCGTTTCACAACGAGGCTATTTTCATAATCAATAAATATCAGTTTACAACCTAATAATTTTGCGTATAGACATAAGAAATGGCTTACGGAATATAAATCCTATGGTCACTATAATGATGCCAACGAGATACCAGAACGCTGACAATTTTATCTGCTCCATCAAGGTTAATTGACGCTCTATTTCTACTGGATACGGTTCGGGAACCGGAACTTCTTTAATCTTTACAGCCTTTGTGTCAGTCTGCGTAGTCGTTTGAGGCACTATGGTCTCCCCTTTGAGCTTTCCGGATTTGTTCTTGATTATGTGGTGAAGTATGCCATTTTCAAACCACACATCCGAAATCGCCAGATCAGTTTCAACATGACTGCTACCTTCAGGAGTTATATTAAATTCTGATTGTTGCGGCACCTCTACTGCAACCTCTACAGGAACGTAAACCGTATTGACAATTGTCTCAACTATCACACTATCGGAATTATTCAGGACAACAGGCGGCAATGGAGCTGATGTCTGCATTGGTGTCTTACAGCTGACAAGAGCCAGCGAAAGCAGACAGATAAGGTAATATAATTTCTTCATTACTTTAATGACTTGATGTAACTCTCCACGCCATTGACATGAAGATTGACGATTGCGTTATGTCCTTCGGCAGACAGCAGAAAATCGACATCTGCCTTATTATCCTGAAACATTGACTCTGTAAGAACAGCCGGACATAGTGTATGCATGAGTATATAAAACCGTGCCTCATAGTCTGGATCTCCGTCAGAGTAATCAGTTCTTATGGGTCGCTGCTTACTGTCATATTCACCTTTAGCCTTGTGAATAGGGAATGCTTCAATATAATCTGCCAACGCCGTTTCTGCTGCATCATACAGATGTGTGGCGAGAGTGTCAGCATTAGTCTGGCCGGGTGATGTATAAGCACACCAACCGCCTGCGCTCTTCCATTTACCATCGGCACCGGCGGCGTTGCAGTGGATAGAAACAAGCAGAACGTTAGATTTGCCTACTTCATTACAGATAGCGTTGACACGTCGACAACGTTCACCGAGACTTATGTCTTTATCTTCAGGAACGAGGATGCGGGCATCATACCCCATTGCCCTACGTCGGGCTACTATATCTTTTACAAGCTCACGAGCCTTTTTATACTCCCGCAGGCTCTGATCGGGGGAACATTTCCCGGCGGTATCAACGCCATGTCCATTATCATAAAGTTCTATCATCATTCTTTTGATTTTAAATCAGATAAATCCAAGTCAAAGTGTCTGGAAGTCTTATCGACGAGTATCTTTTGAAGCGTTTTTGCCCACTTGGCACCATTACAGCTTGACTCGTTTTCAAGTATCGACCACAACTGCCAGAAGCATATCGCTCCGGCTGCCACTTTGGGAAGGTCTATGGGCCATGCGTCTGTGATATGTCTCTGAATAAGGAAAGCCATAATAATGAGAGCATACGCTTTCAGCAGAGTAACTATGACTCTGCCGAAATTGTGACTTTTGAATTTCTTGCCATCTTTGCTTATCTTGTCAGGATACAATTTTTGCGCTCTTTTGGATAACGACCATGCTGTATAACAATCAGCCAATATCATCAGAGTGCAGATGAACAGATAAGGAAAAGTCGGTTCAAGAATGGCGATAATGGCACCCATTGCCGTAAATACACACCGGAGGAATTCTGATAAATTGTTCATATTTCTATATGTTGTTTAATTATTAAGAAGCGAAAACAGGGAGCCAATTGCAGAACCAATCACAGCTCCTGCCATATCAGCGATGATATCACTCCAGTCCCATTTATTACCCGGCGCGCATTTGTCCCCGTACTCCTTACCCACTCCTATTGCGCCACCTGCTATTATTCCAGCGACAAAAGCTTGCCAATAGCTGGCGCCACATTCTGCTTCAATAAATGAAGCTGTGAATGCAACTATAAGACAGGCTCCAAAATGTTTGTAATGGCCTTGCAGTAATTTCATAATTCTTGTTTTTTTTGTCAAAAATAAGTGTATCATTGACATTATGGCTAATTTTTCTTTTTTGCCGACATACAAAAATCAATAAATCACTGTATTTAATACATTTACAAAATACACGAAATTATATAATCCGGAATAGCATCGATTAATACAAGGTCTTTGACATCCATTAATAATGCTATCCGAATTGGCAATATTGTTACTCAACATTTGCTGTAGGGGCATCTATATTTTTCAAGCATCTCCTTTGCCCGGAGCTTGCACTCTTCCACGTAGGCGTTGTAGGCGTTGAAGTCGGATATGATGCCGGGCGTGGGCGTGGCGGCTTCGGGGTCGGTGGCTTCGAGGGTCATCGGCTGCGGATTGAGCAGGGCGTCAAGCAACTCGCGCTGTATCTCAAACTCCTTGTCGACGTCATAGCGCTTGCGTATCAGTTCCACGACCAGCGCCCTGTATTGCGCCTTTGTGTAGGGAGGAATGTCGGCAATCAGTATCTCCTCCCAGTCGTCTACCTCTTCGGCCTTGACGTGCAGTCTGCGACACGCGGGATACAACTCCGAGCCCTTGCGGTGCAGGTAATATTCTTCAGTGCATGACAGCTCATAGCGGTCAACAAAGTCAAGATAAGTTTTTTTCATTTCTGTTTGGGTTTAAGTTGTTGCTAATGTTATCTGTTTTTCTTCGGCGAGTGCATGCAGCTCGTCGGGGATACGTGAATAGACATCAGGATGAAGCAGGATTGTGCATGGCTGGGAGTTCTCGACTGAATATCTGACGGAATCAATATCGAGCAACCGGCACGAGCGAAACGACAACGTACCCCCCTGCTTGTTCATCCTGACCGTGACGGAAACCAGACTGGAGCAATCTTTGAAATCATCACTAATGCCCAATGTCACCGTGCCAAATATGGTATGCAGTCGGGGGCAAATGTAAAAACAGTATAGTCCGGTGACATTAAACGTAGAGGTTACCCGAATTGTCTCGATATTGCTGCAGGCGAAAAATGCCTCACCGCATCCGGAACTTATCGGTTTAGTCCACGGCAGATTGGTGCGGATAGATGAATGAGAGTATATCGAAAGTGACTCAGCCGCATTGTTCGGCCTGCCTGCCTGATATATCGCAATTGCCTGCTCGAGGGTAATATCAGTCAGACCGTTCAACTCGAAGTAACCTGTCGACTCGTTATATCGCCCGTATGTTCCGCAGGCCGCATTCCACAGCAGGATAAATAATTGCGGTGGCCGCTCCCATTTTGCATCGGCAGCCTCGATGGCCGTGCGCTCAGCCTCCGTGACCTCACGGTAATTGTCAATGCTGTCGTTGCCGGCGAGTATTTTCCTCGTCACGAACGTGTGGAAATTGGTCGGGTAACTTTCTGTAAGGAAGGCGTTTACCCCCCCATGTGTATATCTCTGTCAATGAGCCATTTACAATTCTTGTCTGTATCATGATGTCATTCTGGTTAAGTTGTTGCGAAAGTAATATTGTATTCGGCGGCGCTGACGGCCATCTCCTGCCATTGCGCGAGCTCTTCCTTGGAGAGCGCTGCCGCCGCGGCATTGGTGGTATCACCGGTGAGTTTGGCGTAGACGTCGCGGTGTACTGTGACTGTGGAGTTGCTCACCCACTTCACTATCTGCGCAATGCCGTCAAGCCGGAAGTTGGCGGCATTGGGAATGTTGATTTTGCACGGATAATGACCTGCATTCTGTGCCGAGAAATAGATTATCTCAAGCGAAGTGCTCTGTATGTTGATGCTGTTAGAGCCATATCCAATCCGTATGGCATTGATTTCTTTCAGTGTATTCGTGTTGAGCACCTCGGCATTTACCGCCGTGAAATAACCGCATATCTTCTCCACTTGCGTATTTGTAAACATGCGTATTTCCGCCGCCGCATCCTGATAATTCTGCATGCCGACAGGTATATTTGTCCGGTAGCCCGTAGTCGTGCGGCCGCTGACGTATGCGCTGTATATACGTATCGCCTCCACGATGCCGATGTCAGTAATGCCGTTGAGCTCGAAGTAACCCGTCGACTCGTTGTATTGCCCCGAGGGTTTATAGTACGAACTGGAGACAAATCGGCTGGCGCAGGCCGCGTTCCACAGGTCGATGAACCCGTTTCGCGCATATCTCACCATCGCCTCTTCTATTGTCAGCTCTTTGCCGGTGGCACCCATGCGGTAGCTGCCTGAGGCGAGCTTCGTGCCGCCGATGGAAGCCCACATGGAGTCGAACAGTGCCGTTTTGACAGCCTCGATATCGCCGGTGACGGCAACAAGTGCCGTCCCGTTATGGCGATAAAGGGT
>CAMWIJ010000060.1 GCA_947174275.1 uncultured Muribaculaceae bacterium
GAGATAATGGAAATGTTCGGCATCGGACAATGTCGTGAAGTAGGCATAATAAAATCCTACGAAAAAGAGATGCTCGTCGACTGTCCGACCCCCAATGACCGCGACCTCGCCCTACGTCTCGTAATGGAAAAGGCCGCCGAACTCGGCCTCTCGCCGGTGGGTAAACAATAATCCGAACATATATAAAAGTGCCACAAACTTTTTGTCTCTATGCAAAGAGTTTGTGGCATTTTTTTTCTTAATTTTGCATTGCAATAAACATTTGCAGATGTCCTTAAAGGTTGTGAAAAATATTTATCAATGGACTGCAATTGCAAAAATATTCCGCATAATAGAAAATATTTAGGTTATAACCCGTGTTCTTTGTATGTGTGATTACATGTACGTCCCCCGCCTAGATTACGTCCGCACTTTAGATTTTTACTTCTACCGGCAGGCCAGCCAGGGCATTCGCATTTATTGCAATTAGTCATTCCTGTAAAAGATGGATTACTACTTCTATTAGTAATAGTTATTTTGCCTGTCCCTCTGCAATTCTGGCAATAATAGTAATTTCCATCATATGGATTAAGTATTATTCCGCTACCGCTGCAATAAGAACAATTTACTATGCGAGTCGTAGGTTGAGAATAAGAGGATGATGGAGTATAACTTGAATTATCTCCGCTACCACAACTTCCTAGAATAGTGATTAGTGATAAAATGAATAAAAAATTACGCATATTTGTTTTTAATTAAATTGTTAATATTCCTGAAAGTTATAATAATAAAAGTTATATTAAATAAATACTGACGTATATTGCATCGAGCTTGAATGGTCATATTCAGGGTTCATAAATACGTTACTAACATGAGGGTATAATTTTATAGCCTGAAGATTTCCCATTAAGATTATGTATATGATGTTTTATTCTTGTTTTTGTCTTAACCCGATAAAATAGTAGAGGGCTGCTATGAAGAATGAGGTCGGAATACCTTTTAATGCAGATATGGGGGTATAACAACTCCACACAACATAGAGTGAAGACAATTATGCCTTTTCTTTTCTTCGTTAGTAATTCTTGACGTATTCTTTAATACATTAAGGCATAATGTTACTTGTTAATAATGTCTTGACATAATGTGTATTAGTTTGCTACAAATCTACGTATTTTTTTAGAATATACCAATAACAAATCGTACTACTTGATTATTTTTTTATTATCGAATATAAGGAATCGTCAAAAGTTATTGTT
Organism: uncultured Muribaculaceae bacterium; assembly: GCA_947174275.1. Lineage (GTDB taxonomy): Bacteria > Bacteroidota > Bacteroidia > Bacteroidales > Muribaculaceae > JAGBWK01. The sequence continues at coordinate 1,236 of CAMWIJ010000060.1, forward strand.
CTATAAGTTGAACTTGTGTATAATTCAGAAAAATTGATCGAATATGGCTGATATCCCATCATTATGTGTAGTTAAAGTGGCTAAATTTGACTACTTTAGAATGATTATAACTATATCGTTGATTGTTTTTTAATCGTCTTACGAATCTCTGATGTAGATTTGAAAGGAATTATTCAGACTATAAAAATTTAGTTTATCTAAATTCCCTGCAAAAAATTGTCTCTTTTGAAGGGAATTTGTATCTTTGCATATCATAGTTTTTAGCCTGAAAATGTTAAAACAATGATGGAACAACGATAAAACAATATATCAAAATCAACAATAAAACAATGGCTACAAAACCTTTCGAGTATCAGGAAATGTTCCCTATGGGAAAAGATACCACCGAGTATTACCACCTGACTTCCGACTACGTCCGCACCGAGACATTCAACGGACAGGAAATGCTTGTCGTTGACCCCGAGGCACTCACTGTGCTGGCACGCCAGGCCACTCACGACAACGCTTTCATGCTCCGCCGCGAGCACAACGAAATGGTCGCAAAGATACTCCACGACCCCGAAGCAAGCGCCAACGACAAATTTGTCGCTCTTACCATGCTCCGCAACGCTGAAGTGGCTGCAAAAGGACAATTGCCCTTCTGCCAGGACACCGGCACAGCAATCATAATGGGCAAGAAAGGACAGAACGTCTACACCGGTGGCGGCGACGAAGAGCGCCTCTCGAAAGGTGTCTACCTTACATATACTCAAGACAACCTCCGCTACTCGCAGAACGCTCCCCTCAACATGTACGACGAGGTAAACACCGGCTGCAACCTTCCCGCCCAGATCGACCTTTATGCTGTCGACGGCAACGAATATAAATTCGTGTTTGTAGCAAAAGGCGGCGGCTCGGCCAACAAGACATACCTCTATCAGGAGACAAAAGCAATCATCAACCCCAAGACTCTCGTCCCCTTCCTCGTCGAGAAAATGAAGACTCTCGGCACTGCCGCTTGTCCTCCCTATCATATCGCTTTCGTCATCGGCGGCACATCGGCTGAAATGAACCTCGCCACTGTCAAGAAAGCATCCGTAAAATACTACGACAATCTCCCCACCCAAGGCAATGCCCTCGGACACGCTTTCCGCGATGTCGAACTTGAAAAAGAACTCCTCGAAGCATCTCGCAAAATCGGTCTCGGAGCGCAGTTCGGCGGAAAATACTTCGCTCATGACATCCGCGTAATCCGTCTGCCGCGCCACGGCGCTTCATGCCCCATCGGCATGGGTGTAAGCTGCTCGGCCGACCGCAACGTCAAGGCAAAAATCAACAAAGACGGCCTCTGGATTGAAAAGCTCGACGCCAATCCCGGCGAACTCATCCCCGAAGATATGCGCAAAGCCGGCGAAGGTGATGTAGTGAAAATCGACCTTAACCGTCCTATGAGCGAAATCCTTGCCGAACTCACAAAATATCCCGTATCGACACGCCTCTCGCTCAACGGCACCATCATAGTCGGACGCGACATTGCACACGCAAAAATCAAAGAACGTCTCGACAACGGCGAGCCCATGCCCGAATACCTCAAGAATCATCCCATCTACTACGCCGGTCCGGCCAAGACTCCCGAAGGCATGCCTTCAGGCTCGTTCGGCCCCACAACAGCCGGACGTATGGACTCATACGTCGACCAGTTCCAGGATGCAGGTGGCTCTATGATAATGATTGCAAAAGGCAACCGCAGCAAACAGGTGACCGACGCATGCCACAAGCATGGCGGTTTCTACCTCGGCTCAATTGGCGGCCCCGCTGCTATCCTCGCACAGAATTCCATCAAGAAAGTCGAACTCCTCGAATATCCCGAGCTCGGCATGGAAGCAATCTGGAAAATCGAAGTGGAAAACTTCCCCGCATTCATCCTTGTCGATGACAAAGGCAACGACTTCTTCACCGAAATCTCTGCCAAATGCGCAGCATGCCCCATAGCGAAATAATAACTGAAAATTCATCCTCATAATACCCGCCGGGGGCGCATCTGTCGACAGATGCGCCCCCGGTGTATTTGGAAGCAAATATTCCACAAGCCGAAATTGCAGTTAATATTACAATCTCAGTTTTATATTGCAATAAGGGTGTTGCGTAACTCAGAGGATTGCCTCAAAAAGTAGGGACGCACGGCTCGTGCGTCCGCCAACATTCTGATTATCAGGCGAAATATCCGGACGCACGAACCGTGCGTCCCAACAATATGAAGTGCAGAAATACCCTTAAGGCAAGGCTGGGAATTATTATAAGCAGTATGTCCTGCCGAAAATATGCTCCGATATAAAACCGCCGTCGGCGGCTATCGTTATTTTCTCACAAGCCAATAGTAGTCGCGCAGGTCTGTGCCCGGCTTATATTCTGACGTGTCGGGAGAGTGGCGTCCCGCTTTGTTCATGCGTTCGGTCAGAGCCTTTTCAGCGTCATTCAGGTCAGTGAATCTATCGATTTCGAATACTTCATTGGAAAATGTGTCCTTTCCGTAGAGACAATATATCGACCCGGGTTCAAAAAAAGCCAGTTCCTTACGTGCTTTTTCATCACCGAGACTGGCCGCTTTCTCATACCATTTCTTTGCTTCTGTAAAATTTCTTGATACAACCTTTCCGTCGTGGTAAGCGATAGCGACATTATATGCTGCCTTTTCGTCACCTTTCATCGCCGCTTTCTTCAGCCATTCAATCCCAAGCTCTGCATTCTTGGTGACCCCTATGCCACGCATATAAAAAACTCCCAAGTTAAACATCGCATCCCGATATTCTCCTTGCTCTGCTACGATTTTCATCTGATTGAAAGCCTGTCCGTAATTTCCATTATTATAAAGATGCAAGGCAAGTTCGAATAGCGTCTCATTTAGTTGTTCAACTGACATATTTTTGTCATTTGATGTCGCAGGTTTCTTACCGAATAGCTTCTTTAATTTTTTCATAGTATATGGCTTTTAATTAGTTAAGTAAGTCGTAAAAATTATTTTATATTATCAGAGAGTGATTTTTCGAGCGATTTTTGCTCAAAGATGAAGGAGTGTAGTAATCTACACGACTGAAGATGAGAGTGAAAAGCGCTGGAAAAGCGCCGCTGATGATATAAAGTTTTTAAATCCATAATATACGTAATAATTTTTATGACTTACTTATTATTATATGACTTACAATATAGGTGAGAACAGGCGCATTACTGATTGCTTCATCTTGTCGATGCGTGGGCGATGCTCCCAGTCGTAGGGGAGTACACGTGTCGACTCCTCCAGATCACGCATGAAAATATCCGTCATCCGCGCATTGAAATCTTTGGAGTAAACAAAGATATTGGCCTCGAAATTATGTTCGAAACTGCGGAAATCGAAATTGGTAGACCCCACGGTCACAAAATCATCGTCGACAATTATCACCTTGCCGTGAAGCATTCCCGGCTCGTAGAGATACACCTTGATACCCGCTCTCAGGCAGTCTTTTATATATGAGAACGAAGCATGACGCAGCATCGCCGAGTCTGACTTGCGGGGTATCATCACTCTGACATCGATTTTCGACAGTGCCGCAGCCTGCAATGCGCGCAGCAGCCCCTCCGTTGGCAGAAAATACGGAGTCTGAAGATAGATTGATTTCTTGGCATTGCCTATCGCCTTGAGAAACATCAGCGATATATTCCCCCATTGTCCGGTCGGGCCTGATGTTATGAGCTGCATCCCTATCTCTCCGTCTGACGTTTTGGCGTCGACCGGAGTGAAATCATCAGGAATAGGACGCCCCATGAAATTCCAGTCATAGCAGAACGAGTGATTGAAACTGCGGAGTATCGGCCCCGTCACGCGCAGATGTATGTCGCGCCAGACCCCGAACTTGCCACCGTCGATATATCTGTCGGCCACGTTCATTCCTCCGATATATCCCACACGACCGTCAATCAGGCAAAGTTTGCGATGGTTGCGCCAGTTGATGCGGGCGCCAAGATGCAGAAGCGAAATCTTGAAGAACGGATACACCTCAACCCCGGCTTCGCGCATGCGGCGGTAAAACTTGCGCTTCACCTTGAAATTGCCGAGATGGTCATAGATTACTTTTACCTTCACCCCCGACTTCGCTTTGCTTATAAGTATGTCGGCTATAGTGTTTCCTATCCGGTCATCTTCAAATATATAATATTGCAGATAGATAAAACGCCGCGCACGGCGCAGATCCTGTATCAGTATGTCGAACTTTTCCTTCCCGTTGTCAAATATACGGGCCTTGTTACATTCATAATAAGGCGCCCCCATAAGCGATTGACCCAATTTCACCTGCTGCGAGTTTTCCACACTCAGACCCGATGCCGCAGCATTAAAAGCTTTGGCCTGTTCATGCTTCTTCAGGCGACGCCGATTGCGGCGCGATATGAATCGCTTGTTCTTGATTGAGCGTCCGAAGAGAAAATAAAGTATGAGACCTACAGCCGGCAGAAGCAGCAGCACCGTGATCCACGCAAGTGATTTCACCGGATTGCGGTTTTCCGACAGCACCACCAGCACAACACTGATTATTGTGACGCCATATACAATCCACAGCGCCCAATAAACCCACGTAAGGTTGATATATTGATTGATAGTCTCGCTCATAAGCAATCACTCTACAATATTACCCCTAAATTACAAATAAATTTTCATATATCTATAAAAAATATTAAAAAATCTATATTTTCAGAGTATGTTTACTTTTAAATTTTACGAATTGATTTCTCCGGTTGATTTCTCCGGTGAACCGCCTCCCGGGTTCTGCAACATCATGATGACCCATTTGTGTCGTTTTTATTTCCCTCTTGACGCAATCCGACTCATTTTTGATTAATCGGATATACATATTTTCATCCTCATGAAATACATTTGCATAAGAAACTGAGCAAAATAATTTTACGTGGGCGTTGCAAAACTCTGAAAAATGCCTCCAAAAAGTAGGGACGCACGGCTCGTGCGTCCGCCAATATATTGATTGTCAGTGATTAACTTCGGGTAAACGAACCGAGCGTCCCTGCAATCTGAAGTTCTGTAACACTCTCTTATATATGTTGAAATATAAAATCTTGCTATCATGAAAAAAATGATTTTGCTGTCTGTCGCCGCTCTGACGGGAGCGATGGCATGGGCTTCGCAGCCGCAATGGGTAAGTTCTACAAATGATTTGCCGTGGCAGGAACGCAATTCGCCGGCACAGGCTGCTAAAAAAGTGAAAAAGCCCGATATCGTAATCAATCCCTCCGTCCTCCGTCAGGAAATCAAAGGCTTCGGCACCGCTTTCAGCGAATTGAGCTGGTTGTCTCTCGGCAGACTCGGCGATGAAAAACGCGCAGAGATTATTCACGAACTCTATGCGCCTGGTGTCGGTTGTAACTTCACTGTCAATCGCCTGCCCCTTGGCAACAGCGACTTCTCCACTCACTATCACTCATATAATGATGTCCCGGGCGACTTTGAAATGAAAAATTTCACTCTCGGGTGCGACCGCTATGCCATGCTCCCTATGGTTAAAGCCGCAAAAGCCGAGCAGCCCGACATGAAGATTTGGGCTTCGCCGTGGTCTCCTCCTGCATGGCTGAAACGCAACAGCCACTATGCATGCACACCTGCCGCCGGTTATGATGGTGCGCCTCCTGAAGCCCGTTTCGTAAGCAATGGTCTCGCGCCCGGCGGCGCCATCTGCGAAGGTTCCGACGGCTTGGTCATGGATGATAATTACCTTAAGGCCTACGCTCTTTATTTCGGTAAATTTATCGATGCGTATCAGGCTGAAGGCATCGACATTTTTATGGTGGCTCCGCAAAACGAACCAAACTCCCCGCAGATCTACTCTTCATGCTGCTGGACGGCTGCCGGTCTCGCCCGTTTCATAGGCAAATACCTCGGCCCGGAGATGGATAAACGTGGCGTGGAGATTATGTGCGGCACAATTGAACGCCCTAATGAACTGCTTTGCGACACTATCCTGACCGATCCCGATTGCGTCAGATATGTCCACACCGCCGGCTTCCAGTGGGGTGGGAAAGGCGCTTTGCCTGGAATTGCAAAACGCTACCCCGACCATACCATCGTTGCGACTGAACATGAATGCGGCAACGGCAATAATGACTGGCAGGGTATGGAATACTCGTGGAATCTCATCAAAGACTACATCAATAGCGGAGTCAATATCTACACATATTGGAATACTTCGCTGATCGATGGAGAGACAAGCCCCTGGGGATGGCGTCAGAATTCGCTCGTTTCTGTCGCTAAAGATGGCTCATGGTTCCGCTACAATCCCGAATTCTATCTCATGAAGCATTTCTCTCACTTCATTCAGCCAGGTGCGCGTCTTATCGAGACTTCCGGCCTTTATGACGGAGCTATAGCGTTTCGTAATCCCGACGGCTCAATAATCCTTCTCGCCGCCAATCTTGACGACGAACCACGGCAAGTGAGCGTCAGGCTCGGCGACAACACATATATGCCGATGCTCGACTCTCACTCGATCAATACGTTTGTCTTTGATTAGATGGTTCTCATCTGAGGTCGGCAACGGTGATGCCCGCGCCTCCGAATTGCACATGCTCGTCTCGGTATGATGCCACTCCCGGCACCGAGTCGAGCATTTGTCGTATTGCCGTGCGTAGCGCTCCGGTCCCTGTTCCGTGCAGTATCCTGACCCGGCCTGCCGAAAACTGTATCGCATCATCAAGAAAATATGTCACTGCCTGCAATGCCTCGTCCACCCGCATGCCGCGCACATCGAGCTCGTTTGAGAAAGCAAGTTGGCGTTTGCGTGCGGCATCTGTCGTGGCAGAGCTGACAAACGATGTGTCGCGTGCGCCTGACTGCGGTTTTGCGATAGTGCGGCGCAGTCGTGACAGTTCAACAGTCGTTTTCAGCAGTCCGAAGTTTACTACGGCACGTTTGCCGCTGATCTCCATGATAGTGCCGACTGTTGTCTGCCCTTCGAGTTTCACATTGTCGCCTGCTCGCAGTGGCTCTTCAGCTTTTTTCGGTGCCGGTGCCTCTGCTTTTGCCTTCTTTTTCTTGTCACGGTGACGGTTGAGTATCTCCGGCCCGTCATTATCTTTCTCATTTAGCAGCGACGCTTTTTCATGCTCCATCTGCATTCGGGCGGCGCGCGTGCGGTCGCGTTCGGCCTGTGCATTCTTGATTTCACGTATTGTGCGCTCTATGGTGGCGTTGCTGCTGTCAAGTATGCGCTGTGCTTCTGTCCTGGCCTCGGCGATTATCTCACGGCGTTTGTCGCGTAGTGTCGATGCCTCCTGCTCATAATTGCTTATGAGCGTATCTATTTTCTTCTCTTTGAGTCTGATGGCGTCGCGTTTATGCTCCCAGTAGCGCTTGTCGCGGGCTATGTCGAGCAGATAGCGGTCAAGACGCACGTAGTCTGAGCCGGCTATATCTTCTGCATCGGCTATTATCTGAGCCGGAAGTCCGGTCTTGCGGGCTATTTCTATGGCGAACGAGCTGCCGGGGTTGCCTATATGCAGCTTGAAAAGCGGCTGCATCAGATGACGGTCGTAGAGCATCGACCCGTTGATTAGTCCGGGTGTGTCCTCTGCGAAATTCTTGAGGTTCTGATAGTGCGTGGTGATTACGCCCCACATCTCTTTGAAGTTGAAGTCTTTGAGCATGGCCTGGGCTATGGCTCCGCCTATTGTGGGTTCGGTGCCTCCGCCAAACTCGTCGATCAGTGCCAGTGTGTGGCTGTTGCCGTTCTGCAGGAAATATTTCATGTTGCGCAGATGCGAACTGTAGGTACTCAGGTCATCCTCGATTGACTGGTCATCACCGATATCGATGAAGATGCTCTCGAATATGCCCATGTGGGAGTTCTCGTAGAGCGTCGGAAGCATGCCGCACTGCATCATATACTGCACTATGCCTACCGTTTTTAGACAAACCGACTTGCCGCCGGCGTTCGGTCCCGATATGATGAGCATGCGGTTGCTTTGTGACAGCGTTATGTCGAGCGGCACAATCTTCTTGCCGTGGCTCTCGAGCGACAGCAGTAGCACCGGGTGCACGGCGTGATACCATTCAAGCTCTGTCTTGTCGCTCAGATGCGGCTTGTGGGCGTCGACTCTCTTTGCATATTGTGCCTTTGCATGTATGAAATCTATCTCGGCCACGATATGCAGTGTGGCTTTCATCGGCTCAATGTCGGGGCGTATCGCCGACGTGATTTCCTTGAGTATGCGCACTATCTCGCGCCGCTCCTCCATCTGCAGCTCGCGTATCCGGTTATTGGCCTCCACCATCTCGGCCGGCTCGATGAAATATGTCTTTCCGGAGGCCGACTCGTCATGCACGATTCCGTTGATGTGACGCTTGTGCATCGGCGATACCGGAAGCACAAGCCGCCCGTCGCGCACCACTGCCGAGGCGTCGGCCTCAAGATAGCCGTTCTCCACAGCCCGCGATATCACGCGCCGCATTACCGACGATATCGATGCCTGGGTCTGTTGCAGCTGTCGCCTTATCTGTGCCAGCTCGGCCGATGCGGTGTCTTTGATATCGCCGAAGCGGTCGACGCTGCGGCTGATTGTCGCCGACACATTGTCGAAACGCTCCATCCCCGAAGCAATCGATGTCAGTGTGGGGTAGGGGGTGACCCCTTCCTCGGCCGCTGAATTGAAAAACTCGGCAATAGCGATGGAGGTCACGAGTGCGCTGTTTACTGTATTGAGCTCCTCAGCGCTGAGAAACGTGCCTTCGGGCCGCACCTTCGACAGAAGGCTCTCTACGTCGCCGGTGGCTCCAAGTGGAAAGGCTGTGTCGCCAGACAGTATGCCGGCCATCTCGTCCACGCTGTCAAGACGGTGGGTTATGGTGTCGAAATCTGTAATGAAACGGAGCTGCTCTTCGGCTATCGCTCTGGCTCCGTTGCTTTGGCATAGACGCATCACTTCGCTTCTTACTGCGTCAAATCCTGTTTTCTTTTCAAATGATTCCGGATATATCACTTTTCTATTTACTGTTATTGTTATGTAAGTCGAAAAAATAAGTAAGTCGTAAAAATTATTTTATATTATCAGGGAGTGATTTTTCGAGCGATTTTTGCTCGAAGATGAAGGAGTGTAGTAATCTACACGACTGAAGATGAGTGGAAAAAGCGCCGAAAAAGCGCCGCTGATAATATAAAGTTTTTAAATCCATAATATACGTAATAATTTTTATGACTTACTTACTAATATACGTAATGATTTTTCTGACTTACTTATTCCTTTTTTTTCTGTATTTGTTCTCAAGCGCGCGGCAACGGTCGGCTGCCTCTTCGTCTCCGATATTGTCGTAGATCCGCGCCATGCGTTTGTACACTCTCGGCTCCTCAGGATAATGCTTGACCGCAACAAGCAGCCGGTCGAGGGCGGCATAATTGTCATCCTCGCGGTCGGCTAAATCGGCCACCGCTAACAGTGCCTTGAGATTGGTCGGGTCGACTCCGAGGAGTTCCGTATATGTCTCTTTTGCCTCGTCGGGCATGTTGGCGGCTGTCAGTGCGCGTGCTTTGCTCTCAAGCGCCCTTATGTTGCCCGGTGATATCGAAAGCGCTTTGTTGAAGTTGGCCAGGGCGGCTGTTATATCCTCTATCTCGTCCAGGCAGTCGCGCCCCATCGACGTATATTCGTCGGCAAGTGTGTCGAATCGTTCCTGCTGGCTTTTGATTATCTCCTTAAGACGGTCAATTTCCTCCTGCAGTTTCCCCAGACGATGCAGTTTCCTTGCTATGGTGCGCTGCACAGGTTCGCGTCCGAGCTCGTCGCGTATCTTCTGCCCCGCGGCAAACATCCTCACGGCTTTGCCATATTCACCATTGTCGAATGCTTTCGCCGCTTCTGCGAAATTGTCGTCGGCGGCCGCCTGCTCGAGCGCCGTGGATATGACGGCGCGGTTGTTGCTCATGCGGGAGAATTCTGTTATCGCCGGGCTGACGAACACATCCCTTTCGCTCACCGGGTTTTGCAGCGTTATCCCTTCGAGCGATTTGCTGCGGCTGAGTGCCACGTAGGTCTGTCCGCCCGAAAATGCCCCTCTCCCCACGTCGATTATCACCTTGTTGAATGTCAGTCCCTGACTCTTGTGTATGGTGAGCGCCCAGGCAAGTCTTACCGGATATTGCGTATATGTGCCGATTAGCTTTTCGTCTACGGTCTTGTTCTTCTCGTTATACTTGTACACGATATTCTCCCAGATCTCACGCTCGACAACATGCCGGTCGCCGTTCTCAAACTCAACCTCGAGTTTGTCTGCTGTGGCGCAATACACCTTGCCGATAGTTCCGTTGACCCATCGCTTGTCGCGGTCGTTCTTGATAAACACCACCTGTGCGCCTGTCTTTAGCTCAAGCTCTTTGGGCGAAGGTAGCGCGCTCTCCGGAAATTCGTCTTTTATCTCGCCGACATATACGATAGGTTTCGATTTCAGTTGCGACAGATGGCTGTCATTGATGCTGTCGACCATGTCGCGTCGTGTGGCGAGGGTCATTACGAAATCTTTGCCTGACGTCGACGCCCCGGGGCTTACGCGCCCGTTTAGTCGCATTAGGTCATCGCTTGTCGGTGAGCCTGTGCGGAAACGGTCGAGCATCGCCACAAAATCGGCGTTCTGCTGACGGTAGACTTTACACAGTTCTATCTGCACCAGCGACAGCTGCCCGAACACTTTCGCCGAAAAGAAATATGAATTGGGATAATACACCCGCAACACATCGCGCATGTCTGATGTCACTACCGGCTCGAGCTGGAATATATCTCCTACGAGCAGAAGCTGTTTGCCTCCGAATGCCGAACGCATGTTGCCCGAATAGACTCTGAGCACCTTGTCGACGAAATCGAGTATATCGGCTCTCACCATCGATATCTCGTCAATGATTATAAGCTCAAGCTCCTTGATGAGCTTGACATGCTGCTTGTTATATTTCAGCCTTTTGCGCAGTCGGTCGGTCTTGAATTCCGGATCATCGGGAAGCAACGGCTTGAACGGTATTTTGAAAAAAGAGTGCAGCGTCACACCGCCCGCATTCACTGCCGCGATGCCGGTTGGCGCGAGCACCACATGCTTCTTCGTCGTGTGGCGCGTGATATATTTGAGAAAGGTCGACTTGCCGGTCCCGGCGCGTCCTGTCATAAACACCGGACGGTTCGTATAACGTATGAGTCGCCATATATCCTGAAACTCAGGATTGTCAAGATCTATGTTTTCCTGTTCCTTTTCCATTGTGCCGTAATAGGGCATTGCAACCCGGGGCTTTCCGTATGACTTGCTTGTTAATGATCGGCTATACCCTTGATTATTCACAACCCCGTATGCCGGACAAAGCGAGGCATACGGGGGATGATGTCAGATGCTGAATGGCATCCGTTATACGCCGGTGAATTAGAATTTATAACCCACACTGAGCACGATGTTGTTGTTGCTCGTGGTGAACTCGGTCGCCGGATTATATACCCAGCTGTCAGCCGAACCGCTGTAGGCCAGATCGTCATAGGCCGAGAACGGCGAATAACTGCTCTTGCGATATTTGTTCACGTAGGCCAGATCGGCATAGAAACCTTTGTAACGGTATCCCAGTCCGCAGGTCAGATAGCGTGTGGTCGTGTCAAACGTATATGCCGGATTACAACCCGTGGTATACACTTCGATGTCTCCGTCTTTCACTGCCGTTTCAACTGCCGACGTGCTCTGTGAGAAGCCCGCGCGTATGCTCCACTGCGGTGTCAGACGATATTCGGCGCCGAGGCGTATCGTATGTGTAGGCTTGAAGTAATCCTTGATTTCTGCGGTTGCGTCCTTATACTCGTTCCCGTCATAGTCGCTGATGCGCATGTTGTCGTATGCCGCAAACTCATAGTCTGCCGAAATGATGAAGCGTCCCCCGACTACTCCGGCCATCGAGGCTATCAGTTTCCACGGCGTGCGGAGCTTCCAGTCATAATAGGCGAAATTGCTGTAGGCGGTGCCGTCGGGTATGGTTGACGGACTGCCGTAGCTGTAGTTGATAGAGGCGTCATAGCTTTCGGTGAGATTATAGTAAGTAGGCGTATGCACCGCTATACCGAATCTGAACTCATTGATGGGCTTGACGATAGCACCTATTTTGAAATTGAAGCCCGTGCCGCTTACCCTGCGGTAGTTGCTCAGACCGTAATAAGCGTTTCCGTCGACAATCGACGAACCCATGCCTTCGCTTCTTGCTATGCGGGCGTCCGCCAGCTCTTCGTCATAAAACGACTCCTCTTTCAGGTCAATATCTGTGATACCGAAGCCGAGACCCCAGTACACGGTGTTCATGATGTTGCCGCCGAAGTTGATGGAGTATTCGTCGACATGGCCGCGCTGACGCACGTCAAACATAGCGTTGCCTGTCGTCTGACCCTCTTTATAAAGGCCGTTGTATTGGCTCAGTCCGCCTACCTGATTGATGATGTAGGAATTGAACCCGAGAATACTCAGCCAGTCGGCGCCCGACTGGTCGTAAGGATTATAACTCGTCGACTGACCCAACACATCGGGCGATGTGCCGTATGCGCGGTTTGCCACGTAGTTTGACAGCGATGTCCCAAGGCTGCCGTACCCGCCGTGATACACTCTGTCAAACGATGCGATGCGGCCGTATGACACTCCCCACTGGAAATAAGGCATAACGTCGCTGTCAAGATTTATCGCGCCGACATATCCCACATTGGGGCAGTAGGCATGTGTCTTGCTGTCGGTCTGTCCGTCAACGTTCGATCTCTCGATGTCGATATCCAGAGTCACTCCGACCTCGCTCGAACGATAAACTCCGATACCGGCAGGGTTCTGGTTGAGCGTCGACAGATCTCCGCCAAGAGCACCGAATGCGCCGGCCATCGACATGAAACGCGCCGTGCCGCGCAGATCGCTTTGCGACAGAGTGTACGCATCAAATGCGCCCTGTGCCATTATCCCCATCGGTAATGCGGCCGCTATGGCCGCTATTGCTGCTTTTCTCATAAACTTCAATTGTTGCTGAGTTTTTTGTTTTCAATATGTTTCTAATGATGCACCATGTTTCTAATGATGCGCCGTCTCATTTCCCGAGTTCTGCAGCCCCCGCCGTTTTACGGATTTATCGGCGTCCGCCACGGCCTCCTCCGCTGCTGCGTGAGCCACCGCTGCTTCTCGTGCCGCCACCGCCGCTATATCCGCCGCGGCTGCCGCCTGACGACGGCCTGCTGTAGCTCGGAGTGCGGTTGCTGTTATTGTTGTTGTTTACCGCATTTCCGCGGCCTCCCGTACGGTTGCCGCCGGTGCTGACTCCCGTATTGCGCGAGCCCGACGGACGCGAGCCGTTGTTATAGTTCGTTGCCGGACGTGTAGTCCCCAGCGAGTTTACATTGCCCACGGTCGACGGTCGGCTGCCACGATATCCTCCCTGCTGGCTTGATGCCGGGCGACCTCCCGAATTGCCGCGATATCCGCCGGTAGTGTGGGCTACATTGCCACCGGGATAAGCCGGTCGGTGCGCCCCGGGCGAAATCGGTCTGACAGGTCTGGTATGGATATGTCCGGGTCCCCAGCCGGGATGCCATGACCACGAAGGTCCCCAGCCCCATGACGGTCCCCAGCCCCACGACCATGCGTAGTAAGGATCATACCAGCCCGGGCCATACCACGGATCCCATCCCCAGCTCCAGCTGTTCCAGTAGCCGTATGGCCGGTAGTAGGGCGACAGGTAGTTCCAGCCGTAATATGCCGGAGTGTCGACATATATATTGATCTGAGCCGGTTGTGTGGCTGCGTAATAGTCTATCAGCTCCTGGTCGTTCGACTCACTCACTATTGTCGGATTTGAAAAACGCTCTATCAGACGGGTGTTGGCAAACGAATCGCGGTAAAGCGAGTCTGCCGCAATCGTATCGACTGACTGATAACGGCGGTTATACTCGTCGACATCGCGCGTGTTGTCGGTGTAAACCGTATAGAGATCCGATCCGGGTATATTCTGCGCCGTCACAGGGTAAGCATTGCCCTGATCGTCAACAATATATACAGTGCCGTCGGTAGCTGTCAGATATTGGTATGCCGCCGACGTATTGCCGCGATTGGCATTTTGCACCTTCGGCTGCTTTTTCTGCACAGTCTCAGCCTTTTTCTTCACATCTTTCGATGCGTCATAATATATGTCATCGTCATAGTAGCTCTGTGCGACTGAAGTCATCGACCCGGCCGCGGCAAGCATCAGTGTGATTGATAAAAATTTGGAAATATTCATATTTAACAGAGATATAGAGGTTTATGCTTCGTGTCTCGTCAGATGCAGTTCGCGGTCCGCGCTTTCTCTGCAATCCGACTCCTTTTTATCTTAGACATTTTGCACAAGGCAAAGTTTAATTGCATGACATTGATTTATACCGAAATAATATGGAAAAACATATCGCCGTCACGCCTGATATCTAATTTACAAATATACCAAAAAAAATCGCTGATGTCAAGAGTTGAGGTGTGTAAATATGTTAATATTTTAGTTGCGCATATCTTCTCCTGAATACCGTGACATGACCCTCTGGAAAAAGCCTGAAAATAATAAGGCCGTCATTCGACCGATTGGTGCGAACGACGGTCTCATGTTCCTGACCCTCCACAGCCTCCTGACAGCATCTGCCGTCATCGGCCGGTCGGGTTATCTCTGATTTATGACTCAAGCTTGTCTGAGTCGGTAGGACGCATGTCGTAAGCCGTCATTGCCACCGCAAACCCCCAGTAGATAAATGACAGGGCGGCAAGGAAACTTACCATCATCATATCCTGGAGATAACCTGCCTCGATAAAGAAAAATCCGATGAGCAGAAGCAACACGCCATTGATAAGATACAGCCACCAATACTTGCGTTGTCGCTGACTGATACCGCTGATCAGCGCACTGATTCCCCAGAATATGAATATGAATGCAAGGAAGTACGGAAATACAAACTCTGACAGAATGATGCTGCGTACCAATAGAAATCCCACGAAAAGATCAATGACACCTCCCGCAAGCCACCAGCCCCAGCCGCGAGGCCTGTTGATACCCGCCGAAACGCATATCTGCACAATACCTGTCAGCACAAGAAGCCAGCCGAATATCTGCGACGCTATAGCATAGCCCGCTGCAGGCCAGAACCAATAGGCAAAACCGCCGATTACGAGTAGAATGCCTACACATAGAACCAACCACCATAACTTAGTGTGTCCCCAATAATTCATTTTTAAGGCTTTCATAACTTAAATAGATTAATTAAACAGTATGTTGATTATTTTTTTGATATAATAACATTCCGCCACCTCGATTTGTTTAAAAAAATCACCTAATCTAATCCATCCACCAACCTTATCCAAAAACACTTAACACCCCCTTAAGCCCATCATCATGGCATCCACGATTGCGTGACGCCTACGTCCCGGTAGCCGCCCCGACAGTATCCCGGCCTACGGAGAGCCGGAGGCTCGTGCCCGTGATTAACCGGGGTTCGCAGACCCCCGTCCAACACCGATACCATATCAGACAAGCCCGGGCATGGCGGTCTGCGGTATCATCCCCCTCGCGCCCCCGTTCCCCTCGGGCGATTGTCCACGTCGGGCGCTGCCGGCGACTAGGCGAGTGGAGCTCGCGGTGGTGGGCCGTTGGATAAAAATAAATGGGGTGGGGGGGGGGGGGGG
>CAMWIJ010000061.1 GCA_947174275.1 uncultured Muribaculaceae bacterium
GGAATGGTAGGGCTGTGTGGGTGAAATGTCAGTAAGGTCGTTAGGGTCGTTAAGGTCGTTAAGGATGGGTGCGGGTGGTGTAAATCGGCGGCCTGCGGAAGCTTTTTTTGAGGATAATCTGTTTGCTGTATCTTGCTGTGAATTTAAAACAACAAGTATTGATGGCTTCGATTAAAGTAAAGTTCAGGCCCTCGACTGTCGCCGGTCACGAGGGGGCAATCTATTATCAGATTATTCATGAGAGGAGGGTGCGGCAGCTTCTTTCGGGTTATAGGATATTTCAATGGGAGTGGGACGAGTCGCGCTCATGTGTGACTGCTGCTCAGGGATGTGAGCGCAGGGAGTTCATTCTCTCGATCCGTGAGTGCATACGCAGGGATGTGGAGAGGTTGAATAGAATTGACAAGAGGCTTTATGACAGTGTGATGTCATATACGACCGATGATGTTGTCGACGAGTTTAACCGTTATGCGCAAGAGAGCTCTCTGTTTAATTTCATGGAGGGTGTGATTGTGAAACTCAGGCAGAACGGTAAGGTCAGAACTTCGGAGACATATAGGGCGACGCTCAACAGTTTCAGGAATTTTCTGGCGGAGTATGTCTCGAAGGATGATTTCCGTGGGCGTGAGGATATTATGCTTGATTGTCTGGATTGCGAGATAATGGAGGCGTATGAGGCGTGGCATAGGGGTCGCGGTGTCACTCCCAACACGATATCTTTCTATACAAGGATACTTCGAGCGGTCTATAACCGCGCGGTCGAACAGGGTATTATCGAGAACCGCAATCCGTTCAGGCATGTCTATACGGGTGTTGACAAGACTGTCAAGAGGGCGTTGCCTCTTTCGGCGATGAAGAAAATCAAGGCGCTGGATCTGTCGTCAATGCCTTCGCTTGACTATGCCCGCGATATGTTTCTGATGAGTTTTTATCTCCGAGGCATGAGTTTTGTCGATATGGCTTTTCTGAAAAAGAGTAATCTCAAAAACGGGAGTGTGACTTATCGGCGCCGCAAGACGGGCCAGCAATTGATAATCGGTTGGACAAAAGAGATGCAGATGATACTTGACAAGTATCCTGAAAACGCTACGGATTATCTTCTCCCGATCATACGCAACCGCGGCACCAATGAGCGATGCACTTACCGCAATATGGGCTATAACATCAATCATAATCTCAAAACGGTTGCCGGAATGGTCGGAGTCACAATTCCTCTGACTCTCTATGTTGCGCGCCACAGCTGGGCTTCCGCTGCCAAAGCAAAGGGCATCCCTTTGTCTGTGATAAGCGAGGGGATGGGACACGACTCGGAAGCAACGACCCAAATCTATCTCGCCAGTCTTGACACCTCCGTCGTTGACCGCGCCAACGCAGTTATCTTAAATAGCCTTTAGCAATGACCCTGATTTCACATGCGGAGGTCAGGGTTTAATTGTTTAGCAATTATGCAAATCTCTTATTTAGAGATACTTATTGTTTGCAAATATATAAATAATTCTTAAAATACAGCTTATTTCGGCCCCAAAAAATAAATCTTTCAGAAAAATCATTCCGGTAAAGCAATTTTGTTTGGCAAAAACATTTAGAGAATGACATTAATATTCATAAAATAAATGATTTATAAACATTCAAAATCTCTAAATAAGAGATACTTCAATAAATATCAAATCATTATTTTTTATGAATGTTAAAAGTAGATTCTGCTCATTATTACTGATTCTTGTTGGTCTGTGCTGTTCTTTTGCGGCAGACGGTAAGGATAAAAATTCTGTGCCTAATTATGAGATTTCCGGAGCCGGGACAGGTAGTCAGGGCTCGTATCTTGTTAGTGTTACTGTGATTTCTAAGAAGAATAATCCTAATGATGATGTTTTTAAACGTGCTGCAGTTCATGGTGTGCTGTTCAGGGGATTTTCAAATACGGAGCATAGGCAGATGCAGAAGCCATTGGCGGGAAATGCCTCTAATGAAGCGCAGCATGCGGACTTTTACCAGGAATTCTTTTCGGAAACGGGCAATGCCGGCAATTATGCCTCAATCGTTGGCAGTTCACGCAAGGTGGTAAAATCAGGGAAAGATTATCGAGTGACGGTAACGGTCAGTGTAAGCAAGGAGGAGTTGCGAAGTTATCTTGAGTCATTGGGAATATTGAGAGGGTTGAATACCATATTCTGATATAAATGCATTCTAAAAATTAAATCATTATTAATTCATTAAGTAAGATATGAAGGGAATAAAAACATTATACATTGTGATATTGTCAGTCTGTTTTCTGGGTGCTATATCCTGTAACTCACCAACTCAAATATCGTCAGATTATGCATATCTCGGCTTCACTACTGAATGTCTTGGAGTGGAATTGGACGGTTCGCAGACACTGCGTGTGTTCGGAAAAGGCAAAGACAAGGCTGATGCAATTGAGCAGGCGAAAAAAAATGCCGTCAGAGATGTGATTTTCAGAGGTATCAATGCCGGTTCAGGTGAGTGCTTTCAGCGACCACTTATAAATGAGGTTAACGCACAGGAAAAGTATTCATATTACTTCAATCCTTTCTTTAAAGATAAAGGTGATTATTCAGCATTTGTCAGATTGGACGAAAAACGACAGTCTCGAATAAAAGCGGCAAATAATACACAAGAGAACTGGGGCGTTGTTGTGACAGTCGACCGTGCCGGTCTTCAACAGAAACTTATAAATGACGGTATCATAAAGCAATAAAATGAAACGGTTAAGTTTAATATCACTGTTTGTATGCATGATTGTAAATTCATACGGACAAGCAAAAAAGCCGACCGTAATGGTCATTCCAGGAGATACATGGTGTTCGTCCAACGGATATATGTCAAATTATGACATGCAGGGACGAAGTGTGAGCGTGCCAGATTATGAAAGAGCATTGCAGGAGGATATGGATCTCGTCAATGTCATAACGAAGATTGGTGAGCTGATGGCTGAAAGAGGGTTTCCTCTTAAAGATATGTCATCAGTAATACGGTCGATCAATCAGAATTCGGTCGAAGATGAAATGACGGTTTCATCACGCTCAGGTGCGTCAATGTCAGAAACGCCTCTTGACCGACTTTTAAACCGGGCAAAAGCTGATATAGCGGTCGAATTATCATGGAAAATAAATCAGAGCGGACCAAAGAACTCGGTAACATATACGTTGCGAGGAATTGATGCATATACAAACAAACAGATTGCAGCTGCCCAAGGCACAGGAAGCCCGTCGTATTCTGCTGAAATTCCGGTGCTTCTTGAAGAAGCTGTTATTGAGCGTATGGATAATTTTACAGCTCAACTTCAGAAACATTTTGAGGATTTACGTGACAATGGCCGGGAAATAACGCTGAATATCCGTATGTTTGATGATGGTTCGGGGAAAAGTCTGGAGGATGAATACGGTGATTGTGAACTCTCAGAAGTTATAGATGACTGGATTGCGATGAATACAGTAAATCATCGATATAGTCTTACAGATGCGACAGAGAGTGTAATGCATTATGAACAGGTCAGAATTCCGTTGTATCGACAGAATGGAATGCCGATGGATACCCGGCATTTTGTGACAGAATTGAGGAAGTATCTGTCGAAGTCGCCCTACCAACTCAAGGCAAAGGTGATAACAAAAGGATTGGGGCATGCTGATTTAATAATTGAATGAAATGAAGAAGATAATATTTGGCATTATTATGTCTTATCTGATACCATCGGTATCTGTGGCTCAGAATTGTGATATTCCGATACGTGTTGTCTGCTCTCCACAGGCTGAAGATATCCCGGAAAATGCTTTGGAACTGCTTAATTCAAGATTGATTGCGGCTATTTCAAATGACGGAATTGTGGCATCATCATACGGACAGTTTATTTTAACGGCAAAATTTAATCATATAACTGAAGATGTTGTTGCCGGTCCGCCAAGGCAATTTGCCGTGCACTCATTTTTGACATTGTATATAGGAGAAGTGGAAGGTCAACAGATTTACAGTTCGAAAACTTTTGAACTGAGAGGAGTAGGAACTTCGTTGCAACGAGCCATTGTCAACAGTTTCCGACCGATAAATGCTCGAAATGCAGACTTTGAGCAGTTTGTCGAGGTCGGACGAAGCAAAATACTGACATATTTTAATAATAATTATGCCACAATTCTCGCGAGGGCGAACAAAGCTGCCGTCATGAAGAGGTTTGACGAGGCTCTTTATTATGCGTGCAGTATACCGGAATGCAGCACAGGTTATGAATCGGCGTCAGATGTTGTTATGAAAATTTTTCAGTCTTATATGGACAGCGATTCAGAGCTTTTATTCAACAAGGCCTACACAGCGTGGGTATCCTCGCCAAATGCAGAAGGAGCACGGATTGCATCAATGTATCTGTCACTTGTGGAGCCATCATCAGCAGTGTATTCAAAGAGCCGGCAACTTGCCGATGAAATAAAGAATACTGTCAGAGGAGACTATGAGTTTGATGTCAGAGAGAAATACAATGATGCTGTGTCAATAAAAAAAGCCTATATAGATGCCGCCCGTCAGATAGGTGTGGCCTATGGCAATGGGCAAAAAGAGACAACAACCAATTTGCTTTGGATAAAATAAGACTGAAAAATAATTTTGAAATGTTACTTGATACATGAAACAGACAATCATTACGCTGATTCTATTATTACAAATTAATTTTGTGGCAAATGCACAAAATGTAGCCAGCCCGGTTAAAAACGATAATGGCAAATGGGGATTGATCAGCACTGACGGAAGCTATGTCGTGAATCCCAAATATTCCGAAATGGAAGATATCGGGAATGGAAAATTCAGAGTCGCTTTAGGCGGAAAAGTAAAAGATGGAATTCTTGAGGGTGAGAAGTGGGGGATAATAAATCACGACGGCAGTGTCATTTTGAAAACTGATTATGATGAGATCGGGGATTTCATCAATGGCGTTGCCACACTGACGAAAGGAGGTAAAACGGGATTTGTCAATAGTGATTATAAGATTATATCAGAGCCTAAATATGATTTTGTAGGGACAATGAATTCCCAGGGATTTGTGTGGGTAAATTCAGGCGGGAAGCCGGATAGTCAGCATCCGGGATATATAGCAAAAGGGAAGTATGGCATAATCAATATCTCCGGGGATATTATCGTGTCCGTATCATATAATTCCATCGGATATATCAGTGAAAATAAAGCATATCATGACCAGTCAAAAATATATGGAGCAAAAAATGAACTTGAACGGCTTATGCTCGAATGTGGGTCGCAGTATGTATTGTGGGCGAAGCCGATCGAACTGCGACCGGGTTCGATGATACCAGAGTCAATAGGTTTTGCATTCTCGAATAAAGCAAATCTTACGCTCAACGGAATAACTGATACGGAAGGCAATGTGCTTGTTAAAGATGGTATATATCAACGATGTGCCATGCCTTCTGACGGATTGGCTCTTGTTCAGACAAAGAAAAACCAGATTGGATTTTATGACATCGAAGCAGATAAACTGATGATAGATCCGGCAATGCGATCAGCATTTTCATACAGTAACGATGTAGCCATCGGCATTGATAATAGGAATAAATGGGGGTTTTATGACAAAACTTTGACTCAAATGGGTCAAAGCTATGATTGGATATCTCCCCAGATCGGTTCGTTTTATCTGGTGCGTAGTGGAAATTCGATGTCATTGCTTGATGCGAAAAATCTGACGCCTGTTGTTTCGGGCAAACAATATATATTCCCCCCAATCAACGGACTTATGGCTTATAAGGATTCGGATACCGGCCTGTGGGGCTATCTGAATGAAAGCGGAGAAACTGTAATGACGCCACAATATAATTATGCGTACTCGTTTAATCATGGTGTCGCATGTGTCAAAAGCAAAAATGGTTGGGGAGTAGTGGATGCGGAGCTTAAGGAAATCATTCCGACAAAATGGGTGAATATTATCTTCCCGTCAACAGATGGTTTCAACAAGGTGTGGGTGGCAACCAACACGGACAAGCAATCATATAGATGCTGGCATATCGGTACAAACGGATTTGCGTTTGACGGTTCATTCGATGATGCATGGAATTTCAAACTTGTCGGAGAGACTGAGTTTGCAGTTGTCAAAGTCGGAGATAAATACGGTTTTGTTGATGAAAGCGGCAATATGGCAATACCAGTCGAGTATGACAGTAAGAAAATCGCGGAGTCAGCATTGTCATACAAGCTCAAACATGGTTTTGATAAATGGCAGCCAATACATTCGTATCGATTCGGTACAATATATATAAATAAACAAAAAGTCTATACAATAAAAGATACTCTTCCTGATGAAAACTGGGATTATTGATATCAAGAAATTAATCGCCAATATAGCAGTATTGGCAAGTGTGTGTCTGACAACGACCTCTGTAGCATCGGCGAGTGAAACAGATTCCGACCGTTCGCGGCGCAGTTCAATCTGCTCTATACTTGTCAAGCATGACGAGCAAAAATTTGCAGATGAAATAGAGCGACAGTTCAATCTTATTCCAATACCTGACCGATTTAACGATCATAACCTGTCGGTGAGGGTAATCAATGCCGGAAATAAAAAAATAGAGGGGGCTTTACTTGATGAGTTCATTAATAACAATAAGGTGGCTTCCCGTCTGGTCGGAAAGTGGTTTGACAGGAATATACTTACCGGAGAGTGCTCGCTTGATACGGTCAAGGCGAGAGGTCTGTATGACGCTTCAGTATTTGACCGGGAACTATCGATGCGGTCAGCGCGCGGACTCGCGATGCTTGAGGATGCCGGAGAGGATCTGATCGGAAATACATTCCTGCTTCTTAATGAGGTCAATTATGTGGACAAAAGTAAAAGATCAGCCGTTTGGGCGTCGATTGGCAGTGTTGCAGTAGGCGCTCTTATGGCAGCCGGAGGTGCAAGCGGTTCGGATATATCAACGACTATGCAGAATACGGCTGCCATAATCAGTTCGTATAAAGGTTTTGCCGTTAAAATCAGGACCCGTTTGTACAGGCTTGTCTGGGATTCAGACCTATCCGCACGCTTTTATAATGAATGTTTTGCCTCTTCGGAAGATAAGAATAAAATGTTGGCTTTTGAGAATATGCGTCCGGATTTTCGTCTTGAATATGTCGGAGAAGTTGTATCAAAAGGAGGGCGGACATCTTTTCTTGGAATTAGGGAAGAAGAGCCGGAACTTATGGTTAGGAAAGCGTGTGCCCGAGCCATTGATGAAAATATCGCGGATTTGCAACATCGTTTTGAACCGTTTAGAATCAAGATTCCGATTTCATCAGTAGAACCTTCGATAACGGCGCGAATCGGGAAGAAAGAGGGGGTAACCGCATCATCTAAATTTGAAGTATTGGAGGTAAGAGAAAAAAATGGGAAGATAGAATATCATCGTGTAGGGACAGTAAAACCGGTGGCTTCTCAGATATGGGATAACCGGTTTATGGCTGACAGTGAAGGAGGGATAGATGCAGGTTATGGTGCTACAACGTTTGTAAAAACAAGTGGCGGTGATTTTTATCCGGGAATGCTTCTGAGAGAAATAGACTAATTAATAATTTTTTTAAATTACTTTATCATGAAACAGGTTTTCAAACTATTTTTAGTGATATTGTCAGTTACTTTTTTTGCGGGTGACAGTATCGGACAAACTCTGGGTAAGATTTATCAGCTTGGAGATACTGTAAATATTGACGGATTGTCGTGTCTTGTATATAAACTGGATGAAACAGGAATGCACGGAACGGCATTGTCTCCATTTGCAAAAACGACAGAAAAACTTGAAAAGGAAAAGAAAAAAACTATCAAGAGTTTTGAAAAAGCAATCAAAAAAGGAAAAGCTACTCAGGAGGAGCTGGATGAATGGCTTGCCAATTTCGATAGTCAGGTAAAGATACCTATAATAACAACAAGAAAGGGGACGAAAGGATTGGTATATGAAGTTGATGCCTGGTCGGAAAAAGCTCCGCAAGGATGGCGAATACCGACATCACGAGATGTTGAAGATCTGACGACTTTCATTTGTGGCGGTCTTGGCAAAAGCAATGGCGTGAATGTTTCGGTTATTAGAAAAGTGAATAGCCTGACTGCAGATCAGTTTGCTCGTAGCAATTTAGTTAGTGCCGTATTTTACGGAATGATAGTTTCCGATAGTAATAATCCCGCAGATGTTAAATTCTTACAGAGGTTTAGTCAAACACTAACTATGAAGGAGTGGTTTGAACTGAAAGATACATATACAGGAAAAGAATTAACGTTTGCGGTAAAAGATTTCTGACGATCTTACTATCTGCTGTGTTGACACCAGGAGAGCAGAGTGATTGGACTTAAGTCTGATCTCTCTGCTCTTTTGGTGATATGGGGTGGGTGGTTATAGATTTTAGTTATTTTGGGTTGATTTGTTGTGATGTGTTTGTGGGGTGGTGGATTTTGTGTATATTTGTAGGCGGATTGCATGTTTTTTTGTGGTCATGTTTAATTTTGTTTTATTTTTTCTGAAGGAGATTTATTGAATGGGCCTTTTTCTTTTTGCTCTTGGTGTGCTTGTGGCGGGGTATTTTGTGTATGGTGCGTTGGTGGAACGGGTGTTTTCGGTTGACGGGGGGCGTGTTACTCCGGCGGGTGCGCATCCTGACGGTGTGGATTATATTCCGCTTCCGACGTGGAAGGTGTTTCTTATTCAGTTTCTCAATATTGCGGGTATAGGTCCGATTTTCGGGGCGATAATGGGTGTGATGTATGGTCCGGCGGCTTTTCTGTGGATTGCTCTGGGTACGATTTTCGGGGGAGCTGTGCATGATTTTATTTCGGCGATGGTTTCGCTCCGCAATGACGGGAGGTCGCTTCCGCAGATTGTGGGTATGGAGCTTGGCCGGAGGGTGCAGGGTGCGATGGGTGTTTTCACGGTGTTTTTGCTTATAATGGTTGTGGCGGTGTTTGTCACTACGCCGGCGGGGCTTCTTGCGTCGCTGACGCCGGAGCATCTGTCGGTCAAGTTTTGGACGGTTGTGATTTTCGGGTATTATGTTCTTGCGACGTTGCTTCCGGTTGACAAGCTTATCGGGCGTCTGTATCCGGTGTTCGGGCTTGCGTTGCTTGTGATGGCCGGTGGTATACTGGGGTATCTGCTTTTCAGCGGTGTTGAAATTCCGGCGGATATTTCGGGTGGTCTGACGAACCGGCGTCCTGATCCGGATGGTTCGCCTTTGTTTCCGATGATGTTTGTGTCGATTGCGTGTGGTGCGATTTCGGGTTTTCATGCTACGCAGTCGCCGATGATGGCCCGCTGTCTGAAGAGTGAGCGGATGGCGCGGCGGGTGTTTTACGGGGCTATGGTGGCGGAGGGCGTAGTGGCTCTTGTGTGGGCTGCTGCCGCGATTGCTTTCTGTGGCTCGTATGCGGCTGTGGGTGAGTATGTGCAGTCGCACGGCGGGGGTGCGGGTGCGCTTGTAAATGCGATATGCAATAATTGGCTTGGTGTGGTGGGTGGTTTGTTTGCGATATTGGGGGTGATTGCTGCTCCGATCACTACGGGTGACACGGCGATGCGTTCGGCTCGTCTGATTATCGCGGATACGTTTTCGATAAGTCAGAGCGGGGTGTTGAGGCGTCTGCTTGTGACGCTTCCGATTATTGTGCTGTCGTTTGTGCTGATGCAGATTGATTTCAGCATATTGTGGCGTTATTTTGCGTGGAGCAATCAGACGCTTTCGGTTTTTACGCTGTGGGCTGTGACGGTGTATCTGGCTCGTCAGGGCAGGTTTTTTTACATTACGCTCGTGCCTGCGCTGTTTATGACGATGGTGTGTGTGAGTTATATTTTGTTTGCGCCGTCGGGTGAGCCGAGGCCGGGGGCGGGGCTTCCGGTTGATGTTGCTGTGGCGGTTTCGGGTGTGGTGGCGATGGTGTTTCTGGCGTTGTTTGTGCGCTGGCGGCGTGGTTTGCCGGCCGGGGTGACGGATTGATGCTCAGTCGCCGCAGCTGTCGAGTCCGAGTTGCTCAAGTGAGTCGATGTCGATGTCGGTGTCGGCGCAGTGAGAGTGCTGCGGGGTGTTGGGTTGTTTCATTTTTCGGATGGATTTGCGGCCTGACGGCGGTATTGGAGATAGAATTTTATGCATGCGGCTGATATGATTATCGATGAGGCGAGGTGCCACCAAGGTGCGTTGCCGTTTGCGAGGCTTGTTGCGCGGTGGGTTACTGAGACGAGCGAGAATATGGCGAGTGTCAGCCAGATGTTGCGTTTTGTTTTGTCGGTTATCATGCGAGTGGTGTTTTTGAGTCTGCAAAGATAGCGAAAAATGACATAAGTGACTGTATTAATCGGGGTGTTTGTATTCGCGGTGTATGAAAATGTGCCATTTTCAGGTGGAAAATTTGTAACTTTGCGGCTGAAGAGTTTCGATTATACGATTTTATAAGGTAAGTAATGGGTAATTTAGTGTCAAGGTTGAAAGGGCAGTTGCGGAATGTGCCGTTGGGTCTGCTGTTGTGTCTGTGTGCGGCGCATTGCTGCAATGATATACTTCAGGCTGTGATTACGGCGCTGTATCCGATTTTGAAGAGTGATCTGGGTATGGATTTCGCGCAGATCGGTCTTGTGACGCTTGTGTATCAGTTGGCGGCGTCGCTGTTGCAGCCTGTGGTGGGTTATTTTTTTGACAGGTATCCCCGTCCGTACAGTCTGTGGATCGGTATGGGTTTTACGACGGCTGGTATCTGTATGCTTGCGTTTGTGTCGGATTTCAATCTGTTGTTGCTGACGGTGGCTTTTGTGGGTGTGGGTTCGTCGATACTTCATCCGGAGGCGTCGCGGATTACGTCGGTGTGCAGCGGTGGCAAGCGTGGTCTTGCGCAGTCGGTTTTTCAGGTCGGGGGAAATTTCGGGAGCTCGGTGGGGCCTTTGCTTGTGGCGCTGATTGTGGCTCCGTTCAGCCGCACGTGTGTGCTTTGGTTTCTGGTGGTTTCGGCAGTGGCGTTTGCGGTGATGCGTCCGATTGTGAGATGGTTCGGGGTGTATATCGCGCAGCAGAAGTCGCTTGCGGCGCGTGTGGATCTTCGTCGTCCGATGCCTTTGAGCAAGGGCAGGACGATAGCGACGGTTGTGGTGCTGATGGTGCTTATCATATCGAAGTATACGTTTATGGCGTGCATGACGAGCTATTATACGTTTTTTGTGATGGATGAGTTTGGTGTCGGGGTGTCGATGTCGCAGATATTGCTTTTTGTTTTTGTTGTGTCGACTGCGGCGGGCACGCTTGTTGGCGGTCCGTTTGGCGACAAGTACGGGCGCAAGGTGGTGATATGGGTTTCGATATTGGGTGCGGCTCCGTTTGCTTTGTTGTTGCCGCATGTGTCGCTGTGGGGGGCTGTGGTGTGCAGTTTTCTGGCGGGTTTCATGCTGTCGTCGGCTTTTCCGGCTATATTGCTTTATTCGCAGGAGCTTCTGCCTAATCATCTGGGTCTGGTGTCGGGTCTTTTCTTCGGTTTTGCGTTCGGCATCGGGGGAGTGGCGTCGGCGCTAATCGGCAATTTTGCGGATATGTATGGCATTGAGGCTGTGTTCAGGGGGTGCACTTTGGCTCCGTTGTTTGGCATCGCTGCGGTGTTTCTTCCCAATCTCAGGAAATGCTGATGATGTGTCTATCTCAATATTGAAGAGGATATGTTTTTGTTGCTTTGAATGGGGTCGGAGGCTCTGACTTTTTTGCCGTAGCTGAAGGTGTATGTGACCGAGAGTGATATGCGGCGGTGGTAGTCGGAGCCGAGTTGAGTGACGGTGCTGTCATACCATCGTGTGGCCAAAGTGTCTTTGCTGAGTTGCCATGATGACTGAAATGGATTGACTAATGACAATTGCAGGTTCCAGCCGGCGTAGGCCCATCCGGCGGTCAGTGAATAGCCCATAGGCAGCTTCCGTAGAAAGGCGTTCTCTCCATCAACATAACTGTTGCCGGTGTCGTAACTGGCATTTAAGAAGAATTTGCCAAGATAATAGTTGACATTGAGGCTGGCAGTAAACGGGTAATGAGATATGCTGTTGCTTCCGGTTGTCTGATAGAGCAACAGTCGTGGAGAAATAGAAAAGGATAGCCTTCCGTCCAGAAACTTTCCGGTAAGGTTGGCTCCAATCTGCCCGTGATTGTAATCTCCGTCATTCTGATATTTCTTTAGCATCATTCCGTCTGGTCCATCAGGAGTATAGACCGCTATCTGTCGGTTGGAGATGAGGAACATCGTCGCGTAAGCAGATAGCTGCCATTTATTGCTTGGAAGCCATGTATAACTTATATTTGCGGAAGTGTTTCGCGAACACTTAAGATCGGGATTGCCGGAAATATACATCAGTTCGGATTGCCGGATTATATTGGGGTTCTTCATTGTGGCATCAGGCGAAAAAGTGGCATACTGAAACCATAGACTGATTGAATTTCTCTGATTAGGGGCATACTGCAAATTGATGTGGGTGAACGGATAGCGGTCGTCCATAGTTTTGCCGTTGATATAGTTTGACTCGAACGCATAGCCTCCGTCGATGCTTCCGGATACTTTCTGATAATTCATTGACATGCCGACGGTTATTCCAGTAAAACCTTGACGGAACCGGTTGACGGCATTGCTTGAGCCTGTGTAAGCGATATGTGTGCGCCCGCCGCCGGACAGGACATTTGAGAATAACGTGAATTTATCTGACAATGATTTGTTGACCTGTATTGAGCCTCGCAAAAACCAAGAGTCTTCATCTGCAAGATTTTCGATAGATTCTGTTCCTGCGTAATAGTTTGATGAAGTGTTGTTCCCGGCGGATTCAGCCTGAAAGTTTCCGTTGATCGACCATCCTCTGCCCAGCATAGCATACAGTTCGCTATCCCAGCCGACGGCATTGTTTGTAGAAGGTGATTCCGTATGATATGTTTCCGAAGGATACAGACTCGAAAAACTGACGTAACCTGACGTGTGGTTTATCGGAGTGTTGATTCGACGATATGAAACGAGATTGCGGAATGTTAAATTATCACTCTTGTTCCATGAGACCCGTAATGCCGAGTAAAAGCCTCGCTGATGCTGTTTTCCTGTCTCTGTACCGCTTGTGCGTCTGATAGTTCCGGACTCCAGTCGGTATGTTTCGTCTGAAACAGAGCCGATATGAGAGTTATAGTCGTAGTCGCCCGACACCATGACATCGTATTCCATCTTGCGGCAGGCGAACTTGGAATACACCGAAGCCTCACCACTGCGTATCATGAGGCGTTCTTTGCCGCTGAGCTTTGTGTAACCTCCGTAGGAATAAGAATGAGTGATGAAATTTACAACATGTTGTGCTCGTAGAAATCGCGGATCTGTCGGAAAGTCAAGATATTCCACCCGCTTCACGTCACCGGGATTCAGTCCGCTGACATCCTCGTTTGTTGCCGGATGAAAGTTTATAAAAAGGCTGACGCCTTGATTGTCGGCAGTCTTTACCGTTTCAGTTATCGGATTGACGCTTAGTTGAGGGATGTTCATTCTTGACAGCAAGGAAACTCCGTCGGAGGCGGTCGATTTCTGATTGCCGGTAGGAATATAGACAGTCTTTGTCGCGCTTGTGCGCTGAGCATCGGCTACGACAGTAATCTCTCCGAGTTCTTTGACGGTTATTGTATCAGACTCGGCGTTTTGCCCCTGTGCGATGAAAGGGAGCATAATCAATGGGAGTATATAATGTTTCATGGCGCGAAATTAGGCAGTACTGTCTTATTCAATTCTTATTCTTCCTTATTTAGTCTTAATCTTGCGATCGGGCTATGCTGTGATTGACAGGAATTCAGTAACTTTGTACTGATATGAAACATTTTAAGCTGATACTTACTTGTATGCGTGTCATCGTTGGGATGTTGTTTGTCGCCAACATGATATTCATGATACAATTATATAATTCGATAAAAGAGCGTTATATAAGCGATGTCGAGCAATGTCTGAGCCGTGCGGACCAGATTGAGATGGTTGACAGGATTGCTGACGCCGGACTTACGGATGACGATGATCTGGTGTGGATACAGATTGGGTTGCAGAAATCGGATGTAGGCTCGACGATGAGTGCGGAGGAGTTGCGAGAGATGGATTATTCACAGGGTTTCAGGCGTGTGGACAAGCAGATTATGTCGATGATAGCGCAGCATCTCCATGATTATTACGGGGGTCAGGCCGGGCAGGCTGATATCGCAAGGATGGAGGAGGCGTTTCGCCGCGATCTAAATTTTTCGGGTTATTATCCGGATGAGGTGTATATTTCAGGTCCGGACGATGTGTCAGAGTATTCGTCGGGTTTATGGGAGATAGAGTATAGGGTGAACGGAGAACTGACATATTATGCCTATATCTCTCCTCTAACAAAGAATATATTCGGCGAGATGAGCGGAGTCATAGTCACTTCCGCGCTCATAGCTCTTGTGCTGACATTCGGGTTCTGGTATCTTCTCCATGTCATAAAGCGGTTGCGTACTATCGAGGAGATGAAGGATGATTTCACCAACAATATGACCCATGAGCTCAAGACTCCGATAGCAATCGCGTATGCGGCCAATGATTCATTGCTGCAGTTTCCTGACCCGAAAGATGAGGAGCGGACGAGGAAGTATCTTTCGGCAGCTCTTGAACAATTGTCAAAACTTGCGGGGCTGGTGGAGAATATCCTTGCTATGAGCATGGAGCGGAGGAAGCGTCTTGTCATGGCAAAGGAGAGGATAAATCTGCGTGAGATGTTGGCGACGGTTGTCGATGAGCAACGTTTGCGTGCAGACAAACCGTGTGATATAACTTTGGATTGTCGGGAAGATGTGACCGTCGATGCAGATCCGACGCATTTCTCGAATGTCATAGGCAATCTGATAGACAACAGTATCAAGTATTCAGGAGAAGCCGTTTCGATTGAAATAAGGGCAGACGGAGCGGGAGTGTCGGTCGCGGATAACGGGAATGGTATTCCGGCGAAGTCGCTGCCTGATATTTTCAATAAGTTCTATCGTGTGCCGCATGGGGACAGGAGTGATGTGCGGGGATATGGCATCGGTTTGTTTTATGTCAAATCGATTGTAGAGAAGCACGGATGGAGTATAGGCGTGGAAAGCAGGGTAGGCAAGGGTAGCATATTCACTATAAAATTCGGAGAATAATGAGTAAGAATAACGAGGCGGAAGCCCGAGGCGGGAGGATATTGCTGGTGGAGGATGATGCCACTCTGTCAATGATTGTATCCGAGACTTTGCGGCGCGACGGTTTTGAGGTTGTAACGGCAAGCAACGGAGACGATGGATTGCGAATGTTTGCCAGGCATGGTGCAGACCTGATAGTGGCAGATGTCATGATGCCACGCATGGACGGGTTTGAGATGGGCCGTAGAATAAGGCAGCTCAGCCGGAGTGTTCCGTTGCTGTTTCTCACGGCGAAGTCAGAGATTGATGATATTGTGGAGGGATTTGAACTTGGGGGAAACGATTATCTGAAGAAGCCGTTTAAAATGCTGGAACTTATTGTGCGCATCAAGGCGCTGCTTCGCAGAAATATCCGTGAGGAGAGCAATCGGTTTGAGATAGGGAAGTATGTTCTTGATATGTCGACACAAAGGCTGTCGTTTCTTAATGACGAGGGTGTGGAACTGACTCTTATTGAGGCAAAGTTATTAAAGGAGCTTGCGGTGAATGCCGGTCAAACTGTGGCTGCATCGACAATGATGCAGCTTATATGGCAGCGGGATGATCCGTACAGCCGGAATTCGTTACACGGGTTTATTCACAAGCTCCGTCAATATCTGCGTTATGATCCGTCAATATCATTGATAAATCAGCGAGGCATCGGGTATATGCTGACTGTCAGGGGATAATGACCGGCGTATGCCATTATGTCAGATTGCGTCGCATCGTATTTGCTTAGGGTGAACGGCTTTTGTCGATCAGAGCAGGTTGCGCCGTTCGGTTATCTCGGCATCGGTCATGGTGTAATCGCCGAGGCTGTTTTCTTTGGCCTGTATGCAGATGTAGGTCATTGGTTCGGTTGATGTGCACTTGAGATTGCGGTCGCAGTCGGCCGACACTCGGATTACGGAACCTTCCGCAATATCAAAAATATTGTCGTCAACCTGAAACTTGCCGGATCCGGACAAAATGATGTAGTTTTCTTCGTTGGCTTTGTGGCTGTGGAAGAATGGTACGGCTGCGCCGGATGGCAGGGTGCCGAATGATATTTCGCATGAAGTGGCGCCTGTGGCTTCCTTTATAAAATGTTTTCCCTCAATGCTGCTCAGTGAGCCGACGGATGTGTGGGCGAATTTATTGCCGGAATTGATAGTTTTGATTTCGCTCATATTTTTTTGCTTAAAATTAAATTATTAACTTTGCAGCAGTAAGCCGCTTTCGTTTTGATAGTGCAAAGTTAAATGATGTTTTTGAACCATGCAAGACGTTACCCGAACGTAATGCGCTTACATTCAGGTAACTATTTCTGAGTATGAACGCATTACCACTGAAAGAAAATTTGAAAAAATATACGGGCATCGCATCATGTCCGGTCAGAAATGTCGTAAGCCGGTTTTCAGGCAAATGGACCATGCTCGTTCTCTGTGTCCTTGCAGAGAACGAGGCAACCCGCTTTAATGAAATCGGGAGGGCAATTCCGGACATATCCCCGAAAGTTCTCACAGAAACTCTGAAAAGCCTTGAAGCCGATGGTCTGATTTCAAGAAAACTGTATGCCGAGATTCCTCCTAAAGTGGAGTATTCGCTGACAGATCTTGGCAAGAGTCTTATGCCGTTGCTTGGCAATCTCATTGAATGGGCTCTTGACAATTTCGATGCAATCGCCAAACATTAGAAAAACGCCACTATCATTTCCAAACCGCCGTCAGACTGGATATGCGCAGGAAAATTTACC
>CAMWIJ010000062.1 GCA_947174275.1 uncultured Muribaculaceae bacterium
GCAACCAGGCCGGCATCGAGATCCACTCCGGCCGCAACCGCATCGTGCGCCGCATATTCGAGTCGCTGGGCTATCATGTCACCAAGCTCGACCGCGTGTACTTCGCCGGACTGACCAAGAAAAATCTGCCCCGCGGCCGCTGGCGTTACCTCACTCAGGAGGAAGTCAACTACCTCAAAATGGGTTCGTTTGAATAATCCGACGCCACAATGCGTCACCATTAAAAAGTAAAACTGCAATGAAAAGAACTAAAATAGTCGACCTCTTCAAGCCGGAAATGCTCGGCAAGGAGGTCAGTGTCAAAGGATGGGTGCGCACACGCCGCGGCAACAAGCACGTGCAGTTCGTGGCCCTCAACGACGGTTCCACTATCCGCAACATACAGATAGTGTTTGACCTCGCCAAATTCGACGAAGAGCAGCTCAAGGCCGTATCGACCGGCTCGGCCATTCATGTAGCCGGCACGCTCGTCGAGTCGATGGGCAAAGGCCAGACATGCGAGATACAGGCCGACATGCTCGAACTCTACGGCGGCGCCGACCCCGAGAAATACCCCTTGCAGAAGAAAGGTCACACGCTCGAGTTCCTGCGCGAGATAGCCCATCTGCGCCCGCGCACCAACACGTTCGGAGCAGTGTTGCGCGTACGCTCGGCTCTTGCCTTCGCCATCCACAAATTCTTCCGCGAGAGAGGATTTTTCTATCTCCACACTCCTCTGATCACCGCCAGCGACTGCGAAGGAGCCGGCGCCATGTTCCAGGTCACCACTCTTGACCTTGAGAACCCGCCGCGCAACGAAGAGGGAAAGGTTGACTACACACAAGACTTCTTCGGCAAGACCACCGCGCTGACCGTGTCGGGACAGCTTGAAGGAGAGCTCGGCGCCACTGCGCTCGGCGCAATCTACACTTTCGGTCCCACATTCCGTGCCGAAAACTCCAACACACCGCGCCACTTGGCCGAGTTCTGGATGATTGAACCCGAAGTAGCGTTCAACGACATCAACGACAACATGGAGCTCGCCGAAGACTTCATCAAATACTGCATCAGCTACGCGCTTGAAAACTGCCGCGACGACATCGAATTCCTCAACGAGATGTATGACAAAGAGCTCATCTCGCGTCTGGAAGGTGTGCTCGCAAGCGACTTCGTGCGCCTTACCTACACCGAGGGTGTGAAAATACTCGAGGAGTCAGGCAAGAAATTCGAATTCCCCGTCTACTGGGGCGCCGACCTGCAGAGCGAGCATGAGCGTTTCCTCGTCGAGGAGCACTTCAAACGTCCCGTAATCCTCACCGACTATCCCAAAGAAATCAAAGCTTTCTACATGAAGCAGAACGACGACGGCAAGACAGTGCGCGCCATGGATGTGCTCTTCCCCAAAATCGGAGAAATCATCGGCGGCTCGGAGCGTGAGGAGAACTACGACAAACTGATGGAGCGCATCGAGCAACTCGACATTCCGATGAAAGACATGTGGTGGTATCTCGACACCCGCCGCTTCGGCACAGTGCCTCACTCAGGCTTCGGACTCGGATTCGAACGTCTCGTGCTCTTCGTCACCGGCATGACAAACATCCGCGACGTGATTCCCTTCCCCCGCACCCCGGGCAACGCCGAATTCTGATGTAACGGAAGATAACGATTTTGAATTAAACAACAATATATTAAGAAACTGTTTAAATTTATATGATACAGATTTTGAGAGGGATTGTCGGATTTATTTTTGTTTGTGATGAGGGAGCGTAGCCGTAGCTACGTGACCGAAGAATAAACAAAAAGACTCCGACAAGACTCTCAAAGGCAAAGTGATATAAATTTTAAACAGTTTCTAAGCATAGATAGATTGGAGGTGGCATAATATCGACAGATAAAAGCTAAAACTTGACAACCGACTACTTGAAGTTTCGACCCGTCGAAGCAAAATTTTTCGCAATAATCAAAAAATCAGGCGAAAAAGTTTTGCCGTGTCGAAAACTATGCTTAATTTTGCCCCGCAAAACGCATAATAAATTGTAAATAAATCAAAATCAACTATAAAACCAAATCACAGATATGATTATCGTACAAGTAAAAGAAGGTGAGAACATCGAAAAAGCTCTCAAAAAATTCAAACGTAAATTTGAAAAAACCGGTATCGTAAAAGAACTTCGCAGCCGTCAGGCATTTGAGAAACCCTCAGTTGCCAACCGCAAGAAAATGATGAAGGCTGTTTACGTACAGAAACTCCGCACTATCGAGGAATAATCCCCTCCCCTTCTTGACTATTCAATACAGCGCCGCAAGGCCAATAAAGCTTTTGCGTCACTGAGCAATCCATGCCGGAGCAGGAAATCAATCCTGTTCCGGTATTTTTTATACACCTTAATGCGCACTTTATGGGTTCCGCAACCGGTTTCTCGGCTCAAAATATCATATTTCTGCATTTGACCACATATTATTTCATCTTGACCTAATTTGTGCTAATATTTTTTCATTATGCACTATTATTTACTATCTTTGTTGCAAATATACAATTTGTATACATTAAAAAACCTATTATTACAAACCGATCATGAGAAAATTTATCACAGTTTTTGCCCTGGCCGTGTGTTCGGTCTGGCCGTCAACATTGTCGGCTGACGGGCCGCACCGCTCGGCTTCGCTCGACAATCTGCGCATCAAAGGCGTAATGATGTATGACAATGACAGAAGCACCGAAAACACCGGACTATATTCCTATACGGTAAAAGCACCGGTCAGTCGCCGGCAGCTCACCTCGATGCCCCGCCTCTATGCCAACGGCGGCAGCGTGGCCGTTGACAACCGCCTCTACACCTACAGCTACGAAATCGCTTACGGCTACGTGAGCTCAGCGCGTTACTACGTCTACGACCTCGTCACAGGCGCACAGATAAGCTCGACATCGATGGGCTACGACCTTGCTGTCGCTTACAGCCATGCGGCCGTATCAAGCGCCGTCGATCCGGTCAGCGGCGACGTATATTCAAGCGGATATGAATATAATGCGGCCGACAAGACATTGTCGGTGAAGCTGAAGATATGGAATCTTGCCGAAAACACCAAGACCACAGTCGGCGACATGACAGCCCCGCTGATTGCAATGGCCTTTGACAAGGAGGGACAGCTCTGGGGCATCACCGCGAGCTCGTCGACGACATCGACCGACGGCGGATATCTCGTAAAGGTCGACAAGACTACCGGCACGCAGACACTTGTCGGCGACACCGGCGTACGCCCCTATTACGACCAATCGGCCGTAATCGACCCCGCCCATGGCACATTCTATTGGCTTGCCAACACACAGACAGAAGAAGCCAACCTCTATGAAGTAGACCTCGCTACAGGAAAAGCGACACTAATCGGAGCATTTCCCAACGGTGACGAAGTCGTGGCCGCCACCATTGACGCTGAGGAATATGATGACGCAGCGCCCTCGCCGGCCGCAAATCTCACAGCGACCGCGCGCCCCGACCATCTGCTCGACGTGCAGTTCGACATGCCCGCGACAAGCTATGACGGCTCGGCTCTGACAGGCTCACTGACATGGAGCATCGAGGTCAAAGGCGCGGAAACCATTGTCAGAAGCGGCACAGCAACGGCAGGCGCCCATGTGGCCGAGACCGTCGACGCAGGCGCTTCCGGAGCTGCACAGCTGTCGGTATCCATCAGCAAGGGCGAACTCACCGGCCCGGCGGAAATCAAAGATGTATATGCCGGATATGACAAGATGCTCGCCGCAGCCAATGTCACACTGAAATATGAAAACGGAGTCAACACCCTCACATGGGAAGCTCCCGCAACAGGCCATTTCAACGGACTGATATCGGCCGACGGACTCCGCTACCGTATAATACGCATGCCCGAAGATGTAGTTGTGGCCGAGGCACACCCGTCAACCACCTACACCGAGACAGTGACCGACGACAACCTTCGCAGCACATATTATAAAGTATCGGCAATCAACGGCGATGTCATCGGCGACGAAGCATCATCCAACTCCGTAGTGACAGGCTCTGCCGTTACCCCGCCCTACAGCCAGGATTTCAACGAGGCCGATGCCCTCGACCTCTACACCATCGTCGACGCCAACAAAGACAACAACACCTGGTATTATTCGGTCAAATCGGCCAAATACCGCCAGTCGACCACAACAGGCGCTGACGACTATCTT
Organism: uncultured Muribaculaceae bacterium; assembly: GCA_947174275.1. Taxonomy (GTDB): domain Bacteria; phylum Bacteroidota; class Bacteroidia; order Bacteroidales; family Muribaculaceae; genus JAGBWK01. The sequence goes on from CAMWIJ010000062.1 coordinate 4,175, forward strand.
TTCATGCCCGCATTCAATCTGAAGGGTGGCAACAGCTACGAACTCAGTTTTGACGGCTACAACACAAGCTCCAGCTACACCAACTTGATAGAAGTAGTAATCGCATCAAGTCCGGAAGCCGAAGCAGCCACAGCTGTCACCGACACCCCGATATCATTTGCCAACGACAGCCGCAATGTGACCAACGAGAAAGTCACCGTAAAACCTGAAGCCGACGGCAAATATTATATCGGTTTCCACATCGTAAGCGCCCAAAGACAAGGCACATTCACCATTGACAATGTAGTTCTCTCGGCAGGAAAATCTACCGCAGTGCCCGCTGCCGCCGACATGTTTGATGTCACTCCCGGCGCTTCAGGCGCACTTAACGCATGCATCAAGATCACCGCTCCCTCACTGACTGCCGCCGGCGAGCAGCTCGGTCAGGAAGAGCTGAGCTTCACTGTGCTCCGCGGAGAGACAGAAATCCACTCCGGCACTATCGCACCCGGCGCCGACACCGCAATAAATGATGAAAATATCGCCGGGTCGGGCATCTATACCTACGCCGTATGGTTCGCCAACAGCGAAGGCACAGGCGAGACGGCCGAGACAACCGTTTTCGTCGGCATCGACACTCCGGCCGCTCCGTCAGATGTAACACTCACAGACTGCAACGATGGCCGCGGACTCGTCAGCTGGACAGCATCAGGCGAAGGCATCAACGGCGGCTATGTAGATGAAGCCAATGTGATATACACCGTCATCTCAGCCACCGGAAACGAAATCATCAAGACAGGCATCAAGGGCACATCAGCCGAAATACCTGTCACTCAGGAAGGCACCCAGGCAATCTACTCCGTAAAGGTTGTCGCCGCCTACTCCGACAACGCCACCGCCCCCGCCACTGCCTCCAACGAAATACTTGCCGGCAAGCCCTACGCCATGCCCTACGCCGAGTCATTTGCCGGCGCCGCAGCATCCACCTCACCATGGATAAAGGAAACGGTATCAGGCAAAAGCTACGACACTTCATGGGCAGCACGCGCCGACTACACCTACGACAATGACGGCGGAGCCGCCGACATGACAGCCTACAGCGCCGCGTCAAGCCGCTGGGCCGGACCCAAAATCGACATCTCCAACACAGTGAAACCTCAGGCAAGCGCCTACGTATATCTGCCCGGAGGCAACACCCGTCTCACTCTCCAGCTGCAAAAAGACAACGGCGAGTGGATCGACCTGGGCAGCGTTGACGATGCCGCCGACGAGTGGGTGCTGCTCACCGCTCCGCTGGCTGATTACAAGAGCCGCAACGTGCGCCTCGGCCTGCTTGGCGAATGCTTCGGAGGCATGCGCTTCATTTATGTCGACAACATCACCGTAAATGACCTGTCAAGCGGCATCGACAACCTCACCGACAGCAACATGGAAGCCGACATACGCACAACTGACGGAAAAATTATCATCACCGCCGCGACGGAAATCCCCGTAGCTGTCTACACCGCCGACGGACGATGCGTGGCCTCACTCACCTCACGCCATGCCGAGATACCTGTATGTGCAGGCGTCTACATCGTCAGAGCCGGCACACGCACAGTCAAAATCATACTCTGACACTCAGACAGATAACCACCACAGAAAAGAGGCGTACCGCTCGGGCACGCCTCTTTCATTTTAAGCCGGCAATAAATTTTTGCCTGCATTTTTCACGCCATTATTTGGAAAATAGAAAATAATAGTCTATATTCGTGTAATTTCAAAACTGCGATACCGCAACGCAGCGGCCAGTGGAAACCGGAATTGGACGAGACTATGCTGATAGACCGTTATCTGACATATTTACGGTGTGAACTGAATTATTCGGTTCACACCGTTTCGGCTTATTCGCTCGACATAAACCGCTTCGCCGACTTCTGCACCCACGGCTCAGCCGACAGCTTCGACCCCGTGGCCGCCACAAACAGCGACGTCAGAGCATGGCTGGCATTCCGCTCACGCCAAGGCGACACACGCCGCACCCTGCGCCGCAAGGTCCAGTCTCTGCGGTCATTCTACCGATATCTGGCACTCATCGGAGCCACCGACCGCAATCCCGCCACCGACATTTCAATAGCCCGGCCTACAGCTTCGCTACCGACATTTATCCGCACGGAAGAAATCAACGCGCTGCTCGACAGCCCATACGACACCGCCGACATAATCGCATGCCGCAACCGGCTGATGATTATGCTGATATATTCCACCGGCATGCGACGCGCCGAACTTATTGGCCTGCTCGACCGAAATATCGACACCGGCCGCGGCGAACTAAAAGTGCTCGGAAAGCGTAATAAGGAAAGAGTCATCCCATTTGGCAATGAACTGAAAACTATGATCGAGCACTACCGCACACTACGCGAGGAAGCCGGCATCGCCGACGCTCCATACTTTCTGACACGCCGTCACGGTGAGCCACTCTACCCCCGCCTGGTCAACAACATCGTGGGCAAAGAGCTTGACCCTAACGAGATACACGCGACCAAACGGTCGCCGCACGTATTGCGCCACACCTTTGCCACCGACATGCTCAACAACGGAGCCGACCTCAACGCCGTGCAACAGTTGCTCGGCCACACTTCGCTATCTACAACTCAGATATACACACATATATCTTACCGTGAATTAAAACAAAATTATCAACTTGCGCATCCGCGCGCACAAAAAAAAGGAGGATAATATGGAAGTTCGTATTCAAGCAATCCATTTCGACATCGCCGACCGGCTTACCGCTTTCATTAACAAGAAAGCCGAGCGTCTTGCCCGCCGCAACGAAGCAATCACCACAATCGATGTCACCCTCAAGGTGGTGAAACCCGAATCGGCAATGAACAAGGAAGTTATCATAAAAATAACCGAGCCGCAGCAGCCCGAACTCGTAGCCAACAAGACAGCCGACACCTTCGAAGAAGCCGTTGACAACGCAATGGAGGCTCTCGACCGACAACTCGAGAAACGCAAAGACAAATAACATACTAACACCAGGCTGTCATCGCTGTAACGCCTGACACACGCCACAAAAACAGCACAATACCCGGCCGCATCACCGCCGCCGGGTATTTTCATTTTCCGGCCATCACATAATTAACACATTTTATGTGAATAATTTGAAATTACAACATAAAGTCGTTATATTTGCACTCAACTAAACCAATACCACAACCTTTAAAATCAATTCTTAAGCCTTTGGAAACCTTTTTCTGAAAACCTTTTGAATTTTTTTAAACCACAATCATTTACACAATCATTATCAATAACAGTCAAAATCATTTTGCCTTTATGAATTTATCAATTATCAGGGGAACGGCGTTCGCTGCCCTGACAACAGTCGCACTCACCGGATGCGTCGATGACAAATATGACCTTTCCGACATCGACACCACAGCCGGCATCAAGGTCAACGACCTTGTCGTGCCGGTCAACATCGACGCTGTGACGCTCGAAAGCATCATCAACCTCAAAGAGGGAGAAAGCATCGAAGTAATCGACGGACAGTATGCCGTAGTGAAAACAGGCACATTCAGTTCCGACCCCGTACGCATCAACGCCATCGACATGGCAGCCCCCGCCATCGACAGCTCGACACACACATGCGTGCTCATTCCCGCCGAAAACCTCTACGACATCAGCTCCGGCTCGAGTTCCTTTGACTACCGCACCACCGCGGTCACCGACTGCATTGTGTCAGTCGAAGAAATAGGCACAAACTGGACCGTGACAATCACAATGACACTGCGCGAACTTGCCGGCACCACTCCCGGCGCTGTGACCGGCACAGTGACCGGCACAGTGACCGACCTCGTGTTCAGGCTGCCGAAGGGTCTCACGCTTGCCCGAAACAACGACCGCTATGACAGCGCGACCGGACTCTATCAGGCCGGAACAGTCGAATTTGTCAACGGCGTCGCCTCCGTAAGCATCGAGGCAATTTCAATCAACGCCGCCGAAGCAGGCGTCATCTACGACTACCCGTCACACACCGCCACACTTACCGGCGAATGCGCCGTTGAAGGGGGCATGCTGAGCCTTGTCAACTCATCGACCGGCCTTGCGCTCATCCATATCGACACCCGCTATGAAATGAGCCGCATAAAAGCCACCACCTTCTCCGGCGAGATAAAATATGACATCAATGGCTGCGACTTCGACAACGTGGACCTGTCATCGCTCCCCGACTTCCTGTCGCAGGCTGGCACCGACATACGCATCGCAAATCCGCAGATCTATCTTGACATCGACGACCCGCTGTGCAGATACGCCCTCACCGCGAGAACCGGCATGACCATATCGTCATACAGCGAAAACGGTCTGACAGGCAGCTATTCGCTCGACGCCCCCGGCTATTTCGACATCAGCACCAACGGGGCCAACCGACGCTACTACTTCTGCCTGTCGCCGCAGAAACCTGACAGATATTACGTTGACGGCGCAGGCCGCACCCAATGGGTCGGCTACAAAGCCCTTAGCGATGTGCTCAGCGGCGACGGACTGCCCCGCCGCCTGTCAATCACCCTCGACAACCCGCAGCTCCCCGTGCAGCATGTCAGCGACATAGTGCTCAGCGAGCAGCTCGGCGCCGTCACCGGCGAATACACATTCTACGCGCCGCTGGCGCTTGTCGACGGCTCCACAATAGCCTATACCGGCACAATGGACGGATGGGGAAGCGAGGATCTCGACGCCGTGACAATCTCTGCACTGACCGTCACCGCCACTGCCGACACTGACCTCCCCGTCGAAGCCGAACTCACAGCCTACCCCATCGACGCCGACGGCAACCGCATAGGCAACGTCGAGATAACCGGCACCACACTGCAGCCGATGGCTCAGAATCAGCAGATAACACTCACCATGAACGGCACCGTCAGCCGGCTCGACGGACTCCGCTACATCGTGAAAGTCAAGAGCGACGACAGCAAAGTGCTGACTCCGCAGATGAGCATCTCGCTCAAAGATGTCAAGGCACGCGTGACAGGCGAATATATCAAAGAACTTTAAAAACCGGTCAAACAATGAAAAAAACATATACGGCAATAGCCGGCGCACTGTTGGCCGGCGTATGCGCGGTCAGCGCGCAGTCGACACAATCGGGATATTTTGTCGACGGATACACTTACGGATATCAGTTCAACCCCGCCAAAGGCAACGACTTCAACTTCGTGGCGATGCCCGGACTCGGCAACATCAACGTGGCGATGCGCGGAAACCTGCATGTGAGCGACGTGCTCTACAACATTAACGGAAAGACCACCACCTTTCTCAATCCGGGCATAAGCGCCGCCGAAGTGATGGGCAATCTCTCCGACCACAACAAAATCGGCTCCGACATCAGAATTAACCTGCTCAGCGGAGGATTCAAAGCATGGGGCGGATACAATACCGTAAGCATCAGCGCCCGCGCAAATATGGGCGTCAGCATACCCAAAAGTCTGTTCTCACTTGTAAAAGAGGGCATAAGCAACCAGACTTACGACATTTCCGACATGCAGGTCAACGCATCGGCATACGCCGAACTGGCACTCGGACACTCACGACAGATCAACGAACAGTGGCGCGTCGGCGCGGCAATGAAATTCCTCATCGGAGGAGCCGGAATGGACGCACGCCTCAACAACGCCACCCTGACCCTCGGCACCGACAGCTGGACAGTGACTTCCGACGCCGAGATGCGCACCAACATAAAAGGCACCGCCTACAAGACCAAAATCAACGACAACACCGGCCGACGGTATGTGAGCGGACTTGACTTCGCCTTCGACGGTCTCAACGGCTTCGGTCTCGGACTCGACCTCGGCGCCGAGTTCCGGCTCAACGACGACTGGAAATTCTCTGCCGCACTGCTCGATCTGGGTTTCATTTCCTGGAGCGACACTCAGCTCGCCACCACCGACGGGCCGCAGACATTCACCACCGACCGATATACATTCAATCCCGACGACGATGCCGACAACAGTTTCAAAAACGAGTGGGAAAAATTCCGCGATGACCTGTCAGTGCTCTATCAGATGGACGACAAAGGCAGCTGCGGCTCACGCACACAGGCTCTTTCAACAACAATGAATATCGGAGCAGAATACACTCTCCCCGTATACCGCGGCCTCAAATTCGGATTGCTCAACACCACCCGCTTTGCCGGAAAATTCACCTGGACCGACTTCCGCCTGTCGGCCAACGTAGCGCCTTGCAAAGCATTCTCGGCAGGCATCAATGCCGTGGCCGGAACTTACGGCATAGGCTTCGGATGGCTGCTCAGCGTCCACACCACAGGCTTCAACATGTTCCTCGGAATGGACCGCACACTCGGCCACACAGCAAAACAGGGAGTGCCCCTCAACAGCAACGCCGCAGTCAACTTCGGCATAAACTTCCCATTCTGACACCATCCCCGTCTACACCGCATCAACAGGCAACAGCAATAAATAGTGTACCTGAAAGTTTTTTTACACAACTTTCAGGTACACTATTTATTACAACCCGATTTCCACGAGATATGCATTATGTATTCACAAGTCTGATATAACTGCACTCCTGCAACATTTATGTAGACAAGGACTGCTTTTGTCTGATGAATATGGTCGAGGCACTAAATATATCCTTGCGAGCAGATCGGCAAAACACAAAGTCACAACCAACGATGCCAATGTTGACAGCTCTAATAATAATGTTGGTAGCTTGGATACTAATGTTGACAGCTTGGATACTAATGTTGACAGCTTAGATGCTAATGTTGATAGCTTAACGAATGATTACAGACCAAGCCATAACGCACAAATACTTTAAAAAAAGAAGCGGCTTAGTCAGGCAGACATGGAAAGCCTGATTAATGAAATTGCCAAGAAATGGCGTACTATACAAGAATTTACAACAATACTCGGAAAAGATAAGTCATACCTTAGAAACCATGTTTTACCGCCTCTGATTTCCAAAGGGACTCTGGAAAGAGAATATCCTTCCATCCCCAATCATCCTAATCAGAGATATAGAGTAAAACAATCGTAATTCACCATTTTTTCAATATCAATACGGAACATAATCAGATATATATAGCGGGTCAGACAATTGCTTTTCTGCATGTCTGACCCGCACTATATTATATTATATTATATTATATTATATTTTATATCTTTATGGAGCCGGAGTGGGGTATCAGAAACCGACAGTAATACCTGTCGATATCGTCCGGAATTTGGGCGATGATGTGTCGGCCTTAAACAGGTCGTAGGGTGAATATTTGAAATAGAGGCCGATTCCGGGTGCAAGCTGCACTCCTAACTGGAGGTCGATGCTGAATTTGCGATTGCCACAGTCGACGTCACCCTCAAAGTGGTGAAACCCGAATCGGCAATGAATAAAGAAGTTATAATAAAAGTAAGCGAGCCCCAGCAGCCCGAAATCGTAGCGAACAAGACAGCCGACACCTTCGAAGAAGCCGTTGACAACGCCATGGAAGCTCTCGAACGCCAGCTTGCAAAACGCAAAGACAAATAAAACAGAATAAATATTAACAAAAGCACAAAAGCCTCGACAAGAGCACAAAATGTCAAATTTTGTACAGTCCTCTTGTCAAGGCTTTTGTGCTTTTGTTTAATTCAGACATACGCAAAATTTTGGCAATAATTAGATAATTACTATATTTGCGATGTCGATTGGCACATCGACAGACATATTGCATTAAATAGAAATGTTTTGCTTATCTCTTATTGAGAAAACGTAGGAAATTTTCACAATGATGAGAGGATAACAAAGCAGTTCTGCGCTATAGCGTGGGCTGTACTTCCCTCATCTTCATCATAGGTTTCCTACGACCTTCTCAATAGAATCGGGCAAAGTCAGTCCACGTTTCTATTGTTTATAAATCGGTCGAAGGACTGCCGGCCAATCAAACAAATATAATACCATGAATGGGCTTTACGTCACTGAACGAATTATTTACGTATTGATGGACATTGTCTTTTTTGCACTTGGCGGTTTTGCTATTTGTATAGCTTACATTCTGGGAGGTTTGCTTCTGTGTGCCACAGTCATAGGCATACCCGCCGGATATGAATGCATTAAAATCGGAATTTCCTGTCTTGCTCCTTTTGGAAAAACGGTAGAATCACGGGAAGAATCCACGGCAAAGGGCATCGCATCCTTGATTTGCAATATTGTATGGATACCGTTTGCAGGTATCTGGCTGGCACTACTACACTTGGGTATCGGAATTTCATTTTATATTACCATAATCGGAATTCCAATAGGCAGCAAGCATTTTGAATTGATGGGTTTAGCTTTCGCTCCATTTGGCCAGCACCTTGTTCCGGACTACGAATTTGATTATTAATCATAAGCCTTTTAAAATATTACTTATGATAGATATACTTATTATAGGTGTAATCGTATTTATCTTCTCGCTGATTTTTGATAAATCCGGCAAGAAAGGCTGGAGTAAGATTGCGGATAAATTCAAGTTATCGTCAACATCCGCGCTTAAAGTTATCGGCTGGGGCATAGTGATGTTAGCCGCAATTGCCTTGTTCGGCATAATATGCCGTAAAATGGTTTTTGGTTAAAAATTTCAATTAAAATGCGTATACAATTTTGGATAACCGTAATACTATGTCCGCTTATATATTTAGTATTATACCTAATAGCAAAAATGTCCGGACGAAGTAAACCCAAGTTTACTACAGCATTGATTATTTCATTTTATATAGCGTGCGCAATCTGGATACCCGTCTTTATCGTAAGCGCTTTCAGATAGATATCGAAACTACATAGTAAAGAACGAGAAAAATCGCAATGCCGTTTACCTTTAGCAGCATTGAGATTTTTCTCGTTACGGTACTGTCCGTAGCAGAATGCAGTGGGGCGGGGACATCCCGCCCCCGTGGTATTATACTTATACAGAAAGTTACCACGGGGGCGAGACGCCCCCGCCCCATTATAGATCCCGGTTCAGAATCCGAGGGCTATACCTGTCGATATCGTCCGGAATTTGGGCGATGAGGTGTCGGCCTTAAACAGGTCGTAGGGTGAATATTTGAAATAGAGGCCGATTCCGGGTGCAAGCTGCACTCCTAACTGGAGGTCGATGCTGAATTTGCGATGGCCGATACGATCGTAGTTTTCCTTGACACTTGTGCCGTCGGCAAGCTCATATTTGGTGAGCATCGACGCATGCGAGTTCCAGTTGAACAATGCCGAGACCCTGAAGCCCAGACGCGAGTTGCCGATTGCCTTTATCGGCGAATAATATGTGTATGCCACCGGGAATGTAAGCGAAAACACCTTAATGCGCGAGAACTTGCCGTCGGCGCCCTCAGGATAGCCGGTGACAATGGCATTGCCGTTGTCCATGTCAAAACGGTTTTCACCGGTCATGCGGTAGTTGCGCCAGTTGACGCCCATACCCACCTGCACCATATTGCGTTTCGATGCACCGAACTTATGGGCATAGAATATGATATTGTCGATACCGATTTCAAACGACTTGCCCATCTGGGTGTTCATCTCCGCAGGAGCGCCGACAGCACCGGTAAAGCCGAAATGCACTCCGTTTATCATGCCGACCATGTCGTCGCACTGATTGACCGACAGACTGAACGGCATTGAGAAATTCTGATGAGACTTTATCACCGTGTTGCCTTCGTAAGGGAGTATGCATGTGGAGTGATAAGTGCTGTCATTGTCAAGACCTTTGACTTCTACGCTCACGCCTGTGTGATTTTCTGTAACAATGACTTTGGATGCATTATTCACGCACAGCACAGTGTCGACGGGCTGCGTCAGTGTTTCGGGATTGTCTGCGGCTGCCGATGATGACATTGCCGTGATCATTGCGAGAGAGGCTGCAAGTATATATCTTTTCATAATATGCTGGACTGTTAAGATTAGAAACCAAAGTTTACACCAAACGACACTACATCAAACCGCGGGCCGTAGCCATTGTTGAAGAGCGACACCGGAGAATAGCGGACATAAAGCGCGAAATCATCCCATCCGATGGCGCCGAAGATGTCATAAGTCAGTATGCGCTGCTGCAGCTCCTTTATCGACTGCTCGTAGGAACGGTTGTCGATAGTGTATTTATTGGAAGCCGTGGTGTAGGTATTGAACTTCATCACCACGCCCGCCGAGAAACTGAAGTCTTTATATATATTCTGCGTGACGGTAAATGGCATTTCGAAACCGAAGTTGAACAAACGCACGTGCGTATCCTTCGCACCCTCGGGCAGATCGACCATGACAAGCGACTTGCCGTCGCGGCCGAACATACGGCCGCCGTGGAGCACGAACTTCTGGGCGAATACACCTGCGCCGAACGAGAATGTCGGACCCTTGGCCCACGGAGTATAGTTCAGACCTACAATCTTGCCCATTGCCACATCAATCGACTGGTCAAGACCGCGCGGACCGTCGACCGGCATGCAGATACCGATCTGGGTGTGCGCGCCCCATGTGACTTCACTCTTTTTGCGCTGATAGTCGCGCAGAAACGGCAGGGAAAGTCCCCATTCCTCATTCTCTTTAGCAGCTATGGCAGCTGAATCGACTCTTTCTGATGTATACGAATAATAAAACTTGCTGTCATCACCCTGTCCGGTCACAGTGATATTGTTTGACAACGGCGAGCGGGTCACCACTACTGAATGCGCGTTATTGACAACTGCGAGAGTGTCGGAAGGCATGTTGTTGCCGTCGCGCGCGGCCAGCGATGCCGACGAGGCGGCAATCACTGTCATTATTGCGAATATTCTGGCTTTCATAAATATTTGTAACGATTTGATAAGTTGTTGATTGACTCTGCGACGGCTTTACTTCAGCATCTCCTTTATCTTGTCGCGCGAGGCGTGTCCCTCAAGATATATGAGTATGATTTTGTTGCCGCCGTTTCGGTTCTGGTTTAAATAGAACAGGTAGCGTTGCAGCCCGCTGCGCGGTTTCAGCTGATAGAAGCCGTAATACAGACCGCCGTCTCTATATGACACCTCGCGGTCAATGGCCTTGGAGGCATCGCGTGTCACCAGCGGCTCGATGTCGGCAGCGGCTTCAGGCATGTCGGTCAGTGTGAGCGAGCGGTAAAGCGAAAGCATATATTTCTGGAGCTTGCTTCCCGAAATCTGAGTCTCGCTCGCGCGCGGCTCGTCATGATATCTGCCGTCGAATAGCGCCTTGGTGGCAAGATGTTCCTGAGCAAGCGCCGCCGACGCGCCTATAGCCCAGAGCATCAGTAAGGTTAATATCCGTTTCATCATTATAGTCTTATTTCATTATTTCCGATATCGACACGAAGTCATCTGTTATCGACTCATACACCGAGCGCTGAGCCTCGGCCATACATCCCATCTCGGAGCTGATCAAAGCCGCGATATCATCAGGGTTGTCAGGAGTGTTGACTCTTGCCGAAGCCATAGCCACTGAGCGGTGTGCCAGCCTGCTGTTATCGCCGTCGCCCTTCATGAGCATGGCGATGGAGTCATGACGGCCCTGACGGTTTCCGGCATCTGAGGCCAGCATCATGGTTCCGCCTGAAGGCTGCTTGCCGATGGAGATATCTGACACTGACAGGGCAGCGCCGATTATGATGGCTACGGAAGCCGCCACGGAGACAGCCGCAAGTAACGCACGGCGGCGACGGCGGGGCGACTTGACGCTTCCGGCGTCATCGCCTGCGCGGCGGGCGGCGGAAAACACGCCCATCACCGCACGCGCGGCATTCACCTCCTCGGCGTCGGAGTCTGACGCAGCGAGCAGAGTGCGGAGCCTGCGCTCCTCGGCTGTCGAAGTCTCACCCTCGAAGTAGCGGTCGACGAGACGGAGCAGTTCGTCATTCACGTCATTATTATTTATGTGTCTGTTCATGTCAATGATTTTCTTTTCAGATAGATTTGACGTATTGTTTTGCGGGAGCGGGAGAGGATTACGCGCACATTGGCTTCGGATAGTCCGGTCTCAATGGCTATATCCTGCATCTCCCAGCCATCGCGGTCACGAAGGTAGAGAATGCGTCGGTCGCGTTCCGACAGCTGTCTTTCAATCAGGTCAGCGACCTCGGCGTAGAGTTCCATCCGTTCCTGCTGCGTGTCACCGCTGTCGGTGACGGCCGCAGCCGACGGATTGTCGTCGATATTATCGTGGCGGCGCACTGCGTCACGGCGCAATGTGTCGATGCAGATGTTGCGCACCGTTGTCACCGCCACTCCCTCAACGGCACTCTCGCTATCGAAGTCACCGCGTCTGCCCCAGAGACGCACGAAGGCGTCTTGCAGGGCATCGTCGACAGCTTCGTCGTCGACCATGCGCCGGGCTGTCATTCGCAGACGCTCCCTGATGCGCATAAATACCGATGTGAGGAGTTCTTCTTTCATTGCTTTCGATTATAATACGCGCCATCGCCCCGTTTGCAACAACAGGCCGTAATTTTTTCGATAAAGTATGAATTTTGAAAATTAAAACCACGGGGTTGCAGTGCCCGTATTGTAGGGACGCACGGCTCGTGCAATGTCACTAACTTAAGACTAAATTCCACG
>CAMWIJ010000063.1 GCA_947174275.1 uncultured Muribaculaceae bacterium
TAAACGTGGAATTTAGTCTTAAGTTAGTGACATTGCACGGCTCGTGCGTCCGAATGTTACACTTGATAGTCAATATGTTAGCGGACGCACGAGCCGTGCGTCCCTACTTTTTGGAGGCATTTTTTGAGTTCTGCAACACCCTCCTACACAGTGAAGATCTCGTATGGCCACTGCGGACAGTCATTGCCACCACCACGATAATCGCCACCCACCGGCCGGCAGGCGTCACCACGCGGAGAGCCGGAGGCTCGTGTATGTTATTAACCGGGGTTCGCAGACCGCGGAGCGGGCGTAGACCCCGGCCACTACAAGCTACCATATCAGCCAAGCCCGAGCAGGGCGGTATGTGGTATCATCATCCCTGACACACCACTCTCACCCCCATTCCTTAATGACCCTAACCGACCTTAATGACCTTACCTACACCCCGTGTCCTCAATCCCGACCCGTCAGACAGGTCCGACCTGTCCCCGCTACCCCGTGCGGCTTCCGTAGGACGCCGGTTTACACCACCATCTCGGTTCCCTCGTTGGAATCATCAACGGGGGCGAGACGCCCCCGTCCCGGCTACCGCCCCCGTCACGCCTGCTTTTTCTCTGGGTTTATGATTTGCTCGCTTATCTCCATAACGGCCGATTGATATAAAACGACAGGAGGCCGCGCATCAGCGCGGCCTCCTGATTATTGAGAGCTATTGTTTTGATTATTTTGTAGTTGCGGCAGATTTTTTGTTGCGACGGCTGTCGGTGATGTAGGCCACCGGAGCTGCGATGAAGATTGTTGCGCAGGTACCGATGATTACACCGAAGATCATTGCGAAGATGAAGCTGCGGAGCGACTCTGCACCGATGAAGAAGATGCTCAGCAACACCAACAGGGTAGAGCCCGATGTCATGATCGTACGACCCAAGGTCGAGTTGATTGACGAGTTGATGATGTCGAAGAAGTTCTTCTTCGGATAGAGGGCGGTGTTCTCACGCACGCGGTCGAATACAACCACCGTATCGTTGATCTGGTAACCGATGACGGTCAGGATTGCAGCGATAAATGTCTGGTCGATTTCCATTGCGAAGGGGAACACACCCCAGAAGAGTGAGTAGAAGCCGATGATGGTGAATGCGGTGAACGCTACTGCTGCCAACGCACCGAGTGAGAATGCCACGTTGCGGAAACGGATAAGGATGTAGATGAACATTGCGATGAGTGAAAGTGTCACGGCTATGTATGCATCCTTGCGCATGTCGTCGGCCACGGTCGGACCTACCTTCTGCGACGATACTATACCCTGGCTCTGGTCGGTGGTGGTGAAGTCGCGCAGGCTCATGCCCTCTCTCATGTTGGGCTGGAGTGCGGTGTAGAGCTTGCCTACGATTTCATTTTCTGCCACTGAGTCGGGCTCAGCAATCTTATAGTTGGTAGAGATACGCACCTGATTGTTGCCTTCGATCTTGATAACCGACACCTGTGCGCCTTCAAAGGCGGGAGCGATGCGCTGCTGGAGCACGTCGGGTGTCTCGTTGTCAGCGATCTTGTCGAGCATCACCACATAGTTGCGGCCGCCCGAGAAGTCGATGCCCTGGTTGAGACCGCGGGTGAAGAATGAAATCAATACCACTGCAATCATGATGCCTACGACGAGGAAGCTGACTTTGCGCTTGCCGAGGAAGTTGACATTGGTGTTGTCAAACATCTTGCGTGACATGGCGGTGGTGAAGGTCAGGCGTTCGAAGCATTTCTTCTTCGCGCCGAGGATAAACACGATGCGGGTCAGATATACTGCGGTGAAGAATGAGCAGGCGATACCGATGATGAGGGTGGTGGCGAAGCCCTTGATGGGACCTGTGCCGTACATCAGCAGGATCACACCGGTGATAATTGATGTCAGGTTGGAGTCGAAGATGGCCGAGAAGGCGTTTGAATAACCGTCGGCGATTGCGGTGCGGGCGTTCTTGCCTGCGCGGAGTTCTTCTTTGGTACGCTCGAAGATAAGCACGTTGGCGTCGACTGCCATACCGAGGGCGAGCACGATACCGGCGATACCCGAGAGCGTCAGCACTGCCTGGAACGAGGCGAGGATACCGAATGTGAAGAAGAGGTTGAGGATAAGACCGAAGTTAGCCACGAGACCGGGGATAACGCCGTAGTAGCTTATCATCAGTATCATCAGGAGCACGAGAGCCACGATAAACGATACGATGCCCTTGTCGATGGCTACCTTGCCGAGCGACGGACCGATTACCTCGGTCTGGATGGGATCTACGCGTGCGGTCATCTTGCCGCTCTTGAGCACGTTGGCGAGGTTCTGAGCCTCCTGCACGTCGAAGTTGCCGGAGATTTCAGAGCTTCCGCCGGTGATCTTGTCGTTGACGCGGGGTGCTGAATACACTTTGTCGTCAAGAACGATGGCTACGGGCCAGCCGATGTTGTCGCCGGTCACGCGTGCCCATTCCTTGGCGCCTTCGCTGTCCATGCCCATCGACACTACCTGCATGTTGCGGTTGCCGTCGAAGTCGGCGCGTGCGTTGACCACGTGGTCGCCGTTCATCGCGGGAAGTCCTTTGTTTGACTTGAGCGCGTAGAGGGCATAATATTCAGCTTTGTTGAATTTTTCGGGTTTGTTGGCCCAGCGGAACTGAATTCCGTCGGGACGGAACTGTGCGTATTCAGCTCCGCGGAGTATCTTGCCTACAGTGGCGGTATCCTTGGGAAGGTAGTAGCCCACCACGGGGTTGGCGAAGTGCAGACCCTGCTCTACGGCTGCCACTTCGTCGGTGACGCGGCCGCGGGCGTCCTGCTTGTAGATAAGGTTTTTCGACAGACCGCTGATCTGCTTGCCGGCTGCATCGTCGATGCGGCTCAGGGCGTTGCGCACTGTCGAGTTGAACTCATCTTTGTATGATGCAAAGAACTGAAGCTTGGCCTGACGCTGGAGTAGGTCGAGCATGTCGTCCTTGTCTTTTACGCCGGGGAGCTCGAGAAGTATCTGGCCGTCTTTGCCCTGAAGCACCTGGATATTGGGTGACACGACACCGTAGGCGTCGATACGCGAGCGAAGCACGTTGGTGGCCGAGTTGTCGACGCGGTCTTTAACCTCTTTCTTGAGGGCTGAGATCACTTCGTTGCGGCTTGAGTTGGCCTTGATGCCGTCGACTGCGAATACCTTGCTGAGGTTGGCGTTGGGTGCCAGCTTCTTGTATTCGTCGTAGAACATCGCTACGTAGTCGATTTCCGGACCGTTGCCGTCAATCCATTGTTTCTGTGCGTTGTCGGCGATTGCGAGCGCTTTGTTGAAGTCTTCGTCGGGAGCGCCGTCTTTCATGGAGGTGATGAGGTCGTGGAGCGATACCTGAAGGATTACGCTCATACCGCCTTTAAGGTCAAGACCGAGGCCGATGCCCCATTTCTGCACATCGCTGTAGGTGTAGCCGAGCCATACGCTCTCGTTCTTGATTGAATCAAGGTACAGCTTTTTGCTTTCAGCGAATAATCTGGGATCTTTCTCTTCAGAACCGGCTATTTTTGCTGCATACTCCTCTGCTTTGCCTTCGTGGTGGCTCTGGACGAGCGTAAACGAGAGGTAGAACAAGCAGATCAGCACCAGAAAAATAGCAATGACTCCGGCGATAATACTCCCTAAAGTTCCTTTGCTTTGCATGTGTTGATTTGTTATATTTAACTGGTTATTAATTATTTCCTAAAAATAGCATACGTAACTGATAGGACGTGTCACCTCCTCTCAGTTACATTGTTTTTCCATGCCGGAACCCCCTCAGGGGCAGTTTTTCAGCCTGCAAATATACAAATATTATCGAAATAAACCAATATTGGCTCAGGCTTTTTTCTTTTTAAGATTTTTAACATATTCGCGGCGCTGAAATCCGTTTTCCCGCCTGATTATTCTTTGGTGAGGTCGAGCACCACGTTGTCTTTCGACTTATCGAAGTATTGGCGACGCAGCGGATTGGCTGTCATCTCGTTGTGGCGCTCGCGGTTACGGGCTATGTCGATGGCGGCGTAGAGAGCCTCGCGCATCGACTGCTCCGAGGCTTTGCCCTGGCCGGCGATGTCATAGCCAGTGCCGTGGTCGGGCGATGTGCGCACAATCGGGAGTCCGGCGGTGAAGTTGACGCCGCTGTCCATCGCCATTGTCTTGAACGGGGCGAGTCCCTGGTCGTGATACATGGCGAGAATGCCGTCGAAATGCTTGAACTGTCCCGAACCGAAAAATCCGTCGGCGGCATACGGTCCGTAGCACGACACTCCTTGCTCCTGTGCTGTCTTGATGGCGGGAATGATTACCTCCTGCTCTTCGGTGCCGAGCAGGCCGTTTTCGCCGGCATGCGGATTGAGCGCGAGGACGGCGATGCGCGGACGCACAATGGCAAAGTCGCTGCGCAGTGAGTCGCGGAATATCTTCAGCTTCTCCACGATGCGTTCGGCGGTGATGTTTTCAGATATCTTGCTTATGGGCAGATGGGTGGTGACCAGAGCAACGCGCACGTCGCGGTTGAAGAGCACCATGAGCGCTTTGCCTCCGACCGAGGCCTCGAGATATTCGGTGTGTCCGGGAAATGTGAACAGTTCGCTTTGTATGTTGTCTTTGTTGATGGGGGCGGTGACGATGGCGTCGAGTTTGTCGCCGCGCACGTCGGTAACCGCTTTTTCCAGAGCTGCGAATGCTGCGGAGCCGGCTTCGCGGGTGTTTTGTCCGGGCTCTACCTTGCAGTCCTCTCCTACGACGTTGATGATGTTGATTACGCCGTCGCGGGCTTCTGATGCGTCTTTGATCTGGTTGAGCTGCTGCTGCGGCATGCCGAGCGCCTTGCGGTAGAACGACGCTATTTTTGCCGAGCCGTAGATTATGGGCGTGCAGAGCTCGAGAATGCGGTTGTCGTCGAGCATTTTGAGTATCACCTCATAGCCTATGCCGTTGATGTCGCCGTGCGTGATACCTATCTTGATATTCGAATTTTCTTCCATCGGTTGTGATATGATAATTTAGAAAGTTACTTGTGATCGATGGCTTTTCGGCCAAACGTTTTGCGAAATTAATGAAAAATTTCGTATTTTTGTCAAATACTAAGCCTTTTAAGTAAGTTTTAGAAAAACCTGACATAAATTACACTTTTCATGACACAACGTTTTATTCTTAACGAAGTTTCATACTTCGGACCCGGGTCGCGTGCGGTGCTGCCCAAGGTTGTGAGCCGTCTCGGCAAGTCGAAAGTTCTGGTGGTGACCGATGCCGGACTTGTGAAATTCGGTGTGGCCGCGATGGTGACCGACATTCTCGACGCCAATGCCATCCCCTACGAGATTTTCTCTGACGTGAAGCCCAATCCCACGGTCACTAACGTTAAAAACGGACTGGAGGCATTCCGCAAGGCCGGCGCCGACCTGCTGATCGCGGTGGGCGGCGGTTCGGCTATTGACACTGCGAAGGCTGTCGGTATCGTGGCAAACAATCCGGAGTTCTCCGACATAGTGTCGCTCGAGGGCGTTGCGCCTACCCGTCGCAAAAGTGTGCCGATTGTGGCGCTTCCCACCACTGCCGGCACTGCCGCCGAGACCACTATCAATTATGTGATTATAGATGAAGAGAAGCAGAAAAAGATGGTCTGTGTCGACCCCAACGACATTCCGGCCGTGGCAATCATCGATGCCGAACTGATGTATTCGCTTCCGCGCGGACTGACGGCGGCCACCGGCATGGATGCGCTTACGCATGCCATAGAGGGTTATATTACCCGGGGCGCATGGGAGATGTCTGACATGTTTGAAATCGAGGCTGTGCGCATGATAAGCCGGCATCTGCCGGTGGCGGTCGAAGAACCTGACAATGCGGAGGCGCGCAACGGCATGGCTGTGGCGCAGTATATAGCCGGCATGGCATTTTCAAATGTAGGGTTGGGGCTGGTTCACGGTATGGCGCACCCGATGGGCTCTCTCTTTGATGTGCCTCATGGTGTGGCGAATGCGCTTCTGCTTCCTACGGTGATGGAATTCAATATGCCTTGCTGCCTTGACAAGTATCCGGCCATAGCCCGCGCGATGGGTGTGGATACCGAAGGGATGACACGCGAGGAGGCTTCGCAGGCCGCGGTCGATGCGGTGCGTGCTCTCGCTGTTGCTGTAGGCATTCCGCAGCATCTCGCCGAGCTCGGCATCGGTGAGGCTGACATTCCGGCTCTTGCCGCTCAGGCCATCGACGACGTTTGCACTCCGGGTAATCCGCGCGACGTTACTCTCGATGACATTAAGGAGCTGTATGCCAAGGTACTGTAACCGGCCGGGCTGACATAATATCAAAAGCCACGGGGCGATGTCGCCCCGTGGCTTTTGATATTATGTCTGTTTCAATCAGAAGAATTTGATTTCCTTGCCGAGGATGTCGCTAAGGAGGTTGTTGGCCAGGCGTGATGCGCCGAGGCGGAAATATTCGTTGTTGAGCCATTCTTCGCCAAGCACTTCCTTGATGACGGTGTAATATTTCACTGCGTCTTCGGTGGTGGCTACGCCGCCGGCGGCCTTGAAGCCTACCATTATGCCTGTCTTTTCGTGATACTCTTTGATGCATTTTGCCATTACGTAGGCTGCTTCGAGCGATGCGCCGGGATATTCCTTGCCTGTGGAGGTCTTGAGGAAGTCGGCTCCGGAATACATCGAGAGTATCGAGGCTTTCTGTATGTTTTCTGCCGATTTCAGAGCGCCGCTCTCGATTATGACCTTGAGGTGGGCGCCGCGGCATGAATGTTTGATTTCAGAGATTTCGTCGCAAACCTCCTCGTAGTCGCCGTCGAGGAAATTGCCCACGTTGAGCACGATGTCGATTTCATCGGCGCCACCCTCTACGGCGAGAGCTGTCTCGGCGATCTTCACTTCGGGGAAGGTCTGTGACGAGGGAAATCCGCCGGCCACGCAAGCTACGTTCACGGAGCTGACGTCGAGCACTGTGCGCACCACCTGCGCGAAGTTGGGATATACGCATATCGCGGCCACGTTCTTGAGCTCGGGATACTCTTCGTCGAATGCGTTGACGCGCTCGGTGAAGTCGGCTACAGAGCGGGGCGAGTCGGTCGATTTGAGTGTTGTCAGGTCGATTGTGTTGAAGAGGAATTTATACACTTCGGTGTTGTTGTTTTCAGCGAAATGCTCGGCGAGGATTTTCTCTACGGCCTCTTTCACGGTGTTGTCGTCGCCGATGGGGGCGAACGAAGCTATTGCTTCAAGGTGTTTGTCAGTCATGATTTCAGTGTTTTATATTAATATTCAGTTTTATCGGAGTTGTCAGTTGTTTCTTTTGTTGCTTTGCGATGCTCGTGTCGGTGCAGGTCGCGGGTGGTTTTCTTGACGAGATTGCGACGCATCGCTTCTGTGAGGTCGACTCCCGTCTGGTTGGCGATGGCGGCCACCACCCATATCACGTCGGCGAGTTCGTCGGCAAGGTCGGGTGTCTCTCCGGCCTTGAATGTCTGGTCGCCATAGAGCCGCGACATCTGCCGGGCCACCTCGCCGGTCTCTTCGGCGAGCACCGCCATGTTGGTGAGCGGCGAGAAGTAGCCGTGTCCGATGCCTGTAATCCAGTCGTCGACAATCTGTTGCAGACGCGACAGTGATATTTCTTCGTTGGCGTTCATTCGCTGAGTCTTGAGTCTATGATTATTGTCACAGGTCCGTCGTTGATGAGCTCGACTGCCATGTCGGCGCCGAATATGCCTTGTTTCACCTCGCGGCCTGCGAGTTCGGCAAGGCGTCGGCAGTATGCCTCGTAGAGGTCGCGGGCTTCGTCGCCGCCGGCTGACCGCAGATAGCTCGGACGGTTGCCTTTGCGGGTCGACGCCAGCAGGGTGAACTGGCTGATGGCCAATAGCTCGCCGTCGATTTCGGTAACGGAGCGGTTCATCACTCCGGCATCGTCGTTGAATACGCGCAGCATGGCGGTTTTACGTGCGGCATACTCAATGTCGTCGGCGGTGTCGCCGCGCTCTACGCCCACGAGTATCATGAGCCCCTTGCCGATGCTTCTGACATAGTCGGGCTCAACGCTTACCGATGCCTGCGTCACGCGCTGTATCACTATTCTCATCTGTCGTTTTCCTGTCTCTGTTTCTGTTATATATAATGCTAAAGACAAAGATAATGTTTAATTGACAATTGTCAAAACTAAATGTCAAAAACGAGCGCAATTTAGTTAAATAAGATAAATATTTTAACATTATATGTTAAATAAACATAATTGACACTCTGTTTATACATATAATTGGTGTAAAATAGCTAAATTTGCAGAAGCATGAGTGGAGGAGGCAGGAGCTTCCTCCATTTTGTTGGTATATTTAAATTTACAATAATTATATGATAGACAAAGCCAGATTGACAGAAGTGGTCGAAGATGCCATAAAAGGCACCGACATGTTTCTTGTCGACATCAGAATAAGCGCTGACAACCGAATAGTCATCGAGCTCGATTCGGAAACAGGGATGGATATCGACGCCTGCGCTGCGATAACCCGCAAAATTGAAGCCGAATTTGACCGTGACGCCGAGGATTATGAGCTTGAGGTCGGCTCGGCCGGACTGACGTCGCCCTTCAAGGTCAAGGCTCAGTATATGAAAAACCTCGGCAACGAGGTGGAGGTCGTCACCCGCGACGGCCGCAAGCTCACCGGCACGCTGGCTGCTGTCGGAGCCGACGATTTCACCGTCGAGGTGCCGACAAAGGTCAAGCATGAAGGCGCCAAGCGCCCCGTAGTGGAGATGGTGCCCTCGGTCATCGCTTTCGACAATGTAAAGACCGCCAGATACGTCATCAGTTTCAAATAACCATTCCGGGCAATCCGCACCACGGCGCCGTTGCCCCGCTTCATATAAAAATAATAACAATTCCCCCAACCGAAAACTCATTACTATGGCTAAGAAAGAGGAATCAGAAAATATGGTCGAGCGTTTTGCCGAATTCAAGGATTTGAAAAACATCGACAAGTCAACCATGATACGTGTGCTTGAAGAGTCGTTCCGCAGCGTGCTCTCAAAGCAGTTCGGCACAGATGAAAACTTCGACGTCATCATGAACCCCGACAAGGGCGACGTGCAGATATTCCAGAATCTTGAAGTAGTCGAAGACGGCACTGTCGAAAATCCCAACCTCCAGATTTCGCTTTCCGACGCCCGCGCCGACAATGACCCCGAAGTGGAAATAGGCGAGGAGCACACCAAAGAGATTATCTTCGCCGCATTCGGTCGCCGCGCCATTCTCAACCTGCGCCAGACCCTGCAGTCGAAAATTCTCGAGCTCCAGAAAGAGGCTGTCTACAACAAGTTCAAAGACCTTGAGGGTGAACTCGTCACCGGCGAGGTTTACCAGACATGGTCGCGCGAGACTCTTCTCCTCGACGATGACAAAAACGAGCTCCTGCTCCCCAAGTCAGAGTCGATACCCGGCGACTTCTTCCGCAAAGGCGAGACTATTCGCGCCGTCGTGTCGAAAGTCGACAACAAGAACAACAACCCCAAGATCACCGTATCGCGCACAAGCGAAAACTTCCTGCGCCGTCTCTTCGAGCTTGAAGTGCCCGAAATACACGACGGCCTGATCAATATCCGCGCCGTGGCCCGCATCCCGGGCGAGCGCGCCAAAATCGCAGTCGAAAGTTACGACGACCGCATCGACCCCGTAGGCGCATGCGTCGGCGTCAAAGGTTCGCGTATCCACGGCATTGTCCGCGAGCTCCGCAACGAAAACATCGACGTCATCAACTATACCTCCAACCCGTCACTCTTCATTCAGCGCGCTCTCAGCCCCGCCAAAATCTCATCGATTGTGCTCGACGAGGAAAACCGCAAGGCTGAAGTGTTCCTCCGCTCTGAAGAGGTGTCGCTCGCAATCGGTAAAGGCGGTCTGAACATCAAGCTCGCCTCAAAGCTCACCGGCTACATCATCGACGTTTACCGTGACACCGAAGAGACCTACGATGACGACGTATATCTCGACGAGTTCAAAAACGACATCGACGGCTGGGTTATCGATACACTCAAAGACAACGGCTGGGTCACCGCCAAGAGCGTGCTCAACGCCCCGCGTCAGGAAATCATCGACAAGACCGACCTCGAGGATGTAACCGTCGACCAGGTGCTCGAAATCCTCAAGGCCGAGTTTGAAAACGACGCCGAGTGACGCTCCAAAGCACGTTTCGACTATTCTCTCCTTTAGTTTTACTCCTAATTTTTAAACTTTATAAATGGCAAGAACAAGAATTAGTAAAATAGCAAAAGACCTCAACATCGCGGTGTCGACCGCCGTTGAATTTCTGCGCAAGAAAAATATCGAGATTGACGATAACCCCAATACGCGTATTGAGGACAATATCGTCGACCTCTTAATCGACGAATTTGATACTGACGGTGCCCGCAAAGCGAACAAAACAGCCTTCTTGTCAAATAATAAAGAAAAAGAAACAACAGTGGAGAAGAAACCGCAGCCGCAGCATGTCGATACAGTCGTGTCAGGCCCGAAGGTAATCGGAAAGGTGGAAATCGACGCACACGGCAATGTCGTGAAGAAACCCGCTGCCACTGAAGCGCCCAAGACCGAGCGCCCCGCTCCGGTCGAGAAGCCGGCGCCTGTTGTGGCAGAGCCCGCTCCCGCTCCCAAGCCCGCTCCCGCACCTGAAGTCAAGGTCGAAAAGCCCGCTGCTCCGGCTCCCGCAGCTCCTGTCAGCGAACCGAAGCCTGCCGTGGCTGAAAAACCGGCGCCTGTTGTGGAGAAAAAAACGGAAGTCAAGCCGGTGGAGACTCCCAAGGCCGAAGCTCCTCAGGTGAAAAAAGAGGAATCGGCTCCCGTAAAACCGGCTGTGGCAGAGACCAAGCCCGCGGTGGAGAAAAAAGAAGAGGAGATATTCACCCTCGGCACGCATGCCGATGTCCCCAAGGTAAATGTCATCGGCAAGATCGACCTCTCTACGCTCAACCAGTCGACACGTCCCAAAAAGAAGAGCAAGGAGGAGCGCCGCAACGAGCGCAACCAGCGCGCCGCTTCGACAGCAGGTGCTCCCGGCTCGGCGCAAGGCTCGGCAGAGCGTAAGAAACGCCGCCGCATAGGCAAGGAGAAAATCGACATAGAGAAAATACAGACCCAGGGCGGAGGCCAGGGTCAGCGTCCCGCCGGACAGTCGCAGCGCGACAACGCCGGCAATCAGCAGCGCCGCGACAAAGGCGCAGGCAAGAACAACAAGCGCCAGCAGCATGTCGAAATCAACGAGGAAGATGTGCAGAAGCAGGTGAAAGAGACGCTCGCTCGCCTCACCTCGAAAGACAAGGGTCAGAAAAAAGCCGCCAAGTGGCGTAAGGAGAAGCGCGAGGCATTCGCCAACCGCGAACGCGAAGCAGCCGAAATGGCCGACATGGAGAGCCGCACGCTCAAACTCACCGAGTTTGTCACCGCCAACGACCTCGCTTCAATGATGGATGTGCCCATCAACCAGGTCATCGCAACCTGCATGAACATCGGTGTGATGGTGTCGATCAACCAGCGTCTCGACGCGGAGACTATCAATATCGTGGCCGAGGAGTTCGGCTTCAAGACAGAATATGTATCAGCCGAGGTGGTAGAAGCCATACAGCAGGAGGAGGACACCGAGGAAGACCTCATGTCGCGTCCGCCGATTGTCACCGTCATGGGTCACGTGGACCACGGTAAGACTTCGCTTCTCGACTATATTCGTTCGGCCAATGTCATCGCAGGCGAGGCCGGCGGCATCACCCAGCATATCGGCGCCTACAACGTCACTCTAAAGGACGGACGCCACATCACATTCCTCGACACCCCCGGTCACGAAGCGTTTACCGCGATGCGTGCCCGCGGTGCGAAGGTCACCGACCTCTGTATCATCATCGTGGCGGCCGACGACAACGTCATGCCGCAGACCGTCGAGGCTATCAACCACGCTTCGGCTGCCGGTGTGCCCATCGTCTTTGCCATCAACAAGATAGACAAGCCCACCGCAAATCCCGACAAAATCAAGGAAGAGCTTGCCGGAATGAACTACCTCGTGGAGGAATGGGGCGGAAAATATCAGTCGCAGGACATCTCGGCCAAGAAAGGTCTCGGCGTGGAGGAACTCATGGAGAAGGTGCTTCTCGAAGCCGAAATGCTCGAACTGCGCGCCAATCCCAACCGCAACGCTGTCGGCTCAATCATCGAGTCGTCGCTCGACAAAGGCCGCGGATATGTGGCTACGGTGCTCGTGCAGAACGGTACGCTCCGTGTGGGCGACATCATTCTCGCCGGCACTCACTTCGGCAAGATCAAGGCGATGTTCAACGAGCGCAACCAGCGCATCACCGAGGCTGGCCCCGCTGAGCCGGCGCTCATACTCGGTCTGAACGGCGCTCCTACGGCCGGCGACACATTCAATGTGCTCGAGTCGGAGCAGGAAGCGCGCGAGATTGCCAACAAGCGCGAGCAGCTGCAGCGTGAGCTCGGTCTCCGCACCAAGAAGATACTTACCCTCGAGGATATCGGCCGCCGTCGTGCAATCGGCAACTTCCAGGAGCTCAACATCATCGTCAAGGGCGACGTCGACGGCTCTATCGAGGCGCTTTCCGACTCACTCATCAAGCTTTCGACCGACGAAATTCAGGTCAATGTGCTCCACAAGGCAGTCGGCGAGATTTCAGAGAGCGATGTCACACTGGCCGCTGCTTCCGATGCCATCATCATCGGTTTCCAGGTGCGCCCGTCGCAGGCTGCGCGCCGTGCCGCCGAGCGTGAAGGTGTGGAGGTGCGCCTCTACTCAGTCATCTACCAGGCCATCGAGGAGGTCAAAGACGCTATGGCCGGCATGCTTGCCCCCGAAATCAAGGAGGAAGTCACCGGTACGGCAGAAGTCATGGAGACCTACCACATATCAAAAGTGGGAACAATCGCCGGCGCTCTCGTGCGCGAGGGTCGCATCAAGCGTGGCTGCAAGGTCCGTCTCATCCGCGACGGTATCGTGCGCTACACCGGCGACCTCGGTTCGCTCAAGCGCTTCAAAGACGATGTCAAGGAGGTTGTCTCGGGCTACGACTGCGGTATCTCTATCGCGGGTTACAACGACCTGAAGGTAGGCGACCTTATCGAAGGCTTCGTGGAAGTCGAAGTGAACCGTTCGCTCTAAAGCAATATCCCCGATACGGTGCGTTGTGCTTCACGTGCATCTCAACATAGGAAGTAACCTCGGCGACCGCGAGGAAAATATAAGGCGGGCTGTCGCATCATTGCGGCAGCTCGCCTGCGTATATTCGTCGGTAAAAGTGTCAGACACGGTGGAGTCGGAGCCGTGGGGCTACGACTCGAGCAACGGCTTTCTCAACGTCGGCATGAGTTTCGACACTGAGCTTGCTCCCGAGGCATTGCTTGCGGCCGTGCAGCGTGTGGAGAAATCCATCTCGACAGCCTCTCATCGTGACTCTGCGGGCGCATATATCGACCGCATCATTGACATCGACATTATAGCCTGCTCTGTCACAGACGCAGCCACAGGGCGCCCGGCGCTCGTCATATCCGACACTCCGGAACTGACATTGCCCCACCCGCGTGCACTGCTGCGTGACTTTGTGATGACTCCGCTGCGCCTCATCGACCCGCTCCTCTACGGTCTCATTGCCGCAGAGAGATAGACCGGTTCAAGCCGGAATGGCAGTACATGACAATATAGTAATTCCCGCTTTGTCTTTAGGGTATTTTGTAGGGACGCACGGCTCGTGCGTCCGAATATCACCTTGATAGTCAATATGTTGGCGGACGCACGAGCCGTGCGTCCCTACTTTTGGCGGTTTGTGTAACTCCCTCACAGCAATATTAAGCCGAGAGTGTAATTCAAAGGCAAAATGATATGAATGTTGAACAGTTTCTTAACGCGTGGCTTTATCGCGCAGAAAGAAGCGCGTGACAAGCGCTGTGACGAAGCCTATGCCGATGATTACGGCTGCCACTATGGCGATGTCGCCTGCCGCCACGCTGACGGGGTAGGCGTCGATAGATAGCTGCGATGGGTCGTCGGCTCCGAGCTTTATGAATCCGAACCACTGCTGCAACAACGACAGCACGACGCCGGCCATGATGCCGGCTATGCCGCCGATGGTTGTGATCAGCATGGCGAGCCATCCGAATATGCCTGATATGGCCGACTGCGTGGCTCCGAGCGATGCAAGCACCGCGCTGTTGCCGCGCTTCTCGATAATCATTATCGACATTATCGCCAGCACATTGAATGTGGCTACGGCGAGAATGAATGTCAGCATGACAAGGGTAATCCATTTCTCGACATTTATCATGCGGAACGCGTCGCTCTGCTGCTCTATGCGGTCGGCCACGCTGTAGCCGTCGCCGAGCATGTCGCGGAGGCGGTCGTGCACAGAGGCGATGTCGCCGTCACGCGCCACATCGATTTCTATTGACGTGGCTTCCGTAGTGTAGCCGAGCAGGTTGCGTGCGAACTGCAGGGGCACGAAAATATAGTCGTTGTCATATTCGTTCTGGTCGATGCGGTAGACGGCAGTGATGACCACTGTGTCGCAGCGGAACGCGGCGAGCGGATTTGCGGGATTGACGCGCGAATGCCGCCGCGGCTCGTAGATGCTTATATCGACAGGGACGGACGGGAATGCACGGAGGGTATTGGCGACACCGACCGACGATATGGCCGTAGTGGGGCCACCCTCGCTGTCATATACGAGCATAGGATAGCCGTCGATTGTCACGCCGGGCAACGACTGTGCCGTAACGCCGTCAGGGTCAATGCCGCAGATGACGAGCGGCATCTGGCGGTTGCCCGATATGGCGAAAGCGCGTTCGGTCACGGCAGGCGTCGCAGCGGCGACCCCATTGGCCGACGCTATCACGCGGGCAAGAGAGTCGGCATCGGCAATCGTCTTGCCCGAGACCGGGGTCACGACGAGCGGCGCGCTGAAGCGCGACAGCTTGCCGGCTGTGAAATCGGTGAAACCGTTGAACACCGACAGCACTATCACCATTGCCGTGGCGGCTATGGCGACACCTGCCATCGATATGTACGACAGCACGTTGACGGCGGCGTGGCTCTTGCGGGAGAAGAGGTAGCGCAGCGCGATACGTATGGATAATGACCGGCGGCTCAAGATGTGCAGTTGCGTTTATTCCTCCTTTTTGAGCAGGCTGTCGATGCGCTCAATGTAGTCGAGCGAGTCATCGAGGTAGAATGACAGTTCGGGAGTCTTGCGCAGCTGAAAACGCACTTTCTGAGCCAGTTCGTAGCGTATGGTCTTGGCAGAGTGGTTGATGCTGTCGAGTATTTCCTTCCCTTTTTCCGAGGGGAACACCGACAGATACGCTCTTGCGAGGCTCAGGTCGGGGGTGACGCGCACGTTGCTTACTGATACGATCACTCCGTGGGTCTTTGATGTCTGCTGACGGAATATCTCGCTGAGCTCCTTCTGAAGGAGTCGTGATATTTTGGCTTGACGGGTTGTTTCCATAATGTTACTGTTTTTATTGTTGGAACTATGTCAGAAGTTCAACGCCAAGGAGCTTCCGATAGTTTTTGAAAAACTGTCGCGCGGCTGAAATTCGCATGTCCGACAGTCTGAGATATACAAATTTACGAAATTAGAATTTATTGCAAAAAAAAATTACTCGTCGTCTCGACGAATAATCTTCTTACCTTAAATCTAATACCATGAAAAACTGATGCAAAGGTAGTGTTTTTATGTTATAAAACATAATTTTTCAAATAAAAATCCGCATTTTAACACATATTAACACAAAAACTGAAAATAGTAGGTGTTTTAATACTCATTTATATTGTTGAATGCCTGACATCTTGATTATAGCCTCTTTGATCTACGGCAAATTATATGCAGTTTTCTTCATACTAAGAGCGTGAAATATTATACATCAGCCAAAGCTCAAGACCTTTTACATATTGATTAAAAAGATTATCTTTGTATCCACATCTAATACACAATTCCAGTCACGAAATAGAATATGTAAATGGAAGGTATTGAACAGAATATTTATTGCTTAATAAATAAGAATATATAATGGCACTTAATAGTTTTTATTTTTGGGTAGTGTTTCCAGTGTTATTTCTGTGCTACTGGTTGATACCCAGCGGATTAGGGGGGGGGGTAAATTTAGGGCTGAAATTTATAACAAAAACCGAGCCACGGAAAATAGACATAAATG
>CAMWIJ010000064.1 GCA_947174275.1 uncultured Muribaculaceae bacterium
CAAAGGTCAATCTCCTCCATGTGGGCAAAAAACGCTCCGTCAAGACCTCCGGCGGTAAGATACTCCTTGCGACGTACCATTAGCGCCGCGCCTGAGGCCCATGCCACATCGGCCGGGGTGTCATATTGTCCGCGGTCCTCCTCTACAGTGCCGAATATGCGCCCGCGGCAATACGGATACCCGTGCCGGTCGAGATATCCCCCGCATGCCCCGGCATATTCAAACATGTTGCGTCGCTCTGCCGACAATATCTTAGGCTGGCAGGCAGCCACGTCGGCATTGTCGCGCATCTCTGCCTTCAGCGCGTCGAGCCACCCGTCTGAGGTCGCCACATCGCTGTTCAGAAGCACAGCATATTCATGCTCTACTGCCGCCAGCGCCCGATTATATCCCTCGGCAAATCCATAGTTCTTATCCAGCACTATGACCTTTACCGACGGAAATTCCTCCGCAAGCACTTGCAGCGAATTGTCAGTGCTTCCGTTGTCTGCAACGATGACATCCGCCTCCTCGGCAGGAGTGCTACGCACAACATCGGGCAGAAAACGGCGCATCATATCTGCGCCGTTCCAGTTTAGTATGATGACCGCCGTATCTTTCATCTCGTGATTTCAATTGCTTTCTTTGCCGTCACGCGATCAATATTCGGTCTTGTCCTCTTTGGCTGCCCATTTCTCGAAAGCGCGTATGCTGTATTCGTTCTCCATGTGGATGCACGGTATCATACGCTCTGACTTCGGCTTGTCGAGCTCTCGGTAGATGAACTGGTCGGAGAAGTTTATCCTGTCGGCGTCGGCCTGCGTGTTGCCGTAATATATGCGGCTAACTCCGGCCCAGTAAAGTGCGCTAAGACACATCGGACACGGTTCGCACGAACTGTACACCGTGCAACCCTTGAGCGAAAATGTTTTCTCCGATGCGCACGCTGCCCTGATGGCGTTGACTTCGGCGTGTGCCGTGGGGTCATTGGTGAGTGTCACCGTATTGACGCCTGTCGATACTATCTCGCCGTCGCGCACTATTACCGCTCCGAACGGGCCGCCGCCCTTGTCTATATTGTCGAATGCAAGTTCCGACGCAAGTCGCATGAAGCGTTCGTCCGCCTCACTGAAATATTCCTTATTCATAATCGTATTGTTTTATACTGGTTATATAACCTGCAATTTAATGATTTTTTTTGAATTCTCATCCACCGGATACATATTTGATGCCCTTATCCCGACAATCCACAGCGGTTTGCCGTCTATCGTAAGTATCAGTGCCCGGTTTTTGTCCGACCGCGACATCTTCAGGTCAGAAAAGATATCGCTTATAAGTCTCTGCCCCGCAGCTCCGAACGGTCGCATCCTGTCTCCCTCGCGCCAATGGCGCAGGCTGAACTCATGCGCTCCGCTCACTGCGCTGCCGTCAAGCCACAGCGTGTCGTTGCTCTTTGGCGTACGAGCGAACTCGTCAAAATCAACTGTCGTGACTCTTATGCCGCACGGCGATTGAATGTCGCCGTCAAGTGTGATTGCATATTCGCTGTCATCCGCTTCGGCATACAGTTCGAGTTTCCCGCGGTGAAGCTCGAGCATCTTTCCGTCACCTGCGGGAAACAGTCGTGATGACCTGTTGCCCGGCTCCGACAATATCTGTTCGACAATCTCCATCCGCGTCTCGCAGCCTGTCACCTGCGGTATCAGCATATAAAGTGTCCCGCTCATGTCATCGACATCACGCGTCATGGCGTCGATGTCAAGTTTGCCTCCGCCGGCATAGCGCTCTTCACACCACCTCAGATAGGTCGATATCATCCGGGCGCTGTGGCTCATCGCCTCTGCCGTGCGCTGCATCCCGGCCTGTGCCGTCGGTATTATCTCGTATAATTGCGGTATCAGTATGTTGCGCAGTGCGTTGCGGCGGTAGTCATTGGCGAGATTGGTCGAGTCTGTGCGGTAGCTCTGGCCGAGTGATTTCAGATATCCCTCGATGTCACTGCGGCTCAGCCCGAGCATCGGACGTATATACATGCCGCGCACGGGCGATATCCCTGACATTCCCTTTGGCCCGCTTCCGCGTGTCAGATTGAGAAGCATCGTCTCTATCGAGTCCTCGCAATGATGCCCCAGGGCTATATAGTCAAGTCCAAGCGCTTTTGCCTGAGACTCAAACCAGTCATAGCGCAGCCTGCGGCAAACCATCTCTACCGACTCGCCGCTGCGCCGCTCCCCGTGTGTGTCAAATTTTATCTGGCATAGCTTTGCGCCGAGTCTCTCGGCCGTAGCCTCGCAGAAATGACGGTCGCCGTCGCTCTCGTCTCCGCGAAGCGAAAAATCACAGTGGAGCGCGGTGACATCATATCCCAGCCTTACGTATGCCGTAAGCAGTGCCACCGAGTCGGCTCCGCCGCTCAGTGCCACCCCGATTTTCGCCGGTTGCCCTATGCCGAAAGCCGCCGTCGTCCGGTCTATGATATGTTCAAACTCCGCTGTAGTCATTTCTCTCCTGTTGTTTTATTCAAGCATTGCGGCCACACGCTCGAGTGCCGCGATAAAACGGTCGGCCTCTTCTATCGTGTTATACACCGCAAACGATGCCCTTACCGTCCCCTCTATCCCCAGCGCATGCATCAGCGGCTGGGCGCAGTGGTGTCCGGTTCTCACTTCTATTCCCTGCGTGTCAAGCAGCATCCCTATGTCATAGTGGTGCTCGTTGCCTATAAGAAACGAGATGACGGCCGACTTGTCATCCGCTGTGCCGAATATCCTCATGCCCGGTATACGCATCATCCGCTCGGTAGTGTAGGCCAGAAGCCGGTGCTCGTGGGCTGCAATATTCTCATATCCGGTTTCCTCTATGAAATCTATCGCCTTGTCAAGAGCTGCGATGCCAACGAAATCAGGTGTCCCTGCCTCGAATTTGAACGGTAGTTCGGCCCATGTCGTGTGCTCGAAACTTACATTGGCTATCATCTCGCCACCTCCTTGATATGGTGGCATCATCTCAAGCCACTTCTTCTTGCCGTAAAGCACCCCGATACCTGTCGGACCATACATCTTGTGCGCCGAAAACGCATAGAAATCAGCATCAAGATCTCTGACATCGACCTTGATATGTGGTATCGCCTGCGCTCCGTCAACAAGCACCGGCACTCCGTTGCCGTGTGCGGTCGCTATCATCTCCTTTATCGGATTGACAGTGCCAAGCACATTCGACACATGGCATACCGACACTAACTTCGTGCGCTCGTTGAAGAGCGAGCGGTAGGCGTTCATGTCAAGCTCGCCGCGTGAATTTATTGGCACCACTCTCAGTATGATGCGCTTGCGCCTCCCCAGCAATTGCCACGGCACTATGTTGGCATGATGTTCCATCACTGTCAGTATGATTTCATCGCCGTTCTCCAGAAAATCACCAAACGACGATGCCACAAGGTTTATCGCCTCAGTGGTGCCCCGGGTGAAGATTATCTCCTGCTCCGATGCGGCGTTGACCCATTCGGCCACTCTGCGGCGCGTAGCCTCCTGCAGGTCGGTGGCTTCCTGCGATATCGACGACACCCCGCGGTGCACATTCGCTTTCGTCGTCGTGTACATCTTTTCTATTGCCTCCACCACACGCATCGGGGTCTGCGATGTCGCCGTGTTGTCAAGATATATCAGATCCTTGCCCTTGACCTTACGTTCAAGTATCGGAAACTGTTCGCGTATTTTATTTATATCCATAATCCCGTAAGATATATTTTGAGGAGTTGCAATCTCTCTCTCCATTATAACAATTATAACAATGCAAAAATAATAAATATCTTTGAAAAATCGGTTATGGCGCAAAATTCATAGACTCCGGCCGCCCCGCCTCCTTTCCGCTTGTCGCATATTATTTCACCTCAAATCCACGCCCCCTCGCAATTTTTTCATTATATTTGTATCCGAACTCATAACTCTGACTTATAGCTTAACTTATCATGAAGTATCATTATCCAACATCCGGCACATGCTCGCGTGCCATCGATATCGAGCTCACCGACGGCGTAATCTCCTCTGTTACATTCACTGGCGGCTGCCACGGCAACACTCAGGGCATCTCCGCTCTTGTCACAGGTCTTACCCCGGCTCAGGTCATCGGACGTCTCAAAGGCATCCGCTGCGGTGCAAAAGCCACCTCTTGTCCCGACCAGCTCGCCGCCGCCCTTGAGCAGATTGTAGCCCGCAACGACTGATATCCTTATCCTTTTTTCATCTGAAATTGTTATTTTTGGATAAAATGACAGTCCGTCGGTTAAACCACTGCCGTCATATCGTGTCAAATCATCATAATTTAATGAAGATTGCTTATGAAACGAATATTGAGAATACTGGCGATAGCTGCGATATGCGGCATATTGGTCACCCCTCAGTTGGAAGCCAAAAACTCTCGTCCTTCTCATAGTCAGAACGACAAAAGCCGCGGCCGCAACTCGGGAAACCGCTCCGGCGGACGTGCAGGAAATCATTCCAACGGTTCTCACTCGTCACGCCCCGGCAACAACAGTAACGACAAAGGCGGCACCAGGCATCCCGGAGGCAATCCCGGAAATCCCGGAAATGGCAATTCCCGACCCGAGCCCTCTCGTCCCGGACACAACCCCGGCCACGACAACGGCCATCGCCCCGGCAACAACGGCAACCACAACAATGGCGGAAACCGTCCCGGACACAACCCCGGACATAATTCCGCCCATCGTCCCGGAGCGCTCCGCCCCGGGCATCCGGCGCCCCCGCATCACTCCACGCCGCCGCCACATCGTCCGGTGTACCACAGCCACTGGACTCCTCCGCGTCCCCCGCGCGGTTGGCGTCCCGGCAGAGTGTATCCGACATTCTCGACCGTGCTCGGCATCACATTCGGCTCGGCTCTCGACCTGTCGCTCAACTATCTGCTCAACAACGGATATAACGTCTACTCCTACGGCAACAACGTTGTCTATCTCAACAACGTAAGCCAGCTGAATCTCCTGTGGCCCGACGCATCGCTCTACTACGGCTCTCGCGGACTTGACCGTGGCGAATTTGTCTACTCTACATCATATTACGACACAATGCGCTACAACGACGCCTATGCCCGCCTCGTTGCCTCTTATGGAGCTCCCGTAAGCGTATCATACCCCTCCAACGGCATGCAGACCTGCTGGTTCGGCAACGACGGCCGCTTCGTTACTCTCCAATACATGCCCGCAACAGGAGCCGACGGCGTACTCCGTTATTACACGACCCTCTCGTTCGGCCTCTGACAACCGTGTCACATACACATCAACCTATTGATTGAAATGGCTGACAACTATCTCGAAAAGAAAATGGACGATTACCGTCGCGGCATCACACAAAAGATGTCGCGGCGTTCTTCGTCTCGACAATCCCGATCTGACAGCACCCTCCCGACCGCGACACATCACATCACCCTGCTTATTGACAATGCCGCTCTTCTGCGCTCAATTCTCGCAGCTCTGCGCGACATCCCCGGATACAAATACGCATTCACAGGCTCCGGCTACACCGAAGGCTCCCGTCTCGCCCAGACCTACGGAGCCCTCTTCGTTCCGTCTTCTCTCCCTCTCGACAGGTCATTTCCCGCATTGATCGAGACTGCCGCCTTGCGATGGGGCGACGTCGACACCCTGATAACCGATATTGACACTCCGCTCGACATCCCCCTGTCTGCCGGCCGGCCGTTAAGAAAAATAACCTTCACCGCAACTCACTCCATCCCGTCATCTCCCGCAGAAACCCGAATAATATTACCGTCATCCGACACCCCTCCCGACTCCCTGCCATCTCTTCTGCCGTTCCTGATCTCCCCGCAGTCCGCCACGGTCTCGACAATAACACTCCACCCCCGAAACAACTGACTCGCGCCCGGTCCGCATCTCCCCCGATATGCTTGCGATATTCCATGAATATGTAAAAAGTGTTAATAAAAACGCATATTCTCACATATTTTTATGCTTCTTTAAACAATCTGACTGTTAATGCGTTTTAACTATAAATAGTAATTAATACCGCCTTTTATAACAATATTTGCCAAAATTTACTTAAAAAACTTTTGATAGTATAATTATTATAAGTATCTTTGCGTAGAAATTAATTAAGTTATCTATTAAAATATGAAAAA
Source organism: uncultured Muribaculaceae bacterium (assembly GCA_947174275.1). Lineage (GTDB taxonomy): Bacteria > Bacteroidota > Bacteroidia > Bacteroidales > Muribaculaceae > JAGBWK01. The sequence continues at coordinate 6,130 of CAMWIJ010000064.1, forward strand.
GATTATCCTTATCGCAGCTTTGGCGCTTGGCGCCATCTCAGCACAGGCTCAGGTTACTGTGCAAGGTAGCAAGTTTAGCGACAACTGGTCACTCGGTCTCAAGGGTGGTGCAGTTACTCCCGCTAAAGGTCACAGCTTCTGGCAGAACTGCCGCGGCATCTTCGGCCTCGAGCTCAAAAAACAGATCACTCCCGTGTTCGGCCTCGGTATCGAAGGCGAATGGACCGTCAACACTTCAAGCTGGACAGGCCTCAAGAGCGCTACCGCTGTTGACCATCAGTATGTTGGTGCGTTCGGTACATTGAACCTCATGAACATATTCGCCGGTTATAAAGGCACTCCCCGCACATTCGAAATCGAAGCTGTTGCCGGTACAGGCTGGCTCCACAGCTACTATCCCCACGTTCAGGGTCAGGATGGCAACTCTTGGGCTAACAAAGCTGGTTTGAATTTCAACTTCAACCTCGGCGAAGCTAAAGCTTGGACCATCTCTATCAAGCCCGCTATCGTGTGGAACATGAACAACCATGACATCAACGCTAACGGTCTCGGTTACGAAGCTCAGTACAACCTCAACCACGCTTACATCGAAATGGAAGCCGGCGTGACTTACCACTTCAAAAACTCTAACGGCACTCACTCTTTCAAAGTCGTTACTCCCATGGACGAAGAGCTCGTTGCAGCCCTCAATGCTGAAATCAACTCACTCCGCGCTCAGCTCAACAACTGCAACGCTGACAAAGCTGCCCTCCAGCAGAAAATCAACGACCTCGAGCAGAAACTCGCTGACTGCCTCAACAAGAAGCCCCAGGTGGTTGAAGTTGTCAAGAACCTCGACAACGTTCACTACGTATTCTTCAACCTCGCTTCTTCTACTATCCAGGCTAACCAGAAACCCAACATCTTCATGGTTGCCCAGCAGCTCAAAAACGACCCCAACGCAACTGTTGACGTAAAAGGTTATGCTTCTAAAGACGGTAGCCTCGAATTCAACAAAAAGCTCGCTCAGAAACGTGCTGACGCTGTCAAGAAAGCCCTCGTTAAAGAAGGCGTAGCTGAAAGCCGCATCAACGCCAAGGGCGAAGGCATCGGCGACATGTTCAGCCAGAACACTTGGAACCGCGTTGCTATCTGCACCGTTGACGCTAAATAATAAACGCAACAGAAGCAAACAGCCATAGAAAATATTATCATTCTGAACTTTCAGATAGCATAATTAATAATTTCTCAAAGAAGCCGCACCCATCCGGGTCGCGGCTTCTTTCGCTTTATTTCCCGCCTCCCCTAAAACTCATCCGCAGACAGAGTCGCCGACTCCTTCCTCCCACCTCCCCCTCGGAGAGCCGGAGGCTCGTGTCAGTGATTAACCGGGGTTCGCAGACGGCGGAGCTGGCGTAGACCCCGGCCGAGCAATACGTTATATCAAACAAGCCCGAGCAGGGCGATCCGTGGTATCCAAGCCGACTCCTCCCACCTCCCCCCCGGAGAGCCGGAGGCTCGTGACAGTGATTAACCGGGGTTCGCAGACGGCGGAGCTGGCGTAGACCCCGGCCAGGCAATACGTGATATCAAACAAGCCCGAGCAGGGCGATCCGTGGTATCCAAAGGGCATACTCAAATATTTAATCTGGGTTACAGTAAACAAAAAAATAATGGTAACAATTTCAACCTTCTCTTCTCCCGCAAAATTACACCCACCGTCACCACAAAATGCGCCAAAAAGTTACAAAACTCCTTTTTTTTCTGTAACTTCGCATCAAATAATCACTGCATGACAGCAAAAATAGAAAAAACTAACGCCGCACGGCTTCTCGACCGCGCAGGTATCGATTATCGCCTCGTCCCATATCAGGTCGACGAGAGCAACCTCGCGGCCGACCACGTTGCCGAACAACTCGGAGAAGACATTAACCGAGTGTTCAAAACCCTCGTCCTCGAAGCAGACCGCGACCCGCGACACTTCGTGTGCGTCGTCCCCGGCAACTGCGAAGTCGACCTCAAAAAAGCCGCAAAAGCCGCAGCCGTAAAGAAAGCCGACCTCATACCAATGAAAGAGCTGCTGCCACTCACCGGCTACATCAGAGGCGGATGCACGGCAATCGGCATGAAAAAACGCTTCCCCGTCTTTATCCACACATCGGCTCTCGACTTTGACACAATCTTTGTAAGCGCCGGTGTCCGCGGCCTGCAGCTCGAACTGAACCCCCGCGATTTGATTAACTACGTCAGTGCCACCGTCACCGACATAACACGCAACGACAATGAGCAATAACACATTCGGCAACATATTCACAATAACATCTTTCGGAGAATCCCATGGCCCCGCTGTCGGAGGCGTCATCGACGGCGTGCCCGCCGGTATGCCGCTCGACATCGACGAAATCCAGCGTCAGCTCAACCGCCGGCGCCCCGGACAGTCGGCAATCGTGACCCCCCGCGACGAAAAAGACAAAGTCAGAATACTCTCCGGCATCTTCGAAGGCCGCACCACCGGACAGCCCGTCGGATTTATCGTCGAGAATGCCGACCAGCATTCCTCCGACTACGACAACATACGCGATATATTCCGCCCCTCGCATGCCGATTACACCTACACTGCGAAATACGGTCTCCGCGACCATCGCGGCGGCGGACGCTCCTCCGCGCGTGAGACAATATCACGCGTCGTCGCCGGTGCTGTCGCCAGGCAGGCGCTCCTCACAAAAGGCATCACCGTCACCGCCTACACATCGGTAGTGGGAGATATCTCTCTCGATAAAAAATATACCGACCTCGACCTGTCCCTCGTCGACACCAACGACGTCCGTTGTCCCGACCCCGCTGTCGCCGAGCGCATGCATCAGCTCATCGCTCAGGTCAAAAGCGAGGGCGACACTGTCGGCGGCATAATTACATGCGTCATAAAGGGATGCCCCGTAGGCCTCGGCGACCCCGCCTTCGGAAAGCTTCAGGCACGCCTTGCCGCAGCCATGCTTTCAATCAACGCTGCAAAAGGCTTCGACTACGGCATGGGCTTCGACGGCTGCACCTCACGCGGCTCTCAGATGCTCGACGCATTCGTCTCTGACAACGGTAACATATCCACTCTCACCAACCATTCAGGCGGAATACAGGGCGGCATATCAAACGGAGCCGACATTTACTTCCGCGTCGCATTCAAACCTGTCGCCACGCTCCTCCGCGAGGTCCCTACAGTTGATGCCGAAGGCAACCCTGCCACCCTCAAAGCCCGCGGCCGACACGACCCCTGCGTCCTTCCCCGTGCCGTGCCCATCGTCGAGGCAATGGCCGCTTGCGTCATCCTCGACTCCCTCCTTCTCAACCAAGCCACCCGCCTCCTCTGAAAAATCCCCCCCCACATCTCTCGTTAAAGACCTTAACGACTTTAGCGACCTTAACGACTTTAAAAACGACTTTAAATAAGTTAACACCCGTCTCCTCTCTCATTCAAAATAAATGAAGCTTTACCGCGATTACTCCGACTACCTTGCCGAACGTTTCCCCTGCAAAATGCAGAAACTCACCGTCAACGCCGGCTTCTCATGCCCCAACCGCGACGGCACGCTCGGCTACGGCGGCTGCACATACTGCAATAACGACTCATTCTCCCCCGCCATCGCAGGCACATCAGTCACCTCTCAGCTTCAGAACGCCCGCGCATTCTTCGCCCGCAAATACCCCGCGATGCGCTATATCGCCTACTTCCAGTCCTACACCAACACCCACGGCGACCTCTCCCGGCTCCTCGCGCTCTACAACGAAGCTCTCGCCGTCGACGGTGTCGACGCCCTCATAATAGGCACACGCCCCGACTGCGTTTCACCGCAGCTGCTCGACGCCCTCGCTGAAATCAACCGCACCAATCGCGTCATAATTGAATACGGCGCCGAAAGCTCCCACGACGCCACGCTGCAGCTCGTCAACCGCTGCCACACATGGCAGACAACCGTTGACGCCGTTGCCGCTACACGTGAGCGCGGCATCGATGTCGGCCTGCATTTCATTCTCGGCCTCCCCGGCGAGACGCACGACATGATGCTCTCCACCGTCGACGCAATCAACGACATCCGCCCCGAAACAGTCAAATTCCATCAGCTGCAGCTAATCAAGGGCACCCGCCTCGCCCTTCAGGTTGCCAAAGGCGAAATCTCCCTGGCGCACTTCACCGTCGACCAATACATCTCACTCTGCTGCGACATAATCCACCGCCTCGACCCATCAATAGCCATAGAGCGCTTCGTCTCCCAGGCTCCCGACTCGCTGCTCATATCACCGCGCTGGGGACTGAAAAACTACCAGTTCACCAACCTCCTCCACAAAGCCCTCCAAACTCCCAATTTCTGAAATAGACATCTGCTCTGAAATCATTCCCCGGTGCTCCATGATAACTTCCCACTGTAGGGACGCACGGCTCGTGCGTCCGAAATAATACTTGATAATCAGGTTGTTGGCTGACGTTAAACACTATCACAGCCTCCCGCCGACTCTCCAAAACACCCGCCCTAAACGAAAAAAACTGCGGCCTCCCCGAAAGGAAGCCGCAGTGATAATTGCTCAGGAAATATCTCTATTAAGCCTTGTCTTTTGAACCGAGCACATTTTCGATTTTGTGCTTGTAGAGTTTTTCCATGTTGTCACGAGCCGGACCCAGATATTTGCGGGGGTCGAATTCAGCAGGCTTTTCTGCGAATACCTTGCGGATTGCGGCAGTCATGGCCAGACGGCTGTCTGAGTCGATATTGATTTTGCAAACGGCGCTCTTCGCTGCCTTGCGGAGCTGCTCTTCGGGGATACCGATTGCATCGGGGAGCTTGCCGCCGAACTTGTTGATAGTCTCAACTTCGTCCTGGGGTACTGACGATGAACCGTGGAGCACGATGGGGAATCCGGGGAGTTTCTCCATTACCGCGTCAAGCACGTCGAATGCCAATGGGGGCGGAACGAGTACACCTTCCTCGTTGCGGGTGCACTGCTCGGGAGTGAACTTGTAAGCACCGTGTGATGTACCGATTGAGATAGCGAGTGAGTCGCAGCCTGTGCGGGTTGCGAAGTCGATTACCTCTTCGGGGTCGGTGTAGGTGTGGTGGTCTGACGATACTTCGTCCTCAACGCCGGCAAGTACGCCGAGCTCACCTTCTACGGTCACATCGTACTGGTGTGCGTAGTCTACAACCTGCTTGGTCAGAGCGACATTTTCCTCATAGGGGAGGTGTGAGCCGTCGATCATCACTGACGAGAAACCGTTGTCGATGCATGATTTGCAGAGCTCGAAGCTGTCACCGTGGTCGAGGTGAAGCACAATCTGGGGATTTTCCCAACCGAGTTCCTTGGCATATTCAACTGCTCCCTGTGCCATGTAGCGCAGAAGGGTAGCGTTGGCATAGTTGCGGGCGCCTTTCGACACCTGAAGGATTACAGGCGAACGATCCTCGGCTGCCGCTTTGATGATAGCCTGGAGCTGCTCCATGTTGTTGAAATTGAAGGCGGGAACTGCATAGCCTCCTTTGATTGCTTTGGCAAACATCTCGCGGGTGTTGACCAAACCTAAGTCTTTGTAACTTACCATTGTTATTGTTGTTTTATCGGTTGATAGATAATTATGCGCTATTATGCTTTCCGGCGCCCCGACATCTGCGTAACGCTCAGTCGGTTAACCGTTTTGTTGACGCAAAGTTAGCAAATTTTTTTTAATTTGACACACTTTTGACCGTTTTGTTGGGCTACGGGCGGATGTATTCCCCGGCTATGTCTACGAGCTTGATGTTGAACTTCAGCGCGCTGAAGGGCTTGATTGCTCCCTGCGAGCTCGAACCGTAGGCCATAGAGTAGGGCACAAGCACTTCCACCGTGTCGCCAACATGCATGCGTTCCATCGCTATCGTCCAGCCCGGTATCACGCCGTTAACTGTGAACCGCACAACCGAGTCGGCCGGCGTAAGACTCAGATACGACGAGTCAAACGGCTCGTCATCGTAAGTCCGGCCATAATATTTCACATCTACTGTCGATGTGTAGAGCGGACGGAGATTGCCCTGTGTCTTGGTCGTGTCGTTAAACCATCGCATCAGCACGTATGCATTCTTGTTCCACGCCGGAACAACCCGCGTGTACACCGCCTTGCCGTCTGCGCCGGTCAGCGCCTCCTGCTCGGCCATGAATGCATCATTCGCCTCGCGGTAGTCGGCATACTGATCCCATACATCGCTGTCGTCATCACTGCCGCACGACGCAAACCCAAGTGTAGCTGCTCCTATGAGCATGCATATTATTCCTTTGTTCATAGTTTAAAAATCAACTGTAGTGCTATTGCCTGTGCCGAAATCAACCTTCGGCGCGCTTGATGCTGCAGCATCGGCCTTAAACATCTCTTTCTCGCTGTATCCCCAGCCGAATATGCTGCCCGGGAAGCGAAGTATCTTGTTATTGTACTCCTCGACAGCCTCGTTGTAACGGGTGCGTTCGGTGTTGATACGGTTCTCGGTTCCGGCAAGCTCATCCTGCAGGCCAAGGAAATTCTGGTTGGCTTTCAGGTCGGGATAAGCCTCATGCACGGCATTGATATATATACCCGCCTTGTCCATCAGATTATTCTGCGAGGCCTGTATATGCTCGAGCTGCTGCGCTGAGCCGTCACCCTCCGAAATTGCCCGGCTTGCTTCGTCGTAAGCCTGTTTCAGCCCTACGCGTGCGTCGGTTACATTCTGGAGCGTTGACGACTCGTGTGCTGCATAACCCTTGACAGTGTTCACCAGATTGGGTATCAGGTCGAGACGGCGCTGATAAGCGCTCTCTACGTTGCCCCAGCTCTTCTTCACAGCCTGGTCGGCGCTGACGATGCCGTTGCGCACGCCGATGCAGCTGCCCACTCCAAGCAGGAGCAGCACTCCGACGGCGATAAGTACAATATACGATTTTTTCATTTCTTCTATTTTATTTGTGTGTTTCTGTTACGACAGCTTGCGCAGCAGCGAGTTGATCGACACGCGGTCGTGAATCAGCTTGTGCAGGTCGGCGATGTTAACGCGGGTCTGCTCCATTGAGTCACGCTCGCGCAGCGTCACGGTGTTGTCCTCAAGCGTCTGATGGTCGACTGTGATACAGAACGGTGTGCCCACTGCGTCCTGACGGCGGTAACGCTTGCCGATCGAGTCTTTCTCGTCATAATGCGTTGCGAAGTCAAATTTCAGATCGTTGACAATCTCGCGTGCCTTTTCGGGAAGTCCGTCCTTGCGCACCAGCGGCATCACTGCACATTTCGTGGGAGCGAGAGGGGCGGGGAGATGGAGCACCACGCGGGTCTCGCCGTTCTCCAGAGCCTGCTCCTCGTAGCTCGAGCAGAGCACCGACAGGAACATACGGTCCACACCGATTGATGTCTCGATAACATACGGAGTGTACGATTCGTTCAGTTCCGGATCGAAATACTGTATCTTCTTGCCTGAGAATTTCTCATGCTGCGACAGGTCGAAGTTGGTGCGTGAGTGGATTCCTTCAACTTCCTTGAAACCGAAAGGCATCTCAAACTCGATGTCGGTGGCGGCGTTGGCATAGTGTGCCAGCTTGTCGTGGTCGTGATAGCGATATTTTGCGTCGCCCAGACCAAGCGCCTTGTGCCAGCGCAGACGGGTCTCTTTCCATTTCTTGAACCATTCGAGCTCCGAGCCGGGACGCACGAAAAACTGCATCTCCATCTGCTCGAACTCGCGCATGCGGAATATGAACTGACGGGCCACAATCTCGTTGCGGAACGCCTTGCCTATCTGGGCGATACCGAAAGGTATGCGCATACGGCCGGTTTTCTGCACGTTAAGGTAGTTGACAAAGATGCCCTGCGCTGTCTCCGGGCGCAGATATACAGTCATAGCCCCGTCTGCGGTCGATCCCATCTCCGTGCGGAACATCAGGTTGAACTGACGCACGTCGGTCCAGTTTCTTGTGCCGCTTATCGGGTCGACAATCTCCTGGTCGATGATTATCTGGCGGAGCTCCTCGAGATTGTTGTCATTCATAGCCTGCGCGAAACGCTCGTGAAGCGCGTCACGTTTCTGTGTCAGCTCTATCACGCGGCCGTTGGTGCTGCGAAACTGCTCCTCGTCGAAACTTTCGCCGAAGCGTTTCTTGGCCTTGGCAACCTCTTTGTCAATCTTTGCGTCAAATTTGGCAAGCTCCTCCTCGATGAGCACATCGGCGCGGTAGCGCTTTTTAGAGTCGCGGTTGTCGATCAACGGGTCGTTGAACGCGTCTACGTGACCCGACGCTTTCCATATCGTGGGGTGCATGAAGATAGCCGAGTCGATACCTACGATGTTTTCGTTGAGCAGTGTCATTGCGTCCCACCAGTAGCGCTTGATATTGTTCTTGAGCTCTACTCCGTTCTGGCCGTAATCGTAGACTGCTGCGAGTCCGTCATAGATTTCCGACGATTGAAACACAAAACCGTATTCCTTGGCGTGTGAAACGATTTTTTTAAAGACATCTTCCTGTTGTGCCATTTTGTTTATTTATTTGATTTACGTAATTTTCTGTTGAGTTAGTAGTCTTATTCTCTTAATCTTGTTCTCAGACATTGAATCTGAAATGCATTATGTCGCCGTCATGCACCACATAATCTTTCCCTTCGACTCCGAATTTGCCGGCCTCTTTCACCTTGGCCTCGCCGCCCAAAGTCACATAATCGTCATATTTGATTACCTCGGCGCGGATAAATCCTTTCTCGAAATCGGTGTGGATTACGCCCGCACATTTCGGAGCCTTGGAGCCACGGCGGAATGTCCATGCGCGGCACTCATCCTCGCCGGCAGTGAAAAATGTCTGAAGGTCAAGCAGATGGTAGGCTGCGCGTATCAGTCGTGACACTCCCGACTCAGTGAGGCCTATCTCCTCGAGAAAAGCCTGACGGTCCTCATACGAGTCAAGCTCGGCGATATCGCTTTCGGTCGCCGCCGCAACTATCAGCAGCTCCGCTCCTTCATCCTTGATGGCCTCTCTCACCGCTTCGACATACTTGTTGCCGTCGACCGCCGACGCATCGTCGACATTACATACATACAGCACCGGTTTCGATGTCAGAAGAAACAGCTCGCGCGCAAATTTCTGCTCGTCGACAGTCTCAAACTTCACCGAGCGAGCCGGAAGCCCCTTGTCAAGCGCCTCCTTATATTGGCGGAGCACCTCATATTGCATCTTCGCCGTCTTGTCGCCGCCGGTCTGTGCCTGCTTCTGAGTGCGCGCCATGCGACCCTCTATCGTCTCCAGGTCTTTGATCTGCAGCTCGTAGTCGATGATTTCCTTGTCGCGCACCGGGTCGACACTGCCGTCGACATGCGTGATATTGTCATCGTCAAAACAGCGCAACACATGGAGTATGGCGTCAGTCTCGCGGATATTGGCAAGAAACTTGTTGCCCAGACCCTCTCCCTTGCTCGCGCCTTTCACAAGGCCGGCGATATCGACAATCTCAACCGTGGCAGGAACCACGCTGCGCGGATTGCACATCTCCACAAGCTTGTTCAGTCGTTCGTCAGGCACGGTTATGACACCCACATTGGGCTCTATGGTGCAGAACGGAAAATTACCCGATTGGGCCTTGGCGTTGGAGAGACAGTTAAACAAGGTCGACTTGCCCACGTTGGGCAGACCTACGATACCGCATTTGAGTGACATTATTCTGTATATTCTGTTTTAAAATTTCAATAACTGATTTTCACTGACTTTACTGCCTTATGCGACCTGTTGCGGCACTCCCGCATCAGATTCGGCTCACCGCGCAAACCATCCGACAATAACTTCAGTCTATCAAATTGCAAATTTAATCATTTTACGCCAACAATCCATAATCCGTTAACCTTTTTTAATCCCGCCCCACCACCACTTTTTTAATCC
>CAMWIJ010000065.1 GCA_947174275.1 uncultured Muribaculaceae bacterium
CGTCGCCGAAACGGAGGTGCGAGCAGGTGAAACCGCCCGACTTCTTGGAGTCGTAAGCGAAGTATGCCTGGCAGTATTTGTCGGTGTTCTCACCGATGATTTTCACCGAGTTCTTGTTTGCACCTACAGTACCGTCGGCACCGAGGCCATAGAATTTGGCTTCATAAGTGCTCTTTCCGCCAAGTGCCATTTCTTCTACCGGGGGAAGCGAAGTGAAGGTCACGTCGTCGATGATGCCTACGGTGAAGTGGTCTTTGGGAGTGGGGAGCGCGAGGTTCTCGTAGACCGAGATTATCATCGCGGGAGTGGTGTCTTTAGAAGCAAGACCGTAGCGGCCGCCTACGATGAGGGGGGCATCGGCTTTGCCATAGAAGCATTCTTTTACATCGAGGTAGAGAGGCTCGCCGTTGGCACCGGGCTCTTTCGTGCGGTCAAGCACAGCGATGCGTTTCGCCGAAGCGGGAACAGCAGCGAGGAAGTGCTTTGCCGAGAAGGGACGATAGAGGTGAACTGAAACGAGACCTACCTTTTCGCCGTTGGCCATCATGTAGTCGATAGCTTCCTGAGCGGCCTGGGTTACAGAACCCATGGCGATGATGACGCGGTCGGCGTCGGGTGCGCCGTAGTAGTTGAACAGGCCGTATTTGCGTCCGCAGATAGCTGAGATTTTGTTCATGTATTCCTCAACGATTTCGGGCACAGCGTCATACTGTTTGTTGCATGACTCGCGGTGCTGGAAGAATACGTCGCCGTTCTCGGCCATACCGCGTGCTACGGGAGCTTCGGGATTGAGTGCGCGTGCACGGAAGTCGGCGAGAGCCTCAAGGTCAAGAAGGGGCTTGAGGTCTTCCTGATCCATAACTTCGATTTTCTGAATTTCGTGAGATGTACGGAATCCGTCGAAGAAGTTAACGAAAGGAATGCGGCTCTTGATGGTGGCGAGATGTGCCACGCCCGACAGATCCATTACTTCCTGTACGGAGCCTTCGGCCAGCATTGCGAAGCCTGTCTGACGCACTGACATCACATCCTGGTGGTCACCGAAGATAGAGAGTGCGTGAGAAGCGAGTGTACGCGCCGATACGTGGAACACACAGGGGAGCTGCTCGCCGGCAATCTTATACATGTTGGGTATCATCAGGAGGAGACCCTGCGATGCGGTATATGTTGTGGTCAGGGCACCGGCCTGGAGCGAACCGTGCACTGCACCGGCTGCGCCGCCTTCCGATTGCATTTCCTGTACGAGTACAGTTTCGCCGAATATATTCTTGCGACCGGCTGCCGCCCATTCGTCAACATATTCAGCCATGGTTGAAGAGGGGGTGATGGGATAGATAGCGGCTACCTCGCTAAACATATACGAGATATGCGCCGCTGCCTGATTACCGTCACAAGTCAAGAATTTCTTTTCTTTGCTCATAATTTGTAATCTATTGTTTTAAATTTGTGTTTTCTCATTTTTGCGCCGCCCGATGCAGTCGCTCTGATAATGATGCATCATGCAGGGGCATGGCCGGGGATTACGGACGGTAATCCCGCGACCGCAAAAGTAACTATTTTATCGCGGATAATCAAAAATTTAACCGTTTTTTTATGTCATGTAACACGAATTTATAATTCATCCGCAGGGATTTGCAATTCGTGGAAACAGAGCGATGTCCGGCTTACTCGTTGGCGGCCATGACGGGGGCATCAGAGCCGGCGTCGGGCGCCGTGGAGCCGACATCTTCACCGTCGCCGTCAGCGACAGCCTGTGCCTTGCGTTTGCGTCTGCCCGCCTCTTCTATCGCCAGCTGGTAGTTGTTGATTACGGCGCCCGTTACAAGGTTGAGCAGCAGGAAGGCCGAGATACAGAACCATGACACGAAGAAGCCGGTGATGATTGTCGGGTTTATGTTGACGACGCCCAGTTCGCTTGCAGTGACGAGATTATATCGCAGGTCGGTCCAGTCTTCGCCGGTCAGCGCGCGGAAAAGTGTGAAAATGCCTTCACCGATCGAGCCGAACGGGTCGGGGGAATTGGCCGGAGAGTTGGGAGCCTGAGCCATAAGCTGTTCGTAACGCTGCAGCTCCTCGCCCTGCAGTGTCGCCGGATCGGGCAGCCTGAACATCGACACGCCGGCCACGGCATACAGATAGACGAATATCATGAACAGCAGACAGTTGTAGAGCATCGATTTCATCGATTTGAGCAGAACGGCCACAATGACCTTTATCTCTTTGGCCGTGCGCAGCAGGCGCAGCACGCGGAACACTCTGAGCACGCGCAATGCCATCAGTGTGGATGCGCTTTCAAACATCGATTCGGGTATCCAGCCTATCAACACCAGCGACAGGTCAAAGATATTCCATCCGTCGCTGAAGAAACTTCTGTTGTCTTTTGCGGCTATATACCGTATGGCTATCTCGAATGTAAATATATAAAGAATGACACGCTGTATCAACTCAATTGTGTGGTTGCTATGAGTGGTCTGCACTCCGATCAACAGCGAGTTGACAAGAATTATTATCGTTATAAAAATATCAAAAAACTTATCGCCGGCTATCGTCACCGACATCTCTTTGATTTTTCCCATTGCGATTGTTGGCTTGATTGGATTGAAATCTATGTTTTATATGAGACTCTCCGACATGCGGATTGTGTATCCTGCATGCCGGAGAGCTGCATTATCGGGTTTCAGAAACTGTTTAAAATTCATATCACTTTGCCTTTGAGCGTCTTGTCGGTGTCTTTTTGTTTATTCTTCAGTCACGTAGCTACTGCTACGCTCCCTCATCACAAACAAAAATCAATCCGACAATCCATCTCAAAGTCCGTATCATATAAATTTAAACAGTTTCTCAGACATCAGTCGTCGGCTATTAGAAAATAGAGCTGATGTTGAAGTTGGAGAATTCGAGGTCGTTTTTAGCGCGGTCAGCCATTTTCTTGTCGAGCTTGACTGCCTGGCGGAGGTTGGTGGCTATCATCTGGTCGTTGTTGGTGCGGGCACCGAGCACTGCGAGCAGATAATATGTGGTGGCGTCAGGATTTGTGATGCCGGCGAGGGTCGATTTTGCCTTGCTGTAGTCTTTGGTGAGAATTTGGGCGAGGGCGGCGTTGTTTGACTTGGTGTTGCCGAAAGCCTTTACAGCCGAAGCGTTGTCGCCGGTCATGATATAATATGTGCCGAGCGCACCGCCGATTTCATCGAGTCCGGCAGCGTTGCCGAGCTTCTGGTTGGCCTGACGGTAGTCTTTTTTGAGGAGAGCGACGAGGCCGAGGTTCATCTGAGGCTCTGCGGCCGAGGGATTGAGACGCGATGCGGCGGCGAAGTTTGCTTTTGCTGCGTCATAGTCGCCGGTGGCATACTGGATTACACCGAGGTCGTTGAACGCGCGGTAGTCGTTGGGATAGATCGACGCGGTGGTGTTGTAGATATCGAGTCGCTCAGCGGGGCTGTCGGTGAGAGTGGCGGCGTAGAGGAGTTCGTCGACAGTGAGAGATTTGGGGTTGGTCTTGTAGGCCTGCATGATTTCTTCGTCGCTCTTGCCGATGATGTTGATAGAGGCAGTGATGCGAGATTTACGCAGCTGGGGAAGAATCTGGTCGGCGAGCTGGTCGAAAATCGATGAAAGGTTGCGAATCTGCTGCTCGCGCTCTTCGGGGTCTTTGAAGCGTGAGAGCACGTTGAGGATAAGCTCCTTGTCGGCGATATCGGAAGCGGCGACGAGCTGCTGGAAACCTTCCCAGTCTTCGGCGGTGAACTGTGCGGTGAGTTCGCCGAAGTCGGTGATTTTGTCTTTTGTGAGCTGTTTGCGCAGGTAGTCGGTGGTCACTTTCTCGCGGCTCTCGGCGAGGCGTGTGTTAAGGTCGAGAGCACCTTCGGGCGATGCGTACGACGATATGTTGATTTCCTCGATCTGGCGGTCGGGAGCTGCGTTGGCGTTGACAATCTCCTGATTGAGATCTTTCACGGCCTGCGAGGTCAGCTCGCTCTGGCGCAGGTTTGACTGGTTGATGAGGAAGCGGATATCGGCGGCATATTTTTCATTGATGATGCGCTGGAAGGCGTCGGGAGCTATCGCTGCACTGACTGTTGCGGCATCGGCAAGCGCGGCTGTGGCGACTACACCGTCGGCCACTTTGACGCGGGGAAGCACATATTGCTTGTTGCCCTGTGTCACATTGAAGGCAAGCTCAAGCTCGCTCTTGTTCATGTCGGGCTGGTAGTCGAAAACAACGGGTATGGTGACTGTGCCGCCCTGCTCGAATGAGATCACGGGATTGTTGCCGCGCACCTTCTCTCCCTGGAAGCGATATGACTGCGAAGCGACTTCCTGACCGTCGAAGGTGAGGTAGGGGGTAACGGTCACTTCGGCGTTCTTCACGAAGAATTTTGCGGGGATATGGCCGGTGACGGTGGCGGGAACGCGCTGACCCACAACCTCAAGCGGCTCGGGGTTTACGTCAAAATAATCGGCGCTGAACTGATTGAGCTTTTTGGAGCAGCCGGTAAGCACGACCGTGCCGGCGGCAGAAAGCATAATGATGGATTTGAATTTCATATTTTTGGTTAATTGGATTAGTCTGCAATATGCATTAAGCCACTTTTCAGTCGCAATTCCGAACAGTTGCTTAACAATGAAGCAAATATACAGATTAAAATCAAATTGACCAACAATTAAAGAAATTTTAGATGATGTTTCATATCAAAAGTTAAAAACCAAGGCGATAATTTTGATATGAAACGTCCTCTTGTGTCGGCGATGTTCACGGCATCCGGTCCATATCAGGCGGTGGCGGGATAGAGCATGTCGAGCATTGTCTCGATACGCGGTCCGACGGGTGAGAAATGGTTGCCCGGATCCGACACGAGCGTAGTGTCTATGCCGGCATCGCCGAGACTGCTCACCACATGGCGCGTCTCCTCCTGAATGTTGGCAAAGCGGGCGTTGCCGCTCATTCCGCCTTCGAGTGCGCCGACTGAGAAGCATGCCCTGCCCTCTTTGTGGCTTACGTTGCGGTCAACCCAATCGACGAGCCCGTCATACCAGAATGAGCCGGATATGCTGCCGATATTGGCGAAATGGTTGTCGACTAGCCATGTCCAAAGCGTAAACAGGCCGGAAAGTGATATTCCGCCCAGAGTGCGCCTTACGCCGCAGTCGAGGCCGAGAGCCTCCTCGGCGGCAGGAAGTATGTGATTGGTGAGCAAATGTAGAAACGACTCAGCGTGCCCCATGAAAGGCGGGCGCGACAGCGATATGTTGGGAGCGCTCCACGGCGTCATGTCGTTGTCCCAATCAAATCCCGACACCGCCACGATGTTGCAGCCGTGGCGCGCCGACCACTGCTGGAGCGTGCGCAGACGCATCGTGACCGGCATCAGCATATAGAGCACCTCCGATGAATTGGCGTGAGGCGACGCCAGCACCATTATATTGTCCAGCTCCATACGTCCCAGGTAGGCGTTGAGCTCTTCGTTGATATTATTGACAGTCGAAGCATTCATGGCGGAGAGATTTTGATTGAATTATCCGTTACAGGCCGCTGAGCCTGCATTTTTAAATGTAACGCAAATATAACCAAATCTGTTTGATTTAGTTATAAAAAAAGAAAGAGGCCGCCTCACGGAAGCCTCATGCTTTAAACCAATCATTATCACATTTCTTGCAATGGAAAAAGTAATTCTGCTATGTACATGTAAAACGGACACACGACAATAAAGTTCACGCAAAGAGAAATCTTAACATGTTTTAACACATAATTTTCAATCACGTATATCCCGGATAGCAGAAGCGCCTCCGTGGCAAGAAGGCGCTTCTCTACTTAGAAAAATATTTCAAGATTGATATGCATGGGAAGCATCGCTTCCTCTGCGGTTCATAATCATGCGTCCGACTCACGTCGTTCACAATCTTCTACCTTAAATCATGAGGTCAATATACCATATTGACAAAGTCGAAAGCCGACTCGCGTCGCCTTGTTTCTTTAAGCCGGTAATCTCACGACACTCCGGCTACTATCGTTGTAAAACCTTGATTTATATTATGACTTTAACCTGATTTGTTAAAAGTTATGAAACCATCGGTGCATCTGCTGCAAAACCGGGATTTCATTTTTTCTATGCATGAAATTGCGTAAGTGGGTCAGTATTTGTTTTCGATGACAAAATTACACGACGATGCCATAAAATCATATCATTTTTGTGCCATTTTGTGCTAATTTCTTGTCAACATTTTCATTTGTGTTTCATTTTTCACGTCAAAGATGCAATTGTGCTATTTTCGTGACGCAAAATTTGCATGAAAAGTTTGCTTAAAATTTTGACATCAGATGCCGACTCCTGCTTTTTTTCAAAAAACAAACGGCTCAAGCTGAAATAACAGTACTTAGCAATATAATAATTCCCGCGTTGCATTGAAGGCGTTGCTGCCATTCACATTGTAGGGACGCACGGTTCGTGCGTCCGCCAATTTATTGATTATCAAGGCGTAACATCCGGACGCACGAGCCGTGCGTCCCTACTTTTTGAGATAACTCCTCGCCGCATTTCTGACGCACAGAAAAAAGAAAGAGGCCGCCTCGCGGAAGCCTCAATGCTTTAAACCAATCATTATCACATTTCTTGCAATGGAAAAAGTAATTCTGCTATGTACATGTAAAACGGCCGCGCGACAATAAAGTTCACGCAACTAAAACATTTAACACCGGTTAACATTAAAAGAAGCCGCGACTGCAAGGCCGCGGCTTCTTTATGTTTATTCATGTTGCATTTTATTCGGCAGGTGACATTTCAAGCTGCACACGATTGGCGGGAACCACTGTTTCAGCTGCGAAAGCCGCCACGTCGGCCGGGGTCAGACTCTCGACAATCCCGGTGTAGCCGTTGTGCATGTCGCGACCGAACTTGTCAAACATGCGAAGCACCGTTACCCAGTAGCTGTTGTTCTCGATGTTCTGCGCATACGATTTAAGCATATATTGCTTTATTTTCAACAAATCGTCATCAGATATATTGGCCGGGTCTGCAAGGCTGTCGGCCGTTTCGGCCACGATAGCGAATGTCGAGTCGGCGTTTTCGGGAGCGACACGGATATACACCGGCATGATGAAATTCGAGGGGTCATCGCCGTTCATGCCTGCCCCTACCCCGCCGTGAGCCTTTATGGAGTAGGTCCACCCACGGTCCTCGCGCAAGTCTTTGAGCAGAGCCGACTGCACGAGACTTCCGAACGCGTGACCTTTGATTACGTTTGTCAGATTGTATTCACACGGACTGTTGTAGAACGTATATGCGATGGTCTGCGGGGTCTCCATCGGAGTGGTGAAGCGCTTATGCTGACGTCCGCGGATATAATGATAACCGATATCCTGCGGCTTCTCACGGCGTCCGGCAGCGGGAAGCGACGCGACATAGCGCTCAACAAGCTGACGAAGCGAGTCGGTATCGAAATCGCCCACAATATAAAAGTCGAAGTCAGTCATGTCGCCGAAACGGTCGCGGTGCATTGCGATGATACGGTCATAGCTCACTTTGTCAAGGTCATCCTTGCTGAGCTTGGCGCCCAGAGGGTGACGGTCATAAACATAATAGTGGATTGAGTCTGCCATCGTGAAGGTCGGATTGGTATTTTGCGACGACAGCTTCATGCGGTGGTTTTCGATAATTGAAGCGAATGCCTGATCGTCGCGCTCGGCCTTGGTGGCCTTGAGGTGAAGAAGCTGCAACGCGGTCGGCAGGTCGGCACGCGAACTGGTGGCAAGTATCCGCTCCTCCATGTTGTCGATGCCGATATCCACACGCACAGATTTACCGGCTGTCATGCGACGCAGCTCGGTCGCCGTGTGGCCTCCGTAGGCACCGGCGGCAAGCAGATCGTTGACGAGATGATATTCGGGAGCAAGTTCCGGATTGTAGCCGGCCGAGAATCCTCCGGGCGAATACGCCGAGATAAGTATCTGATCAGGAGCGTAAGATGTCTTTTTCAGATGCACGCGGATGCCGTTTGAAAGGGTCCACACCGTAGAACCGAACAGCGAGTCAGACTCTTCGGCCACAACAGTGCCGGCAATGGGCTCGGATGCGAGCAACGGTTTGTCGAGGTCAGGCAGCTCGTAGGGAGCAAGCGACGCCTCATCGACCGACGAATAGGCATCGGCAAGCGACGCCTCGCTAAGCGATATCTCATTATTTCCGGGCAGATAGGCTATCAGCACCACATTGCCGCAGTCAGGACGCACGACCGAACGTATATACCCGTTGACCTGCTCGAGCCCTACCTGGCCGAGCACACCTTTCATCATCTTGTAATACTGCTCCTGCGAGGGAAGCGCGCCTCCGTCGAGATAATGGCGTACATACTTGCGTGCATACTGGGTGTTGGTGGTTTTGGAACGGCCGGCAAACTGACGGTCGAGCGAGGCTCGCTCGTCAAGCTTGGCGCGCTGCAGTTCGGTTGCGGTAAATCCGTGAAGGGCAGCCCGGCGCAGCTCGGCGGCAAGGGCATTGACACACTCCGTCTCGCGGCCAGGCGATGTCGACGCCCTGACCATCAGTGCCTCGCGCGAACGTGAAAGCAGGAAGTGACGGTCACCGATGCCTACGTTTGACATCAGCGTGCCGGTCGAAGTCTCCAGATCGGTAAGACGCTCGGCAAGCATGTCGGCCACGAGGTCGCGGGCAAGAGCGCGGCGCAGCTCCTCGATGGTGTTGACAGCGCTGTCGGGCAGATTGTCGTGCTTTATGTAGATCTGCACCACAGGGGTCACCTGCTCCGGGTCAGACTGCACCGTGGCTATGATTTTGTCATTGTCAGGCACAGCGACCGGGGCGGGGGTCACATCGAAATCCGGGCGCTCCACATCTGCCCACAACTCCTTGATCTTTGCCTCTATGACATCGGGATTGACATCTCCTACCACTATCACACACTGGTTTTCGGGGTAATACCACCGGCGGTAGTAGTCACGGAGAGCATCATACGGAAAATTCTCAACCACCGACATCAGGCCGATAGGCATGCGGTGTCCGTAGAGCGAACTGCCGTAGATCACAGGAGCGGCCTTCTCGAGCATACGGTTGTTGGCTGTGCCCTGACGCTGACGCCACTCCCCTTTTATCACACCGCGCTCGGCGTCAATATCGGCATCGGCGAGCGTAAGGTCATGGCTCCAGTCGCGCAATATCAGCAGACACGAGTCGAGACTCGACTGACGAGCGGTCGGCACGTCGCAGATATTGTAGACCGTCTCGTCGGTCGAAGTATAGGCATTGAGGTTCGCACCGAATTTCACACCGATTGTCTCAAGATATGATATCAGCGAGTTGCCCGGAAAATGCTTCGTGCCGTTGAAACACATGTGCTCGAGGAAATGGGCGAGGCCGCGCTGATTTTCCTCTTCGTTTATTGAGCCGACTCGCTGCGCGATGAAGAAATCGGCACAGTTGGCAGGTGTCTGATTGTGGCGTATGTAATATGTAAGTCCGTTGGGAAGCTTGCCGGTGCGCACTTCGGGGTCGACGGGCAGCGGATTGAGTCCGGCCGCTCCCGCCGCCAACGGTGTCAGGAGACAGAGGGCAAGAATTTTCTTTAATATTTTCATCTGTAATGCAATATGTATAAATGATTATTAGGTTAAAATATAAATGACGCCGACACGTCGACACGGTCGGAGTGGACTCCGTCGGCATAGCCGTGACGGAAATATCCCGCCGACACGCCGATCGCATAGCGGCCGTTGAGCGCACGCGACAACGCGACATTCACGCCGGCCAGCGTGTTGGTTTTCGACAGTATGTCATAACGGTTGATATCGACGGCCTGCATCCCGGCCGGTATATTCTTGTCGTAGGGAAGCTCGCATATATTGTCGACAGGCAGCGCGCATGCAATCTCAGCCGACAGCGAAGCATGCCACTTCCCGCCAAATATGCGCGAACCCTTCACTGTGACACCGGGTGTGACTGCCGACAGCAGCACCCTGCGTCGCGGGTCGGCATACGACTCATCGCTGCGGCTCCACCCCACTCCCGGCTTTACCGACAGCAGTGACTCCGACTCCGGGCGCCATTGCCAGAGCACATTAAGCGAAGCCTCGGTCAGAGTGTGGGAATAGAGGGCAAGCGACCCGATCTGCGGATACACATTTCCCGACGGGTCACCGAAAATATTCTCCGACCCGGTGCGGCGCCTGTGACTCAGGTCGGCGGTCACGGCGAAATCATGTGAGGCTCCCGGAGCAAGCCATCCGGCCTGTGCCGAAACGCGGCTGTCGGTGACCGACTGCAACGGTAGTCGGTTGAAGCCTGTCAGTATATGGTCGAAATTAAACGACGAAAATTGCACCGAAGCCACCGCGCCGCTGCGCGACGACGGGAAAAGATTGACTCCGGCTCCCCACTGCAGCCCGTTGTAATAATGGCTGTAGCCGCTTCCGGCAAAGCGTTCGTAATGCGTTCCCAGTCCTGTCAGATGCCATATACTGTTGTCGCTCAATTCATTGACAAACTCGATATCGCACGACTGCTTGTACTTGCGGAAACTGACCGAAACGGCCGCCTGATAGTCTGACCTGCCGAGACGCAACGCTCCGCCTGCCGCAATGTCAAGACAACCGGTGGTGTTGCGCGGACGCGGGTCGACCGCGCGGTAATATAATCCGGCGCGGTAACCGGCCGACACACCCCATGCCCATCTGTCGTTGTGGTCGGCATATCCTCCGGCAAAGCTGTAGGTCTCCATCCGCATATCGCCGCCTATCGAGTCGGCAGTGAAATAGGGATAGACCAGATCGGCGTCCGAACTTTCATTCCAGCGTATGCCGCGCTGACGCCCGTTGCTGTAGCCGGCGCTGCCCCAAAGGGTCGAGGTCTTGTGCTTAATATAGCTGTCGGCGGCGACTCGCCAGGCCGACTCGCCGGTGCCGCGGCTCACGTCGACAGCTCTGTTCGAGCCGCTGTAGCCGTAGCCGCCCGAAAGAGCGCTGTAGCCGTAATCTTGTTCCCATTGCCTCACCGCCGGGTTGGCGTATGACCGCCACGCCATGCCGCGCATCATATCCTCATGCCGCGCGATGCGCTCAATTATCATGTCGCCGGCAACAGCCAAAGTGTCTGCCTCATGCCCGAAGGCCGAGACAGACACCGTAAGCGCCAGTGTCGCCGGTGAAAGATATCTTATAAGATTTCTCATTTCACCGGAGTGACACCATCGTATGTGCGTGTGGTGCAGAGAGTGCCGTCGGCATCGATTGCCGTTCCCTGAAGTTCAATCTCAGAGGGAGTGACACGCGCGTTGAAATCCTCGGTCGAATTGTTGGTATCCTTCAGCACGGGATTGCCGGCCTCGTTGACATAGAGCATCTTGCGGCGTACGCTCTTGAAGAAGCGGGTTTTGTCTGACGAGTTCTGAGCCACGTAGCTCCAGCCGCAGTCAATGGCGGGCGAAGTGACATTCCAGGCATAATTGTCGCGGGGCGACATATTGACGACATCGACCACCCACTCGTTGGGTATCATATAGCAGTCTTTCTTTGTCATTGAAAAAGAGCCTGCCGCTGTCACGAGTTCGTATGTCGCGGTATAGGCATAGTTTTCAAGGAATTCGTCGGCCGGAACGCCGAGACGGGCTATGCCGAACGCGCGCTGCGACTGGTCAAGTATCGTGATTGAGCGAGAGTAGCTGTACACTTTGTCCATATTGGGCACGTCGGGATTGTCGGTATCCTGCTGAGAAGCCACCTGCGACACATCATACCATTCGACATCGGCGTGTGTCAGGTCAAACGAATTTTCCGACGCCGGATTTGCACGGTCGACCATCAGGAAATATTCGCCGGGCTGCACAGGAAATTGAGTGCCGTCGCCGGGCACGGTAAAGAGCGTGCGCACCACGACATGCGTAGGCATCACATCGGGGTCGTAGTCATATTTCTGTATGGTAGAGAAATCCGACTCAAAAAGCGACAGTCCGTCGGCATAGATTACCTTGTCGGTATTGTTGTAGAGCTTGACGTAAGAGTCACGGTTCTGTCCGCCGGTTGCGTTGGTTGTGCCGGTGTTGAATACCTCGGCGATGATCAGGTCGTCGGCCTCGATGGTGTTGTAGGCGGTGAGGTTGATCTCATTGTCGCCTGAAGTGATTGTGACGCCCTGCGCCATGGCACGCATTGTGGTCTCGACACCATTTTCCATGCGCACATGCGCTGTATATGTCACATCGTAAAGACCCTCGGTAAGCTCTATCTCCGAAGCTGAAGTGAATGTCTTGACCTCGTTGGTCGACACGTTCTTGAACTGATATTCCTCGTCAAGAATTGTGGCCGAGGCTATCTCCTCGGGCAGATTTACACTGACGTTCACAGGATAATACGCCACGGGGGTGTCGTTGTCGGAGCACGATGTCAGAACTCCCGACATTCCGCCGAGAAGTGCGGCGGCAACAATAAGTTTTGCAATTTTCATCTGTATGTTATTTAGTTGTTTATAAAGTCAATGTAGCCTCCATGCCGAAATATGCCTCCGAAGTGCGTCTCACCCTGAGTCCGTTGGCCGTATAGTCGGGCAGGTAGTCGAGTATGCGGTTGACAAAAGCCGACAGTCTTACCTTGCGCCCTATCTGCTTGGTCGCCTTCAGATTGACATAAAGCGCGATCGGCACGCGCTGCGTGTCAAACACCTTGTCATTGTATGTCATCACAAGATGCTGCAGCATCGCGTCATGCGCGTCGGCTTCGGTGTAGGGATGAAGCTCGCCGTCGACCGCCGACAGATAACTCGTCGGAAGCGGATTTTCCCTTGTGCGGCGCTGCTTTGTCCACCACGTCGTCTGCACGGTGGTGGTGAATATCAGTCCCCATCGCGGTATCTGGGTGTCAAACATGAAACTCGTCGAAAACCGGTCGTTGGAGCGTCCGTCGGTAGTGTCGTAAAGACCCACGTAAAGGTCGCTGACCGCCGTGCTGCCTATCACCGTACTTACCGGCTTGTAGAGTAGCTGTGAGTTGGAATAGAGTGTGTGAAACCATGCGCCGGTGACGGTCAGCGCCGTGCGGAGCGGCTGCCAGCGCGCGGTTGTGAGCTGCATCTCTATGCCCTGCTTGTCGATACGCGTGCCGTTGGTCACACGGCTGTAGCCGTCGAGTATCGTCCTGTCCTGATACGGCAGCCCCTCGAGCGACGGCGGCCCCGTGAGCGTCGGGCTGTCGATGGCCGTTGCGTCATAACGGCGGTAGGTATATCTGTCGTAGACGGTCGAATAGCGGAAACCCGAACTCAGACGCTCGTTGAAATATGTCACTGAAAGCCTGTTGGCTCCCCATGTGAGACCCATTCGCACCTCCCACTTGCGGTTGCGCGCCGCTCTGAGATCATAGTTGGTCGGATCTGTTATATATGTGCGGAGGTTCACTCTGGAATATTCCTCGGGATGACGCACGTCATAATAGCCCAGTTGCACGAAATCGGAATAATGCACCTGTGGAAACAGATAGTCGATTGTCGGCATGCGGGTAGTCATGCCGTAGCCCCCGCCCACCGACACCGTCATCGGCAGCGAATTGACCGTAAACGACGGAAATGTCCATTCGGCATTGACCCGCGGGTCGAGATACGGTCGCCCCGACAGATAATAGCGGCTGTCGAGACCGGTCAGCGCGATAAGGCGCACTCCTGCCTGAGCCTCGAGTTTGCCGCCGCCGGCAAGCACTGTAATGCCGTCCTCCAGATATGCCGATACGGTATTGAGCGCCGGAATATCCCTGAAAGCGCGCGGACGCGTGCTCCACCCGCCCGACAGCGGTTTGAGAAGGTCATACACCTGCCCCTTGCCATAGTTCTTGGCAAAGACATATTCCACGCCCCCCTTGTATTTATGCAGCCACACGCCTGTCGACACTGAGCCTGCGCCACGAAGTTTCGCAGCCACGTCGACCGGACGTCCGTCACTGAGGAAATCGGCGAGATAGGGCGACAGCAGATAGCGCCCGTCATGCACCCCCTCCTCCATCGTCGTGGGCGCGAGCGGCGTGCCGTTGGGGGTGACCTGCTTCTGCCGCGTAACCCGGTCTGACGTATATGACGCCGACACATTGAGGCCGGCCGACTCTATCCATGTGAGCCGCGGAAACGAGACACTCAGATCTGATGTGACACCCACCCTGTTATATTCTCCTTTGTAAAGATCAACCTTGCGCTGGTTCAGGTCAGGGTCGGCCTTGGCATTGTCAAACGAGCCGGTATAGTCTGCCGACATATTCCAGCTGTAGACGGTCCACGCGCTCTCCCGACGCATACGCGAACGCACAGATGCAGTGACCCGCTTGTAATTTTCCAGACTGTTGCGCGGGTCGGTCTTCGAATCAAGATAACTCAGATCGGCATTGATGACATCGCCGCGGCTGCCGACGCCAAATCCCTTGCCCAGCGAAAACAGTTTGCTGTATTCGTCGGCCTTGAAACGCGCGGTCCACGGTGTGGCCTTGCGTATGCGGCGTATGTTTACCACACCTGAGGTGAGATTACCGTACTCGGCGGACGGTATGCCTCGCAACACCTCTACACTCTCGATATTGTCAGTCGAGATAGTGCGCATGTCGACTCCGCGGTTCACAGCCGTGCGTGCGTAGGCGGCATCGCCCGATGTTGCGCCGGGCACCTGCGTCAGCGACGCGTCGGTGTTTATGGCAGCTCCGTCAACCACAAACGAGGTGCCGAGCGCCGATATGGCATAATCGTCTGACACCGTGGTCGTGCCGTCGGGCGAAAATCCAGTCTCGCGGAGCGAAATCGAGTTGACCTGTCCCATCACCGGCGTCTTGCTTATATTTCCGGGGAGCAGTTCGAGCAGGTCAGTGAAACTCGTCGGCTGAAGATGCGTCATGGCATCGCGGTCGATACGCGACCCCGACGTCAGTGACCTGTTCTCGCTCGCCGTCACCACAACCTCGCCAAGCGATTTGCCCGACTGCGACAGTGCCGTCGTTATATTTTTGTCTGAAGTGAGATTGACAGTCTCCGTCACCGGCACGTAACCGACATAACTGACTGTAACACTATACTTGCCTGCAGGAAGCGTCATGGCCCATCGGCCGTTGCCGTCGGCCTGCACTCCGGCCCTGCCCTCGCCCGTCATCACCGACGCAAACGGCAGAGGCTCGCCGTCGGCATTGTCTGTGACCGTTCCCGACAGCACGAAATCAGCCGCCGTCAAGCCCGCGACATTAGCCATCATAAAAAGTATAGTCAGAATAAACTTATCCATCTGTTACCGAAATCCCTCATTTTTTCGCTGCAAAATTACCATACCCCAACCCACCGTCAAATACCTAAATTTAGGTATTTTTATACACCGCCCATACAACATATATACACCACACCACACATCCCTTAACGACCTTAAAGACTTTAAAGACCCTAACGACCTTTCACTCCGACCCGCGGAGAGCCGGAGGCTCGTGCACGTGATTAACCGGGGTTCGCAGAACGCGGAGCGGGCGCAGACCCCGGCATCACATGCCGTAACATTCGCCAAGCCCGAGAAGGGCGGTATGTGGTATGCACCACGGCATTCTGCGCGCCCCGCTCCCTATGCTACCACGGGGGCGAGACGCCCCCGCCCCGGCTACCGCCCGCAGCGACATCACCA
>CAMWIJ010000066.1 GCA_947174275.1 uncultured Muribaculaceae bacterium
GGTAGGAGAGACGCCCATGACTGAGGTAAAGAGACGACTGAAATAGTACGGGTCGGAAATTCCGACCTTATGAAATATCTGATTGACGTGCAGCGATGTGAAGTCAAGCAACTGACATGCCTGACGGATGCGTAAAAGCCTCAGGTGATTGATCGGTGAATGGCCCGTATGAGCTGTGAACAGATGGCTGAGATAGGATGGTGTGACACCTGCGTAGCTGGCCATATCGGTCAAGCGCAAAGATGACTCTATATTTTCAGTCATCAACCGTATGACGGAGTCGACAATTCCTAATTTCTCACGGTCCGAACCGTTGTCAGGGGAGATGGCGGCAGCCCTGAAACTGTCAATCTGTCTCAATGTAGACAGGAAATAAATCATTGTTGCACACGTGTAAGTGAGAGACTCGCGCGAATATCCGCGTTCAAGTGTGGTCATGATTTCCTCGAACAGCGCAATTCGGTCAGCAATACGGCTGTTTGGCCCAGGCTTGACTGCGACAGGGCCTGCTGACGGCGGCATGAAAGTATGGGCGATGGCACCCCGGTAGTGTACCCAGTAGATGGTCCAGGGATCTGACTTGTCCGCTCCATAAGAGTGAGGGCGTCCTGCCGGTAGTATGAAATAATGATTGGGGCCGACTTCATAGTGCCGGTCATCTATCTCATACCACCCTTTACCGGCCCGGCAATAGATTAGAACCCACTGCATTATAGGCTCTACCCTATGGCGATAATGATTTCCGGCAGAGGGATAATAACCTATATCCGTAATGTGAAGCTGTGAGCCGATAGGATGGTTCTCCATCTCGGCGATGCAAGCCGGCGGAAGCACAAACGCCCGTTCTCCGATAAATCCATCTTTTTTGCGAATCATGATATTAAGATTATATATTAGGAATATAAACGACACCACAAAGATATACAAAAAAGCAATTTTATCCATCAAAATTGCAGATTTTCATATTGCGACTTAGTAAGATAACGAATAATTTTGCAGCAGAATATTTCCAACTTATCCATTTCCATGGTGCATAGCCTGACAATCCCGTGACACGGACTGACAGTGTGGCTCCGACCGTTTCAGGAGCCGCCGGCACAATCTTCATTGGGCCTCCGATTACGGCGGATGGGGCTGCATCATCGCCAATCAGGCAAAACAACCTTAAAACATCAAACCTCAGATACAAAAAATGAAGAGTATGAATTTATTCCGTCTGCCGGCAGCTGTCGTCGCGCTGCCATCAGGGAATGTGATGACTCAATACGACGTGGCATCGACCGGTGCCGCGATTTTCGATATAGAACAGACTCAGGCCCGGACCGGACGCCAGGCCAAGGCCTCCTTCAAGTAAATTCCAACACCATGAAAATAAAGCGACTTGGCATAATTCTGGCTGCGGCCTCGATTTCGGCGGTAGCATCGGCAATGGCATCAGACACCGACACTCTGGGTCTCGGCGGACTCTGGCGATTTCAGCTCGACCCGATGGGATTCGGCAAGACTCCCGGCTCGGAGCTGTATCTGACCCGTCTGCCGGAGACAATCATGCTCCCGGGCACCACCGACACAGGGGGCAAAGGAATCAAGAACACGGCAGCTTATGTGGACCGTCTGAGCCGAAAGTTTGAATACAATGGCCCCGCATGGTATCAGCGTGAAGTGACCATACCCTCCGGCTGGTCAGGCCGCGACATCGAGCTTGAGCTTGAGCGCTGCCATTGGCTCACTACCGTATATGTGGACGGACGGGAAGTGGCATCGGGCGAGCGCCTGAGCACCCCTGACCGCTGGAATCTGAGTCAAGTCCTGACTCCCGGCACCCACATATTGACCATATGCGTAGACAATCGTGCTCCCTATCCTATGGATCAATGGAACCACGGCACAACTGAATATACACAGACCAACTGGAACGGAATAGTGGGCGATATGAACCTCATTGCCCGTCCGGCCTCTCATCTCGGAAAGATTCAGCTGTATCCCGACGTCGCGTCGCGCTCGGTCGATGTAAGTGCCAGGGCCAAAGTCGCCGACAACAGCACTCTGACGGTTGCCGTCAGCAACCCGGAAGGGAAACAGGTTGCGGTAAAGACACTGACCATGGCGCCGGGCGATTCGGTCGTCAAGGTCAACATTCCTCTCGGACGCGATGCACGTTTCTGGGACGAGTTCGATCCGGCCCTTTATACCGTGACCACTACCCTCAACTCCGACTCGGGAAGCGACAGCCGCTCCGAACGCTTCGGCCTGCGCAGCGTAGAGCAGGGTCCCCATCATATCAGAATCAACGGAGTGGACCGCCATCTGCGCGGCACGCTCGACTGCGCCGTATGGCCTCTGACGGGCTATCCTTCGACCGACAAACATGACTGGCTCCGGATCATGAAGACGATACAGGACTATGGCATGAACCATGTCCGTTTTCACAGCTGGTGTCCGCCCGAGGCCGCGTTTGAAGCCGCCGACGAACTCGGACTATATCTTCAGGTCGAGCTACCGATGTGGATCAAGGATGTCGGGCGGTATCCGGCCCGCCGCGACTGGTTCGAACGTGAGATGTATGCCCTTCTCGACGAATACGGTAACCATCCCTCATTTGTACTCTACTGCAACGGCAACGAGAACGAGGGCGACTTTGCCGTACTCGAGGACCTGATTGTGAAAGGCAAGGCCCACGACCCGCGCCATCTCTATTCGGCAAGCACGGCCCGTACGCACACGGCCTCCGATCAATTCTACGCCTCACACGTCACCGACAAGGGTTGGATTACAGTGTACGAAGGCAAGCCGTCGACCGACTGGGACGTCAACGCCACCAGCGACATCGACGTTCCTGTCATAGCCCATGAGACCGGACAGCGGTGCATGTACCCCGACTTCAAGGAAATGGCCAAGTACACGGGTGTGCTCGAACCCCGTAACATGGGCGTGTTCCGCGACCGCCTGGCCCGCAACGGCATGCTTCATCAGGCCGAAGATTTCCTGATGGCCACCGGCGCGCATACCGTTCTTCAATACAAAGAGGTCAACGAAGCACTGCTCCGCAGCAGTCTCTCCGGCGGCTTCCAGCTGCTCGGCTTACAGGATTTCCCCGGACAGGGTAGCGCGTATGTAGGCATTCTTGACGCTTTCTGGGAAAGCAAGGGTCTCGTGACGCCCGAGAAATATCGCGAGTCGTGCGCTCCCCGCGTACTCCTGGCCAGGATGCCCAAGCGCGTCTACTCGTCATCTGAACCCTTAGAAGCTTCGCTCTTTCTCTATAATTTCGGTCCATCCGACGTCAGGAAAGGCAACACTCGCTGGTCGCTCGACGACATTAACGGAAACACTGTTGCCTCCGGTCACATCAGCCACGGCCGCGTGGCGCGCTCCTCGGTGGATTCGCTTGGCATGGTCTGCGCCGACCTTTCGTCAATAGCGGTTCCGGGCCGATACACACTCCACGCCCAAAACGATGGCATCCGCAACAGCTGGGACATATGGGTATATCCTGCCGACGATGCGGTCGACAGCACGACTTACGTGACCGATCCCGACGACGCGCTCGCACGTCTGGCCAAGGGGGAGAGTGTGTTGCTCGTTCCGGCCGACGCTCCGGGACGCAAGACTCATTTCGCATCCCATTTCTGGAATCCAATCATGTTCAACTGGGATCCTATGATTGTCGGCACCCTGATTGACAATGAACACGGCGCCTTCGGATCGTTCCCTACCGACATGTATGCCGACTGGCAGTGGACCGATATCCTCGGCAATGCCCGGGCCATGGACCTTACCGACATTGCATCGCTGACTCCGATGGTGCAGAGTATCGACACCTACGAGGTGAACCGTAAGCTCGGCATAGCATTCGAGGCAAGAGTGGGCAACGGACGGCTGTTTGTGCTGTGCGTCGACCCGGTAAAGAATATTGACAAGCGCCCGGCCACCCGTCGTCTTTTGCGCTCGGTCGCCGACTACGTGTCAGGCTCCGACTTCAACCCGGCAGTATCACTCGAACCGCATCAGGTCAAAGCCCTGTTCACACCCCCGACTGTTACCGACAGCAACGGCACTTCTGACGCCGTACGCCAGCTCCTCAACCAATAATTGTCGTATATCATGAATATAACAGTGCATAATTACAATCGCGGCTTCGTTTATTTTATCTGTCTTGTTTCGGCCATGGGCGGACTGCTTTTCGGCTATGACTGGGTGGTGATAGGAGGTGCAAAACCTTTTTATGAAGCATATTTCGGTATAACCGACAGTCCTGCGATGATTGGTCTGGCGATGAGTATCGCTCTTGTAGGATGTCTTGCCGGAGCCACCACAGCGGGCATCCTGGCCGATGCCATAGGCCGACGCGCACTGCTTGCAGTATCGGCATCCGTGTTCTTGGTTTCGGCATGGGGCACAGGCGCGGCCGACACGTTTACTTTCTTTCTGATTGCACGTCTGCTTGGCGGCGTAGGCATAGGAATCGCGTCAGGCCTTTCGCCGATGTATATAGCCGAGGTAGCCCCGGCGTCGATCAGAGGCCGGCTGGTGTCGCTCAATCAGTTGACGATAGTGCTTGGCATTCTTGCCGCCCAGATTGTCAACATGCTGATTGCGGAGCATGTAGAACCGGGCCTGAGTGCTGACCTACTCGCCATGACCTGGAACGGACAGACGGCCTGGCGCCATATGTTCTGGGGGGCTGCATATCCTGCTGCCGCATTTCTGCTGCTTGCCCTCGCAATACCCGAAAGCCCCCGCTGGCTGCTCATGAAAGGCAAATCCGCCAAAGCATTGTCCATCCTCAGCCGCATAGGCGGCGAGTCTTACGCACACACCGAGTCGCGTGATGTAGAGGCGGCTCTCGAAGCCGAGAGGGGGCGCGGTGGCATGAAGATGCTTCTCGGCAAGCCGTTTCGACACGCCTTGACACTCGGCCTGGTGATAGCCGTATTTCAGCAGTGGTGTGGCACCAACGTAATATTCAACTACGCCCAGGAAATATTCTCGGCCGCAGGCTATGAGCTCGGCGACCTGTTCTTCCAGATAGTAGTGACCGGCATAACCAACGTGATATTTACCTTTGTGGCCATATATACCGTTGACCGTCTTGGACGCCGCGCACTGATGCTGCTCGGAGCAGCCGGCCTTGGCATTATATATCTGATTCTGGGATGTTGCTACAGTATGCACCTCACGGGCGTGATAATGATGCTCCTTGTGGTATTGGCCATAGCCTGCTATGCCATGACGCTCGGCCCTGTCACATGGGTGCTTCTGTCGGAGATTTTCCCTGACAAAGTGCGTGCCGCCGCTATGGCAGTCTGCACCTTCGCATTGTGGACAGGCAGTGCGACACTAACGTTCAGTTTCCCCTATCTTAACGCCGGACTGGGCGCCCACGTGACCTTCTGGGTTTATGCGGCTATCTGTCTCACCGCGTATATCTATCTATACCGTCGTTGTCCCGAAACCAAAGGCAAGACACTTGAAGAAATTCAAAAAACACTTAATTGACAACATACCAATGGTAAAAGCTTGGAGAGAAAATATATCTATCCCTACTTACGAGATTGCCTCACCCGAACTCGCTCCCATGTTTCTGGAGAAACGCGTTTATCAGGGTTCGTCAGGAGTCGTATATCCCTATCCCGTAATCGAAGGGGTGAGCGACGTAAAGACCGATCATGTGTATGAGGCTGTGTGGCTTGAAAACGAGTATATCAAGGTGATGATTCTGCCTGAACTCGGCGGCCGCGTACAGCAGGCATACGACAAAGTGGCCAAACGTCATTTCGTGTACTGCAACAATGTAATAAAACCGGCTCTTGTAGGGCTTGCCGGCCCGTGGATATCCGGCGGCATCGAATTCAACTGGCCGCAGCATCACCGCCCGAGCACGTTCATGCCCGTCGACAGCATGATCGAGGAGAATGAGGATGGTTCGGTCACGGTGTGGGTAAACGAGCGCGAGCGCATGACTCACCAGAAAGGCATGGCCGGCCTTACACTACGCCCGGGAGCCGCCCGTCTGGAAATCAAAGGCCGACTGTTCAACCCCACGGATCTGCCGCAGACCTTCCTTTGGTGGGCAAATCCGGCAGTGGCCGTCAATGATGCCTACCGCAGTGTGTTCCCGCCTGACATAAATGCTGTGTTTGACCACGGCAAGAGAGCTGTCTCCACATTCCCGATCGCGACCGGCACATACTACAAGATGGATTACTCGAGCGGAGTGGATATCTCGAATTACCGCAACATCAAGGTGCCCACATCATATATGGGTGTCAACTCCCGCTACGACTTCGAGGGCGGATATGAGGAGGACACCAACTGCGGCATGCTACATGTAGCCTCGCGCCATGTATCCCCGGGCAAAAAACAATGGACATGGGGCAATGGCGATTTCGGTCAAGCATGGGACCGCAATCTTACCGATAATGACGGACCTTATATCGAGCTTATGGCCGGCGTTTTCACCGAAAACCAACCCGACTTCTCATGGCTCATGCCGTATGAAGAGAAGCGCTTCACTCAGTATTTCTTCCCCTATCGCGAACTCGGAGTAGTGAAGAACGCCAACCGTGACCTGGTAATGAACTTTGAAAAAGCAGGCGACAGTAATGCATTGCTGCGCATATTCGCCGTGGTGAAAGCCACCGGCACCGCTGTGGTGAGGAGCGGCAACAGTGAGATAGCCCGCATCCCCTTCTCGGCCAAACCGACAGAGATAGTGGAGCTGACTGTTGATATAGACGGAGAAAACTGGTATGACCTCTCGGTAGAGCTTACGGCCGACGGCTGCGAATCGCTGCGCTGGCGTCCGGAGCCCGACGAGGCACGCCCCATACCCGATGCGGCCGAAGCGGCCAAGCGGCCGGAAGAAATCAAGAGCAACGACCGGCTGTATCTGACCGGACTGCATCTGGAGCAATATCGCCACGCCACCTTCAATCCGACCGACTATTACCTTGAAGCACTGCGTCGCGATCCTGCCGACACCCGCTGCAACAATGCCATGGGTGTGTGGCTGATGCGACGGGGATGCTTTGCGGAAGCCGAGCCATATCTCCGCCGAGCTGTCGGCGAATGGCGCCGTGCCAACCCTAATCCTTACGACGGCGAGCCTCTGTTCAATCTTGCCGTCACTCTCCGCTATCTCGGCCGGGAGGATGAGGCATATGACCTCTACGCCAAAGCGTGCTGGAACGCCGCATGGGCTTCGGCCGGCAATCTTGGCTGTGCCATGATTGACTGCGGAGCCTCACGCTATAACGAAGCTTTGCGGCGTGTCGATGATTCCATCATAGCCAATCCACGCAATCATCGCGCTCTGGCCCTCAGAGCCGAGATATTGCTGCTGGCCGGGCAGACCGAAGAGGCCGCTCAGGCCGCACGCTATGCCCTGGATCTCGATGGCTTTAATTTCGCCGCCCGCTGGACTCTTTACAGGGCCACTGATGATGACAACGAATTAGGTATAATGGTAAAAATGATGCGTGACTGCTCCAACAACTACGACACCACGGCTCTTGATTTGGCCGAGGGCGGGAGTGCCGACGCGGCGGTCGGGCTGTGGAAGCTCGCAACCGAGCGTGGAGCCGTCACACCTATGACTTACTACTATTCGGCACTGACGTTATCACGTGCCGCCTTGCCGGGTGTTGACGAGGCGCTTGATAAGGCGGCGGCGACTTCGCCCGACTACTGCTTCCCGAAAGGACGGTTTGCGGCACTGGCGCTGAGAAGCGCCATCGCCGCCCGACCTCAGGACGGACTCGCGCATTATCTTCTCGGCTGTCTGCTGTATGACGCCAGGCGCCATGAAGAAGCAATAGGTCACTGGCGCACGGCATCAGCATATCTGCCCGACTATCCACTCGTGTGGCGCAATCTGGCGCTCGGACTGTTCAATAAGCTTAGCAGTGAGGCTGAGGCTCTCGCAATGATGGAGAAGGCCATGAGCCTTAATCCGGATGACGCCAGGATGCTCATGGAACTCGACCAGCTCCGCAAACGCCTTGGGCACAGCCATGACGACAGACTGGCCGCCCTGGATAGCCATGCCGGTCTGCTTCCGCGGCGCGATGACCTGATTCTGGAGAAGGCCACGCTGCTCAATCAGCTTGGACGTTACCGCGAGGCGGCAGATCTGATAGGAAGCCGCCGGTTCCACCCCTGGGAAGGCGGAGAAGGCAAAGTGGCGTTCCAATATCAGACCGCACGGACTGAACTGGCCAAGCAGGCTCTCTCAACGGGCCGGCATGAAGAAGCACGCACACTCTTGAAAGAGTGTCTTGAATATCCCGACTATCTCGGCGAAGGCAAGCTCCACGGTGCACAGGAAAACGATTTCAACTACCTGCTTGGAGTAGCGGCCGAAATGGCGGGTGACGAAAAAGAGGCCCGCCGTCGCTTCGAGCTGGCAGTGGAAGGCCCTACCGAACCGGCCCCCGCACTCTACTATAATGATGCTAAGCCCGACAAGATATTTTATCAGGGCCTGGCTCTGCTCAGACTCGGTCGGGACGCCGAGGCCCGCGGACGTTTCAACCGTCTGGTAGCGTTTGGCGAGAAGCACCTTTTCGAGCCCGTTACAATAGATTACTTCGCAGTGTCGCTCCCCGACCTGTTGATTTGGGAAGACGACCTTGACCGCCGCAACCGTGTGCACTGCCGCTATATGATGGCTCTCGGATATTACGGTCTCGGCAAGGAAGAGCGCGCGCTCCGCGAGCTTGCCCGAGTGGAGGACCTTGACCACAATCATCAGGGAGCAGCTGCATTGCGCAGCATGATAAAACTTAACCTCCAATTGAGCCCATGTCACATTCACTGATTACAACAATAGCTCTGGGCGCCGCAGTCATGCTATGCGGCGCCCGGGAGCGCATCGACCTTGCCGGACAGTGGAAGGCCGACCTTAGAGATTATCCTGCGGCTATGATTTCTTTGCCCGGCACTACCGATGCAGCAGGATTGGGGCAGCCTGATACACTGCGACCTGACCTCAAAAAACCACAGCTTCTATATTTGACGCGCCGGCACAGCTATGTGGGTCCGGCGACATATTCCCGTACATTCGACATATCGCCTGAGATGGCAGGGAAAACCCTGGAGCTTACTCTCGGCAGGGTGCTGTGGCAGAGCACTGTGAGCGTTGACGGCCAACAGATCGACGGAACCGGAGAGAGCCTTTCTACACCACACCGCTTTATAATGCCGGCGCTGAGCGAAGGCCGACACACTATCAGTATCACTGTCGACAACAGTGAACAATATGCGGTAAGCAACGGAATGGCCCATTGCTATACCGACCACACACAAGTGAAATGGAACGGAATACTCGGCGAAATATCTCTTGCTGCCGTACCGGATGTCGACATTACATCGGCCAAGATATATCCCGACAAGGGGCTTGATGAGGCACGGATAATAATGACAATAGACAACAACACGTCATTAACGCAAAACATAAGCCTGAACTGGGACATCGCACAGCTCCAGGGCGCCGAAGACGGCAAAGGACTTCGCAGAGGACGGCGCAAGGCCAGACTGAAACCCGGTAAAAACGTAGTGGAGTGGTCGGTATCCATGAAGGGCGCGTCAACATGGTCGGAGTTTGATCCGGCTCTCTATTGCCTGACCGCATCGGCCGGAACCGACACCATACGCGAGACCTTCGGCATAAGGACACTCGAAAGCCGTGACAGGCAGCTACTGGTCAACGGACGTCCCGCCTTCATGCGCGGCACGCTGGAATGTTGTATTTTCCCGCTTACGGGTACCCCTCCTATGGACACCACCGGATGGGAGAAGGAATTTGACACTCTGGCCAAATGGGGACTGAATCACTTCCGCTTCCATTCGTGGTGCCCGCCCGAAGCCGCTTTTGAAGTGGCCGACCGCAAGGGTGTCTATCTTCAAGTCGAGCTTCCTTTGTGGAATGATATTCCGCGCGGGGCAGAATCGCTGCCGACCAAGCAGTTCCTTCTTGAAGAATACAAGCGCATAGTCGAAGAATACGGCAACCATCCGTCGTTCATGCTCATGACGTGCGGTAATGAACTAAGCACCGACATCGACTGGCTCAACACCCTGGTCGACACGATGCGTATCACCGACCCGAGGCATCTCTATGCAGCTACGTCGTTCTGTTTCGACAAAGGTCATGGCGGACATCCCGAGCCCGGCGACCAGTTCACGGTCACACAGTGGACCGACGACGGCTGGGTGCGCGGCCAGGGAATGTTTGACCACGAACCCCCGACGTTTGACCGCGACTACTCTTCGGCCATGGCTCCCGCCACCGTACCGCTCATCTCGCATGAAATCGGACAGTATGCCGTATATCCCGACCTGAAAGAGTCAGGACTGTATACCGGCACGCTCACTCCACACAATTTCAAGGCCGTAGCGGCCGACTTGCAGTCCAAGGGACGTATGCACCGTGCCGGCGACTATCTTCAGGCGTCGGGACGTCTGGCCGCACTGCTCTACAAAGAGGATATCGAGCGGGCCATGCGCACTCCCGATTTCAGCGGCTATCAGCTACTCGGATTACAGGATTTTTCCGGTCAGGGCACTGCCCTTGTCGGCCTGGTCAACGCGTTCTGGGATTCCAAAGGCGTTGCCGATCCGTCATGGTTCCGGCAATTTGCCGCGCCGGTGGTTCCTCTGGCACGGTTTGACCGTGCTGTCTATACCGACAATCAACCGTTTGTGGCACGTGTCCAGGTGGCTAATTACAGCCCCGACGATCCTACT
This sequence comes from uncultured Muribaculaceae bacterium, assembly GCA_947174275.1. Taxonomy (GTDB): domain Bacteria; phylum Bacteroidota; class Bacteroidia; order Bacteroidales; family Muribaculaceae; genus JAGBWK01. The sequence goes on from CAMWIJ010000066.1 coordinate 10,750, forward strand.
GATGTCAAAGTGAATTGGACTATGTCAGACAGCAGAGGTAATGTCGTGACTTCGGGCACAATGAATCTTCCACGGATGGAAGCCGGTCTCAATGAGGCCGGAAGATTTGAAATAGCTCCCGGCACTCTTAACGGCCCCGACTGCCTGACACTGAAAATATCGGTCGAAACAAGCGACAAGAACTATGCCAACAGCTGGCATGTATGGGTCTATCCCGACAGTCCCGACCTTGATGCCGCCGACATTGTGCTCACTCGCGACATCGATGAGGCTTTGGCCGCTCTCAATCAGGGTCGCAAGGTGTTGTTCTCGCCTTCGTCCGATTCTATCGTCGGAATAGACAGCCATTTTGTTCCTGTATTCTGGAGCCCTGTCCACTTCCCTAACCAGGCCGGAGGAATGGGCCTACTCGTCGATGATACCCACCCGGCGCTCGAACTGTTCCCCACCGATATCAATACCGACTGGCAGTGGTGGTATCCGCTCAAGCGCGGACGCGTGATGTTCACTGATTCCATTGTCGGAGCAAAGCCGATTGTGGAGGTTGTCGACAATTTTACAAACAATCGTGCTCTCGGTATGCTCTATGAAGCAAAAGTCGGTAACGGACGACTTATGATCTGCGCCTTTGACCTATTGGATCCTGAATTGGCCAAAGCCGATGACATAGCCAGCCGCCAGCTGCTTGCAAGCATCATATCCTACATGCGGTCTGACCGGTTTGCGCCCGACAATGCTCTTGCGCCATCAAGGATTAAATCAATCATACTAAAAAATGGCTGAATAATCTGTATTCATGGATAATTATCATAGTGTTTTCACACGAAATCCGGAATAGCACAAACACATTTATTATCAACGTATTTCACCCCGCCCCCGAAAAAAATCATCTCCTGCGTTTGGATAACAGGGTGACAATTGCTACCTTTGTGCAGTTTAGGTCCGCCCAATGGAGGTTCTTTGAACCTCCATTGTTATAACTACGGACTACTCTATTCATCTTCACAATCGCGTCATGAAAAACTTTTTACTGACTTCTATTATTGCCGCCTTATTATTATCCATGTTCTCATGCAGCGGATCTGGCTCGGCAGACTATCAAGGAATCGACACCTTATCGCTGACCGGTGAACTCATTATACCATACGACCATATCAAGACCCCCGAAAATATCTATGCATCCGATGACAAGATATTCCTTGTTAACTCCCCCGGTGTGGACACCCTCATAGATGAGTTTACATCAAATGGTAAACCGGTTAGATCCTTTCTCAGCAAAGGACAAGGGCCCGATGAGGCAGCCTTCATCTTCTCCAGCTATATTGAAGCCGGAAAAAAACGCCTCATGATGGTGACCACCCCCGGCGAACTGCGGTCGGTGAGCCTTGAAGCCGATGCCCAGCCGCTTACAAAAAAGGTATTCGCATATAATCCCGACAAAGATACATTGAATTTCTCGGTCAAGACCTTCATGATGGCTGACAACCATGTGCTTTCTGCCATAAATTCCGATAAGGGTATTTTTGCTCTTTTCAATTCCGACGGAACATTTGACCGTATTTTAGCCGGTCATCTGCCTGAAAGTGATTTTGGCGAAGGGCTTCCGGAGTATGCCAAGATAAACTTTCTTCAGCCGGCCGGCGCTGTAAGTCCCGACGGCAAGCATTTTGTATGCTATTTCGGAAGAGCCGACATGACCGGATTCGCAAACATTGATGGTGATTCTATTGACTTCCGGATAAATTATGTTGCACCACCAAAAGGCATCAACGTAATTGTCGGAGACGGATATATCTCCTTTGACTTTGGTGATGACTACACCTATTATTTCACCGGTAATGTCACTGCATCCGACAGCCATGCCTATATGCCTTACTGCGGAATGCTCGCCCGGGATGCTGAAAAAAGAAACAAAGATATGGCCGCCGGAGAGATTGAGCCGTTCAGCCTCATAAGGGTGTATGATTTTGATGGAAATATCGTAAGAGTACTCCGAACTGATGTCAATGCAAGAGCTATTGCGGTGAGTCCTGACGACAAAAACCTTTATGTACTTACCGAAAATGATGACCAAGGATACTATATTGTAAAATACTCCCTCCCCGGTTATAATTAACCTCTCCGATTATAATTTAAAGGTATATATCACAGTTTGTGGAATTAGAGCAGCGCTGCTCTAATTCCACAAACCGTGATATATACACACCATATTTATAAAGATAGAATCAAGACCAAAATTATGGCATGTCCGGTAATTATTGATTGTTAGAGTCTGTCTATTTCGTCTTGACGGGATGTTTTGCCTTTATATTTCCCTTTTGCCGTATTCAATGTATAGCGAATGCTAAGTGAAATTGAACGAGAGGCACCTTTGATGTCAGAAGAATAGTCAACGGTGTTGGTGATTGTATCGAATCTTTGTCTCCATGTATTGAATATGTCGTTCGCAGAAAGTGTAAATGTCCAATTTTTCCATGATTTGTTCAATGTTATCGAAGCCTGCCATGTTCCGCGACTATAAACGACATCCTGATTGCCTGTACCAAGCCTAAATATGTTGAGGTAGGCATAAACCCCACCGGGGATGTCAAAGCGATTATTGAGTGAAAGAGTATAAAGAGGCTTGTTGTATTTTCTTTTAGGTTTGCCATACTTCAAATCCTGTACATAGAATACGCCTTGTAAGGTGGGATGCCAGAACCCGAAATCGAGTTGCTGGACAGCAACAAGTTGAAATGAATTATAATTTGGTAAGTTTATAGGGCGTACAATGTTTATACGGTCAGCATCATCGTTGCTATATACCGATGAGATATTTCGTCTGTTCATTGTAAATGAACTCTGCATGATGAACTTCCGATAATATATATTCAATCCTATTTTGTGATTGAGAGTTGATTTCAGTTCCGGATTACCCGTTTCCCAAAGTGTCGGAGTTACATAAATATATGTATTATCAAGAGACTGATACCCGGGACGTGATACTGATGCTCGGTAATAGAGGTTCATTCTGATTGACGAATTGAAGGATATACCAATATTAGGAAGCAAGTCTGTATATTTTTTTGAAAGATCATGTCGAATTGTACTGTTTTGCTGGAAATCAGTGTTTGTAGTCTCTAATCTCAAACCGCCATAGACATTCCATCTTTCACTGGGGATCCAGTCAAAACCTACAAATCCGGCATAGAGGTTTTGCTTTACATCATCAGTTTCCGGCGTAATAAAACCCTGATTATCCGTGGAGAAACCATAATAATCCTGTTTGTTGTGGGTATATGAGACATCTGCGCCTGCCTCCAATTCCACTTTGTTGAATTTTCTCGATAAAACAAGCTTCCCTGACCATAAAGTGCCATTGCTACGATTGGAATTAATGACAAAATTTTCAGTGTCATTTTCATCGATGCTCGAATTTGACCCGTTTAATGATTTGACGTAGTCTGCGTCTATCCGTAACCCAATATTGGCAGGGAGACTGAAATTTCCGAATGTATTGACGTGGTGCATGGAGTTCTGCCTATTCAGGTCACTTACAGAAGCAATTATTTCTTCGTTATGCCGATAATCGGTTGTAGAATGGGCATTACCTGTGTAATTACTTTTTGGAGTACGCCGAAAGGTGTATTTCAGACCGACTGAATTCTTCCCAAAGTCATAGTTTAAGCCGGCATCAGTCATAAGGGATTGACTTCTACTTTTTGCTTTGGCGTAAGTATCAGTCTTATACATCATGTCAGCATCGCTTTCAGTTGAAAAACTTTCTGAATAATGTCGTCTTTGCTTGAAGCCCGAAAAACCGTATGAGAAGTCTCCAAAAACGGTAAGTCCATTTTGGGTGTGGTAATTAAGTGTCACATCCCCAGATTCTGACCATTCTTCACTGGCTGCTACGTTCCCCGATGCAACAGCATGGAAACCCTCATTAAGTTTCTTTGTGTGAATTAGAATGACGGATGTGACATCCGTTCCATATTTGGATGACGGATTTGTGATGATTTCCACATTAGATATATCCTCTGCTGAAAG
>CAMWIJ010000067.1 GCA_947174275.1 uncultured Muribaculaceae bacterium
AAAGCCCGCCCACAGATTCTCGGCATCCCCTCCCCACAGAGAGCCGGAGGCTTTGAGCTTTACTACCTTCGACATCCAGCCCCACGCGAAAGAGCCCTGAAAGGGCAACCATTCCCCCCCTGACTTTGTCACGTATATAGATGTTACATTTTTTAACAACTAAATCTCGTCGATTTCGGCCTGATTTCGTCTTATTTAATAGAAGCATCATTAACAAGGCCGCATGTTCAGGAAATCAAAACGCAATAACGTCAGTCTGATAATCGAAGATAATCTCGATTATCTCGTTCGTTTTGCGTATTTTCGTCTTGAGAATTACATAGAAGCAGAGGATCTTGTATATGATGCAATACTTCGTTTTCTTGAAAAGGCTCCTGAAGACATCAAGCCGGAAAGCGTCAGGTTATATTTGTTTAGGATAGTTCACAATCTTTGTCTTGACAAGACACGAACAGAATATAACGACTTGGTTCCAATTGATAGTATAGATATAGAAGACAGAACAACAGACGTTCTTGATCTGGAAGATGCTGATCGTATCAATGCTTGTCTCAACAGTCTTCCGCAGCGTGAGGCTGACATAATCAGAATGAATGTGATTGATAATCTTTCATTTGTAGAAATAAGCGGAATTCTTTCAATCCCTCAGTCAACAGCTAAATCCCGATATAAGTCGGGTATGGACAAACTCAGAAAACTATTCATTAACAATAAATTGTCATAGCATGGAAGATTACAAAGAAATCAGAGAATTGTTGAAGCCTCGCCGTGACATTAAGGCATCTGACGAACTTCGCCGGAAAGTAAGAATGGTTTTTGACAATGAACGCAAGAACCGTATGTTGAAAAACTGGGTGTTCGGTGGAATCAGCCTTAGTGCTGTTGCAGCGGTTTTGCTGCTCGTATTTATTCCATCCGGAATGTCAGCCAAAGAAATTCTCTCTCAGGCAATAGAAGCGATGCGTAAATGCGAAAGTATTAAAATGGTTGTCGAAGCCAGAACCCGACCGATCGAAAACTTCAGATATATCTGTCTTGATGATGAGTTTGTAACCCACCATATAGATATTGCGGTTATTGACTCACTTTTGAGCTGGCGCATAGATAAAGGAGAACGTGTTGCCATGAGTAATGGCAAGGATATTTATACATGGATTCCTTCTGTAAAATTAGGATTGCATCTGAGCGATACCGGTAATGAGAATGTATTGGGGTATATGGCAAACTTGTTAACTCCACGTAGGATACTTGAGGCTGAATTGCAGAATTGCATCAATAACAGTAACGCAGAATACACAGTCACTAAATCCGGATCTGAAATAATCCTGACCATTCATGCCGAAGCTCAAGGGAATTTTGACAATCCTTATTTGCTTAACAGTTCTATCTCGGAATCTGAAAATGTGCGTAGATATATTATTGACGCTAATTCCAAGGAATTGAAAAGTGCGACTGTCAGTGTAATTTCAAAAGGCCGGGAAATCGAAGTGCTTAAAGTCCTATCTATCAATTATGATAGCCATAACCATAACCATAACCTGTCTCGTCCTGATGATATTAAATTTGTAGAGACTAAAAACCAGCCAATGGGATTAAAAGGATTAAATGCGGAGGAGGCTGCCACCGCCGTTCTCAATGCTTTTACCGACTGGGATGAAGCAATTCTTGACAGAGCGATGATACATGAGGTATCTGATGCTACATACAAGGAACAATTCAGTGGGGCAAAACTGATTTCAATAGGTCGTTCTTTTACATCAGGTTCAGGGCATTCGACTTTTGTGCCATATACTTTGAATCTTCACGATGGCACCGTGCAACGTCATAACATAGCCTTACAGAAAACAGACTCGGGAGGTTGGATTGTGGTCGGAGGCCTTTAATCGAATAACAACTTAATTATCAAGAAATATGCCATTAAACAAATTAATGGCAGGGCTGTTGCTCTGCTTATGCTTCAACACTATTTTCGCGGCAAATCCGTCGTATATGGGTGTAGTAAAAGATGATTCCGGAAATCCATTGGAATTTGTAAATGTCACCTTGATAACACTTAATGATTCCACACTGATAGATGGAACAGTAACAGATATGACGGGCAAATTTACCGTTCGCAGTAACGGAGCTACGGCGTTTCTGCGAATTACGGCTATGGGATTCGAGGATAAGACCATTAGCAATCTTATACCCGATTTAGGCGATATCATCCTTTCGCCGGCCTCCTACTCGCTTGGTGAGGTTGTTGTAAAAGGTTCTCGGCCTGTGGCTAAGATCAAGAGCGATGGAATACAGGTGGCAATCGCAGGTTCCTATCTCGCCAACACAGGGACCGCACTCGAAGTACTCGGAAAAATGCCTTTCGTGACTACGTCGGGGGCAGATATTGAAGTTCTCGGTAAAGGCTCTCCACTTATATACATTAACGGCAGACAGGTGCGTGATATGTCGGAGCTTGATCAGCTGTCTTCATCTCAGATTAAAAGTGTTGACGTCGTAACAAACCCCGGGGCAAGATACGCGTCGACAGTTAACTCTGTCATACGAATCACAACTGTGGCACCTGAGGGAGAAGGATTTTCATTCAACGACCGCACTACAGTTGGCTACAAGCATTATGCCTATCTGTTTGAACAGGTAAATCTCAACTGGCGTAAAAACGGTTTCGATCTCTTCGGTATGTTGAATTATGAGAATTACAGGGAGCGTCCCGGTTTCTCTAATAGCACTACTCAATACCTAAAATCCGGGATTGTGCAACAGAACAGTCATGGACAAGATTTTGCCAAATATCCTGTATATCAAGGCAAATTAGGTCTGAATTATAATTCAACCTCTCACAACTTTGGTTTCTATTATGATTTTTCATACAAACCGTCGACAATCTCCGGTTCTTCCGTTGCTGACCGATATATTGACAATGTATTTACAGAAATTCTTGAGGCTTATTCAGCTTCAAAACAGCGTAACCGTCAGCATCTCGTAAGCGTATATTACTCCGGGCAATTAGGTAAATGGTTGTTATCAGCCAATTTCGATGCATTGTGGCAGATTAACGATAAAAATAATATAGATACTGAAATTTCAACTATCAATCCGGTGCGGAATTTTAGAACAATCAACAATGTCGGAAACCGTCTCCTTGCAGGTAATGTGACGGCAACCTTTCCCGTCTGGAAAGGGGATTTGAAATTTGGAACAGAAGTGACAGGCATTCATCGTACAGACAGATATTATGGGAACGTGGATTATATCACTGACAGTGATGTTAAAATAAATGAGACAACTACGGCTTTGTTTGCTGAAACTGAACAGACTTTTGGGGTAATTTGGGCAAGTTTAGGGTTACGCTGGGAATATACTGATTCCAAGTATTGGCAATCAGGACAGCTTAGTGATGACCAAAGCCGTAAATATCATAATTTTGCCCCATCTGCCTCTGTATCAATACCCATTGGCAATGTCAATACTCGTTTCTCATATATGAGAAAGACATCCCGTCCGGCTTTCGAGCAACTTAGTTCAGCTGTAAAGTATATTGACCGATACAGTTATGAATCAGGCAATCCTAATTTGAAGCCTATATACCGTGACTACATTTCTGCCTCAGCTTCATGGAAAGATATCGTGGTGGAACTTGAATACTATTCAACCAAAAACTATTTTATGTGGCAGACGTCGGAATATCCCGGCAACGATAATATTACACTGCTCACTATGGTTAATATGCCACGATTCAACACATACGGGGCTTATATAAACTATTCTCCTACTTTCTTCGGGTGCTGGCATCCATCTATAATGACAGGGATTAATGCTCAGGATTTCAAAATAACGCATAATGGAAAAGTTATTAGCTTGGATAGACCGTTAGGAATATTTCGATTCGATAATGCAATACATCTTCCCTGGGATATGTGGTTGAATGTCGATTTCTCGGCAAGAACCTCCGGGAATGGAGATAACTGCTATATCAAACCATACTGGCAATGTAACCTCGGACTGTATAAATCATTTGCGAATGACACGTGGAGCATAAAACTGCAACTCAACGATGTTTTAGACACATGGAGACAGGAAATTACATTGTATGATGCAATTAGCTGTAACTCATCAAAAAAGATATATGACACACGAGATCTGTCACTGACTATAAGATACAATTTTAATTCCGCAAGATCAAGATATAAAGGCCGCGGAGCAGGAAACACCGACAAAAACAGATTCTGAAAACAATTATTACACTACAGCCGACTATTTCCACAAGACCTGTCCCCACGGAGAGCCGGAGGCTCGGAAATGTGATTAACCCCGGTTCGAAGAACGCGGAGCGGGCGCAGACCGGGGCTCCTCGCCACCCCATCCCCCAACAAGCCCGGGAAGGGCGACCCGTGGTACCCCCAATCCATCTTCCCAACACCACTGCCTTTCTTTCCCCACCTATGCCCAATGAAAGTGGGGGCAAAATTCATAAAAACGCCTCCAAAAAGTAGGGACGCACGGCTCGTGCGTCCGCCAACAACTTGATTATCAGACACAAGCCCTGACACACGAACCGTGCATCCCTACAATATGACCTGCAACACCCTCTTCACATGAAAACATAAAAAAAGCGCGGCAATGCCACGCTTTTTTTATGTTTTCGACACTCTCTTACTTCACGCCGAGCTGAGTCTTTACAAGCGGAGTGATATCGACAACCTCAGCCGATACGTAGGCAGGCATCTCTGAGGGGAATACCATAACGAGATTCTGCGCTGCGCCTACAGTCTTGATTGCATTGAGAAGCTTCTCCTGCACCGGCTGCATGAGCTGCTGCTGCTGACGCTGAAGGTCCTGCTGGGCAGTCTGAAGGAACTGCTGGGTCTTTTTGTCCATATCCTGGATTTCCTGCATGCGGCGCTCCTTGATTGACTGGGGAGTCGAAGCATCCTGCTCGAGCTGCTGGTATTCAGCGAATTTTTTCTGCATCTCCTCGTTGAGCTTCGCATACTCGTCCTCATACTGCTTTGAAGCCTCGCCAAGTTTGGTCTGGATTTCAGTCACCTCGGGCATCGACGCGAAAATCTCGTCAGCCGATACGATACCGAATTTCTGAGCTGCTACGCTCATAGGCAGTGCCACAAGCACTGCAAGAAGAATTTTCTTAATCATTGTATTCTAAATTTTAAATATTAATTGCAAGATTGTCAATGCCGCATCATTTGCCGTAACCGAGCTTGTTGAGCACCTCATTGCTCACATCGATACGCGGCGACGCGAATATGATGTCTGACGACGTAGCGCGGTCGAGTATCATCTGATATCCGCGCTCCTCAGCCACCTTTTTCGTAGCGTTATACACATCGTCCTGAATTGGTTTCATCAGAGTCTGGCGCTTCTGGTAGAGCTCTCCCTCAGGGCCGAAATATTTCGCCTTAAGCTCCGTGGCCTCTTTCTCCTTGGCCACAATCTCCTCCTCGCGCTTCTTTATCTGCTCGTCGGTCAGAAACACCTTTTCCGACAGATAATTCTTATACATGGCATCAGCCTCCTGATAGAGAGCGTCGAGCTCCTTCTGCCAGCGCAGCGACAGCTGGTTGAGCTGCTCGTTGGCCATCTCGTAGGCAGGCACATTCTTCAGTATATATTCCATATCGACAAGCGCGAACTTCTGCGCGTGCGATGTCAAGGCAAAACCGGCCATGACAAGGAGAGTGACAAATATCTTTTTCATATCGTGTTGTCCGGTAAATTATTGGTTATACATTCAGCTTACAATATATATGACGCAAATATACGCATAAAGTTTTGAAAAGCATTTTATAAATTATGTTAATCGCGCCGTCGCGTCATGCCTGACCTGCAAATTTCCGACCCGTCCGACCCGTCAGCCTCGTCCGACATCCCCGGCTTAGAACTCCTGACCGAGGATGAAGTGGAAGTGGCTGCCACCTCTGGTACCGCGCACCTTGTCGAAACCGTAGGCCCAGTCGATACCCATCATACCCACCATAGGCAGATAGATACGCACACCGAAGCCGGCGGAGCGCTTGAGCTCGAACGGCGAGAAATTCTTGACCGAAGTCCAGGCGTTACCACCTTCGACGAAACCGAGACCGTAGATTGTGGTCGTAGGCTGAAGCATGAACGGGAAATGCAGCTCCACACCCATGCGGGTATAGGCATAACCTTCCTGACCCCACGGAGTAAGATCACCGTTGTCATATCCGCGCAGACCGATGGTCTCCGTGGCGTAGGTATAGCCGCCCGACATGCCGTCGCCACCAACATAGAATGTCTCGAACGGCGACTTGAGCCACTTGTTGTAGCTGCCGAGAAGACCGAAGTCGGCACGGGTCATCAGCACGAGAGTATATTGCTCGGCGTCGTTGAGCGGAGTGTAGGTGCGCGATTTGAAGCGGAGTTTCCAATACTCGATCCAGCGGTACATCTCTTTCTTCGACTCCGTGGTGTTGGCCTTCGACAGCGCCTCCCAGTCCTTGTCTCCGCTGAAAAGCGATGCCGGCGGAGTCAGCTGCAGATTGACAGAGAATGTCGAGCCGCGGCGGGTATAGAGCGGATTGTCGATTGAGTTGCGCGCCAGCGTCAGACCGAGCACGAGCGCGTTCGACGTTCCGTTGTTCATATAATAGAGATAATCCCAGTTCTTCAGATAATACCAGTTGTATGACAGTTCGGTGGTGAACGTGAAATAGTCGTCGGGCCAGCTCAGACGCTTACCGAAACCGACCGTGACACCCGCCATCTGCAACAGTTTGTTGGGGTCATAGGCATTCTGTATCGAATTCTGGTAATAGTCGTTATAGTTGTAGCTCGAACCGAAACCATAGCCGTAGCCGTAACCGTAGGGGTTCGCCCAGTTGCTGTTGTAATAATTGGAGTTGACACCGGTTTGACGGCTGTAATAGGCCGATACCGACAGCGAGTTCGGACGCTTGCCCCCGAACCACGGATCGAGGAACGACAGCGAGTACGCCTGATAATAGCGGGCATTGGTCTGGGCGCTGATGGTGAATGTCTGACCCTCGCCCTGCGGTATGAGACCCTTGTAGGAATCAGGCTGGAAGAGGTTTTTGATCGAGAAGTTGGTAAACTTCAGCGCAAGCTTTCCGATGATACCGGTCTGACCCCAGCCGAGAGAAAATTCTATCTGGTCATTGGCCTTCGATTCCAGATTGAAGACTATGTCGACCGTTCCGTCATCTTCGTTCGGCTCCGGACGTATATCCATTGCCTCGGGGTTGAAGTGGCCGGTCTGCGCGATTTCACGAGCCGAACGCATAAGGTCGTTCTTGCTGAACAGCTGCCCCGGACGCACGCGCAGCTCGCGGCGTATCACCTTCTCATAGAGGCGGTCGTTACCGTTGATTATCACCTTGTTGATACGGGCCTGCGGTCCCTCGAACATGCGCAGCTCGAGGTCTATCGAGTCGCCGTGCACATTCTTTTCGATAGGTATGAGCTGATAGAACAGATAACCGTTGTCGAGATAATAGTTGGCCACGGCGTCGTCATCATCCTTCGTGCGCTTGTTGAGCAGCTTCTGGTTGTAGACCGAACCCGGCTCGATGCCGAGCACGCTGTTGAGGTGGTCGGTGGTGAACACCGTGTTGCCCACCCACTGTATGTCGTTGATATAATATTTCTTACCCTCTTCGAGCGATATATACACATCGACGGTCTTTTCATCGTAGGGCACAACGGAGTCGGCAAGTATCTTGGCGTCGCGGTAACCCTTCTCGTTATATTTCTCTATGATGCGTTTCAGGTCATCCTCATAATCCTGCTCTACAAACTTCTTCTGCTTGAACAGGTTGAGCAGCTTGCCGTTTTCGTTGGTTTTCTTCATCACTCGCTGCAACTGGTTGTCGCTCATCACCTCGTTGCCGTCGATATAGATTTTGTGCACCTTGATTTTGTCACGCTTGTCTGATATGATATCCACTATCACATGGTTTTCCTCCGACAGGTCGGGGCGCTGCGAGATTGTGACTTTGGCGTTGCCAAATCCCTTTTCTGCAAAATATTTCTTGACGATATCGTTGGCGCGGTTGACGATGTTGGGGGTGATGGGGTTGCCCTTTACGAGTTGCAGACGCTCCTGCAGATCCTCGCGCTCGCCCTTCTTCATGCCGATATAATTGACCTGCGAGATGCGCGGCTGAGTGCGCATCGCAAGCTCGAGCCACACCTTGTCGCCGGCTATCTTCACCACCTTCACCTGCGCCTGTGCGAAAAGCTGCTGACGCATGAGGCGCTTCACTGCCGTGGTGACATCATTGCCCGGTATCTCTATCTTCTGACCCACGCGCAATCCCGTGTAGCCTATGATATTGTTGGCGTCGTAATTGTCGGCTCCGCTCACCTCTATCCCGGCTATTTCATACGTGCGCGGCACACCCGCATAGCTTATCTGCGGCTCATAGATGGTGTCGGCCGGTGCCTGGGCGTTAATGCTTCCGGCCAATGTGACAGCCGCTGCTAATACGAGGAATATCTTATATCTCATAATGTGATGTGGATAATGCTGTTTTGATTGTTGCAATGATGCTTTTTCGGGTTAATGTCACTGTTTGCGTCACAACTGCTCGGCGGTCAGACCGAAACGCCGCTGGCGTCCCTGATAGCTGACGATGCAGTCGACAAAATCCTGCTTCGTGAAATCAGGCCAGTAATGCTTTGTTATGATGATTTCGGCATACGAAAGCTGCCACAGCATGAAATTGCTGATGCGGAAATCGCCACCGGTGCGTATAAGCAGGTCGGGATCGGGAATGCCCGCTGTCGTCAGATGCGACGAAACAGTCTCTTCGGTGATGTCGGCGGCAAGCAGTTCGCCGGCCTCCGCCTCCCTGACGATTTCCCTGACGGCACGCGTGATTTCCCAACGCGCCGAGTAGCTCAGTGCAAGTATGAGGTTGAGACCCGTGCAGTGGGCCGTGTCGGCGAAACAACGCTGCAGACGCTCTGCCGCGAATGCCGGCAGACGCTCCATGTCGCCTATCATCGTAAGGCGCACATTGTTGCGTATCAGGTCAGGAGTCTCACGCTCGATGGCCGAGACTATCAGGTGCATCAGCATATCCACCTCCTGCGCCGGCCGGTTCCAGTTTTCTGTCGAGAATGTATAGAGCGTGAGATATTTCACTCCGGTCTCCGAGGCAATCTCCGTGATGCGGCGCACCGTGTTGACTCCCTCCACATGACCGGCCGAACGCTCGAAGCCGCGGGCCTGTGCCCACCGCCCGTTGCCGTCCATGATTATTGCCACATGCTCGGGCACGCGTTGCTTGTCGATATGTGAGAAATCCACTTCTTGCATCAGTTCTTTCTTGTGCTTTATTTCATTTTTTCAGGCGCTTGCGCCCGGTTATACTCTCAGTCGGCGTGCATGCTCAGTCAACATAATGACATGTCACGCAACGCTTTCCGAATTCGTAGCTGATCGACACCGACAGATTGGAATACCAGTCGGTATTTTTCAGAAACGAGCTTTTTATCTGATAGAGGTCATGGAGCTCGCCGTCGACCTTGTCGCCGAACACTTTCGTCATCGAAAACTCCAATCCCAGATTCCATCTTTCCTTAAGTTTGTATTTGACACCGAAAGCCATAGGTATGTTGGGCGCCACGGCATTCTGCCCGTCGCATGTCGAGTATGTCACACCCACGCCCACCGCAAGATACGGACTCCAGCGGCGAAGCCGCTTGTAGGTCTCTCCTATCCCGTAGGCGAAGAAGTTAAACTCAATACGCGCCCCAAGATCGTAGGCAGTCGACTTGAAACTGTAGCTCTCGCCGCCCGGAAACACGTTGTCAAACTTCGACGAGTCGCCGCTCAGGCTGTAGGCGTTAAACACTCCGCGCACCGCCCAGCGGGTATCGGCGAGATAGCGGAACGACACTCCGCCCGACACTCCCGGCTTCGCAAACATATTGCTCTCGTTGACATCGCCCAGATAGCCGTCAAGACCCAACTGCACACCGAGGTCAAACTTGTAGGTCTCCTCCTGCGCCGACACCCTTCCGGGCATCGCCGCCAAAGCCGCAAGCGTCAATATCACAGTCAAGAGTCTTTTCATCCGGGTCTATATTTTTGACAGTCACTCACCCCCTGCCGCAGCAGGCAGTCGCGTTACTGAAGCGGTTTGAACGACAGTCGGTTAATCACTCCTCTCCACACGCTGTTATAGAGGTAGCCTTCCTCGTCACAGCCGCCAAAGAGATAGATATAGGGCACTTCCCACTGAGTGATCGGAGCCACCGCACGCGACAATATCATGTCGGCCGGAGCCACCGCCCACCAGCGCGGGAGCTGCTTGGGCTGATATTCTTTCCACTGCTGCGACGACGCGCGCGATTTCTCTGTCGCGGTCTTGTCGACAACTATCGCCTGCGCTCCGCTGCGGGGCTTGATATATTCAGGCATCTGCACAAGCTCGTCGCCCTCTTTCCAGTCGATGCCTGAGTTGCGCGACACATACACCTTGCCGTTGAGTCCGTCGGCATTCTCGCCGCACATCGCTATCAGCACGCCGACCTCCTTCACCGCCCACGACAGCGTGTCGGTCTGCGCCATGCGGTAGTCAAACATCGCGGCTTTGGTTATCGCTTTGGGGAATTTTGATGATATGCGGGCCCAGTTGGCGCCGTCATAGCCCCACACTGTGTTGGTAAGCTCGCCCGACGCGGTGCGTCCGCCAAGCATCACCACCTGAGGCTGCGTGGTCCATCTCGAAGTCAGCTCGCAGAGGCTGCTCGCGCCGTCGATGGGGAAATCGGCCGGAACCGTGCTCTCTGCACCCGCCGGATACGACACTCTCAAATAGTCGGTACCTGACCACTTCACTCCGAGCAGACGGTTGCCGTATGCTCCGTATATAGCGTGCCAGATCTCCTGCGTAGAAGTCCATGCCGTGCCGTCGGCTGAGCTGTAGAGCGTGCCGTCGGTTGCGAGTATATAAAGCGCTTCATTTGAGGCCGACAGTGTCTCGATCTGAGGCACAAAGCCGAAATTGACAGCCTTGACTGTCCAGTTGTCGTCATACGGATTGTCAGTCACTGCGATATTGTAGCGGTTGCCGTCGCCGGTCAGACACACAACCTTGTCGCCATACTTCACCGACTTCTGCATCTTCGGAGCGGCAAGTGAGGTCGGGAGCTTGCGCATAGCCAACTCGTTCCAGTAAAGCGAGTCGGGCACCATATTGTGCACATTCACCTTGATTGTGTAGTCACGCTCCGCCTTGCCGTCAAACGACACCAGGTGGAGACGCACCGGACCGTTGGTGAAATCGATCGAGTCGGTTGAGTTGGTAAGATAATTTATAACCGTGTCGGCAGCATTCTTGCGCGGCACATTGAGCTCCACCTTCGAGCAGGCGTCAGTGCTGATCTGCAACACAAGTTTATCGGTCTTTGTGCCGAACGGCAGTGAGTCGGCATTATATATCTGCGCGTTGACAAGGTCGATAGAAAAAAACACCGAGTCAAGCCCCGACAACACATTGGAGTTGGCCTTGAGCTTGAAACTCTTCACCTGTGTGCTTCCATAAATCACCTCCGAGTCCGACGAATCGCTGTCGCTGTTACATGATGTAAACATAGCCGTAGAGGCAAACAGTCCCGCAGCAAGTATTGACAATAATTTCGATTTCATTTTAAATAGTTTCTAATACCGTTCCGAGCCGGGCTACAGCTATATGCGACAACATGTTAGCATCCGTGACGCGACTACGGCGGGACATCCCCCTGACCTATTGCACGCGACATGCGGCTCCGACATTATATTTCAACATGCAAAGTTAACGTATTTTTCCATATTTACGCAGTAGCTTTATTGAAAAATTGTCGTAATTCTTTAATTGTCGTTAATTTAACAGTGTGTTAAATTAAGAGAGTATCCCGATACAAAAGATAAAACTGCGACAACCCGGCCACTCCGCGATAAAAACGCAGGGAGACGCGCGAGTCGCGTCTCCCTGCTGTGATATCTATGCATCAACCCTTATCAGAGCGGAGTTGATGTCATCGTAAGTATCGAGTTGTAGGCCACGCTCACGATACCGAGCAGTATGATACCGCCAACGGTTATCACAAGTGCCAGACGCTCGGAGCATGCGCTCTTGAACGTGGGTATCTCACTCTCCTCGGGCGAGATATACATCGCCTTGACCACAAGCAGATAGTAGTAGAGCGATATGATAGTGTTGATCAACGCTATCAGCACGAGCACATACATCGCCACGCTGCCCTGGTTGAGAGCGCCGGTGAAGATGAAGAACTTGCTGAAGAAGCCGGCGAACGGCGGGATACCTGCGAGCGAGAACATCGCCAGCATCATGGCGAACGCCAGACGCGGGTTGGTCTTGTGCAGGCCGCGGTAAGAGTCCATGCCCACAAGGCCGGTCTTGTTTTCTATCGCCTGGATAACACCGAATGCGGCGAGGTTGGAGAAGATGTAGACGAGGATGTAGAACATCATAGCTGCCAGCGACATCTCGTTGGCTCCTATCACACCGAGCATGATGTAACCGGCCTGCGACACTGACGAGAACGCCAGGAAGCGCTTCATGTTGCGCTGACGTATCGCAAAGAGGTTACCTACAGTGATTGTGGCGATGATAAGCGCATAGAGCATCCATTCCCATGCGGCGGAATAGAACTGGCCGAACACCTGCACCATCACTACCATGAAGGCGAAGGCGGTGGCGCCTTTCGAGATTACCGACAGATAGGAGGTCACCGATGTGGGCGCGCCCTGATATACGTCGGCGGTCCAGAGGTGGAACGGCACGAGCGACAGTTTGAAACCGATACCGGCCATCACAAACGCCATTGCCACGATGAGCAGGCCTGAATCCTCAAGAGCGGCGGCCGCGATTTCATCGAAGTAGAGCGAACCGGCGAGACCGTAGACAAACGACAGACCGAGCATGAAGATTGCCGACGAGAAAACCGCGGTGAGGATATACTTCACAGCTGCCTCGTGGCTCTCATATTTGTTTTTGTCGAACGCCACCATCGCTGCAAGAGGAAGCGATGCCGACTCAAGACCGATCACGAAGAGAAGGAAGTGACGGGCCGAAATCATCAGATACATGCCGAAGAGAGTGATGAAAAGAAGCTCGTAGAACTCGGCGCGACGCATTGTCTGCGGCTCGCTCGCATTCCATTTCATCGACTGTATCAGCACTATCAGCACACCGATGTTGAGTATGTTCTTGATGGTTGCCACTACCGGAGTGGTGGAATACATCTTGCCGAACACCGACTGCACGTTGTCGGTCACCGAGCAGCAGAACCCGTAGGCGGTGAAGATTGCGAAGAGCACTACCGCCACTGTCGAGATTCCTTTCACTGCCTTTTTGTCAGTGCCCGCCACGGCATAGCGCGGCGCGAATAAATCATAGAGGAAGACTAATAGAAATACGACTAACAATCCTATTTCTTGCTTCATTGCCAAAAATTGAGAATAATCCATTTCTTATTAATCTTTTAGAATATGTTCATCTTCACGGCTTCGAACAACTCGCCGCTGAAAGTATCACGTATCAGTCCTGCAAAGAAGTTGGGGAAACAGCCGATTGCTGCGACGCTGACGATAAGTGTCACTGTCGACAGGCGTTCCCACCATGTGCCGTCGGTAAGCTCCAGATGGTGCTTGTCCTGCACCGGACCCAGAAGCAGCTTGCCGACTACGCGGAGTATATAGACCGCGGTTATCACGATCGAGCAGCATGCCACGATGGTGAATACCAGACGCAGAGAGCCTGCGCCGGCGAGATACTCGCTCATACCCTGCTGGAACGAACCTACGAAGATTGTCATCTCGGCCACGAAACCTGACAGACCCGGCAGACCCAGCGAGGCGAAACCGGCTATCACGTAGCAGACGGCAAGGTAAGGCATGATTTTCATCAGGCCGCCCATGTGGCGGATGTCACGGGTGTGGGTGCGGCCGTAGATCATACCGATGAGGGCGAAGAAGAGTGCCGTCATCAGGCCGTGTGAGAGCATCTGCATCACCGCACCGGTCATAGCCGTCTGGTTGATCATCAATATCGCAAAGAGCACAAGACCGCAGTGCGACACCGACGAGTAGGCGTTGATATATTTGAGGTCGGTCTGCACACAGGCCGAGAAGGCTCCGTAGACAACCGATATGCCGGTCAGGATAAGGAATATCCAGGCGAGGTCGTTGGCAGCCTCGGGCATCAGATACATTGCCACGCGGAAGCAGCCGTAGCCGCCGAGCTTCATCAGCACGCCGGCGTGAAGCATCGACACCGCGGTCGGAGCACATGCGTGACCGTCGGGGCTCCATGTGTGGAAGGGGAACATCGCGCCCAGCACACCGAATCCGACAAATGTCATCGGGAAGAGGAAATACTGCCAGCCCTTTTCGATGTGGCCTTCATGCGCTATCTGGATAATGTTCCAGGTGTGAGAGCCGTCAGGCATCTCGGTGTTGTAGTAGATGCCGATCAGACCGAGCATCAGGAAGGCCGAGCCGCCCATGAGCATGAGGGTCAGCTTCATCGCCGAGTATTCCTTGCGGCCTGTGCCCCACACGCCGATGAGAAGATACATCGGGATAAGAGCCACCTCATAGAACATGAACAT
>CAMWIJ010000068.1 GCA_947174275.1 uncultured Muribaculaceae bacterium
ATAAGCTCTCTCTTTCTTAAGTTAGTGACATTGCACGAGCCGTGCGTCCCTACATGTCGGCATCATTTTCCAGAGTTATGCAACACTCTCGTTTATATTGCCGGAGCAGGATATCTTAGAAGATTATTTTCTCCGATTTGTTGCCTTGACGCTTTATGTAAAGCTGTCCGCTTACGGGATGCGCTGTCTGTATGCCCTGCAGATTGTAGTAGATGACAGGTGCATCAGTGAGATCGTCGGTTTCCACGGCGTCGACACCGGCAGAGGGCAGTGTTATTTCGAGCTTACGTCCGTAGATTGCTGCCGGCGAGGTGAGTATCCTGGCTGCGAGCAGGTTGTTGTCGGCAGTTCCTTCGTCAAAGGTTATCACGCCGTCTTTCATCTTGCCCCAGAGCGATTCGGGCACCTGGTCGGCTGAATAGCCTTCGCTGAGCCAGTCGTGGGCCTCTGAATAGAGCACCAGCGGATAGCTTCCGTAGAAGAAGCCGCAGTCGGAATATTCGATGTGCACGCGTTCGGGGTCGGTGGCGTTGACAATCAGGTAGCCTGTGGTTTTTTTGTCGATTTTCACATTGGAGAAGTTGATGTCCCAGTATGGAGATGTCTCGCCGTAGGGGTTGACCAGGCGGTAGAGTCCCGGACGTTCGGTCGATTCCTCTACGGGCACGCTGTAGGTGAATGCCGATTCCGCTAGGTTGAGCCCGAGGTTGTTTTTCATGTCAGCCTCGAGGAATTTTGAGATGAAGCCGTCGGTGAATGTGGCGTCGCCCAGCTGTTTCCACTGCGGGTCGTATTTCAGCGCGATACTGCCGTACTGGTAGGGAGTGCCGTCGGCCTTGTATGTCAGGTATACGAGAGAGTAGTCGCCGGCCTCGTTGTCAAATGCCACCTCATATTTGCCGCTCTTGTCGGCTGTTACGCAGTCGATTGTGCCGGCGTTCATCTGATTGGCTATCGAGCGGGTGTCGACCGAGGCGCCTGCCGCTATTGTCATTTTTACTTTTGAAAGGTCGTGTATGTCGACATTGAAGATGTAGGCTGCCGAAGAGTCATCGATAGCCTCGAAGTGTCCTCCGGAGAAATCGGGGGTGTAGTTCTTGAATTGCGGACCGTGCAGGCGGAGTGTCTCCACACCTTGCGCATTGTCCTGATAGAAGGCGTCGAGGAACGGAACTGTGCCGTCGGGGTAGTGGTAATATGAGTAGATGACAAATGTGCCTGTCTCCTGACGCATGTATGATGCATCTTCATACTGCATCGCGTAGTCGGGATTGTTGGGGAAGTAATTGTCGTAATAGGTGTATCCGTCGCATAGATATATGTCGGTCTTGGTGCCATAGAGGTCGTATGACTCGATGTATTGGTCATCGACCCATATCGAGATGTCATCGGATGTGGGGCCTTGAACGGCATAGTTGGCATCGATGATGAGGTCGACAGGCGCGCATCCGGGAGTCTCGCCAAACATGCCGCATACTTTGAACTGTACGCGGGTAGGGGTGGCGGTGTCGGCACGGCGCATCACCTTGAGGTTTTCCATCGGTTTGCGATACCAATACTGTGCGTCGAAAGTGGCGGTAGCGTAGTCTTCCCATTCACTCCACTCGGCCGAAGCGTTTAATGACGATAATGCAATGACTGCGGCAGCAGGCAGGATAGAGATTTTTTTCAGTGTCATAACGGTTCTATTTTAGGATTTGCTTCTTGGTTTCATTACCTTGCTTTATGATATAAAGATGTCCGGGCGCGGGGTTGGCGACCTCGATGCCTTGCAGATTGAAATAGCGGGCCGTGGCGGCGCTTTCGGCTTCAATTGCCGTTATTGCGCTTGACTGTGGAGGGGTCACGGTAAATCCGGTGGCGTAGATGCCGTAGTTGTCGGCCTCGGAGTAGCAGTTGAGTCCGAAGTGATAGTCGCCGTCGGCTTGCGGAGTAAACGTGCAGGTGTATTCTTTGAGAGTCTGGTTGTTGAATTCCGGGTGGTCAATCAGCGTGGTTCCTGAAGTCATGTCGCTTACGGTCGCACCCTGTGCCACTGCAAGTTTCCAGCTCTCGGAAGACCAATAATCGCCCTCGTCGCGCAGGAACAGCGATATCTTGTAAGATTTGTCGGCCATGAGTGTTATTGCGGGAGAAATAGCCCAGGCATCGGCATCATTGTCGGAGTCATATTTGCATACAATGCCGTTGTCGCAGCCGGAAAGAGCCTTTTCAGCATCAGTCATGGGAATGAACAGACCGTCGGGAGCGTCGCTCCAGTCAATCCAGTTGTTGCCGGTTCCGGCATTGATTTTCTCCCATGCAGTCATGTCGGATGAGTAAACGGCTTCAGGTGTGTTGGCCGAGCCAAGCACCGGAATAAGCAACAGTGCGTAGTAAAAATTTTTCATAAGCAGGTGTATTTGTGATGAATAATGTTAGGTCATTGCGCAAATATATGTATAAATTTACAAAAACGCCAAAAATGTGGGCATAAATTTTCAATTGCGAACACTTTTGTAACAAAATGTCCGTAATTGTATGCAATATATATGCAGAAATATTGTAGCGATGAGGCGGTGGCCGGCTGTTGTCGCTATCGGTTGCGATGCCAGAGCATAAGGTTGCGTGTATAGGCTATGAGGCCTACACCCTGACCGAGTATCAGCACCGGGTCGTGGCGGAAGATGGCATAGCTGACTATTATCAGGCTGCCTGTGAGTGATATTATCCAGAACCCTCCGGGGAGTTCCGACTCTCCGCGGCGGCGCGAATAGAGCCACTGGTATATGAAACGGAAAGTGAAGATTACCTGGCCGGCCGAACCGTAGATGACCATCCACAGTGGAATGTCGTCGTTGCCGAAGAATCTGTCGACGGCCGCCCCGGCGTCGTGAGCCACCGGCACGATGAGGGCGAGCGGCAGCAGCATGACTGCTGCGCGCAGCGGTGCGGGCACTTTGTGCCACACTCCCTTGATGTTGAGGTTCCAGATGTAGATATAATAGGCGATGACCTGACCCATCACAATAGCGAAATCATCACGCAGCCACCCGTAGAAGCACAGCAGGCACGAGGCTATGAGCGACAGCACCCAAAAAAGGGTGGGAGAGAGCACACGGCGCGCTCTCTCCGACATTATCCATTGCACAAGTATTCGCGCCGAAAACAGCGCCTGTGCCAGAAATCCTACTATATATACCATTGCTGCGGGTTTGTGACGGTCGGGGCGTGACTGCCCCGGAGTGGTTTATCTCTCGAGGTAGGTGTAGCCGTAGAGTCCCGAACGATAGGTTGAGAGAAATTCGCGTCCCTCTTCGGGTGAAATCTTGCCGGCTTTCATCGATGCCGTCACCCATGTCTCGACGTTGCGCACAAGTTTCTTGGGGTCGAACTCAACATAGTCAAGCACTTCGGCCACAGTCTCGCCGTCGATTATCTTGTCGATCTCGTAGCGGTCTTTATACACGCTGATGTGCACGGCGTTGGTGTCACCGAAGAGGTTGTGCATGTCGCCGAGTATTTCCTGATAGGCTCCGGCTAGGAACACACCCAGATAGTAGGGCTCGCCCTGTCGCATCGGGTGGAGCATCAGGAAGTCGGAGCTGCCTCCCTGCACGGATATGAAGTGGGCTATCTTGCCGTCGGAGTCGCATGTCATGTCCTGCAGCGTGGCCATGCGTGTGGGCTTCTCGTCGAGGCGCGAGAGCGGCATGACGGGGAAGAGCTGGTCGATGGCCCAGTGGTCGGGCAGCGACTGGAAGAGTGAGAAGTTGCAGAAATATTTGTCGGGAAGCATGCGGGCCACCTTGCGCAATTCCTCGGGGGCATGCTTCATCGTCTGCGCGATGTCGCCGACTTCGCGGGCTATCGACCAGAATAGCTTTTCGACCATTGCGCGTGTGCGCAGGTCGATGAGGCCGAGCGAAAAGAGATCGAGAGCCTCCTCGCGTATCTGAAGTGCGTCGTGCCAGCTTTCGAAGAGTCGGGGCTGCGAGAGCTTGTCCCAGATGTCGTAGAGCTCACGCACGAGTTCATGCTCGTTGTCGGAAATCTCTTCGTTGTCTTTCCATTGGGGCAGGGTTGTGGTCTCGAGCACCTCGAACACGAGCACCGAGTGGTGGGCGGTCAGCGAGCGGCCGCTTTCGGTTATTATATTTGGTTGCTTGAGGTCGTTTTTCTCGCAAGCGTCGACGAGGGAGTAGACGGCGTCGTTGGCATATTCCTGTATGGCATAGTTCATCGATGACTCCGAAGCCGAGTTGCGGGTGCCGTCGTAGTCGACGCCGAGACCGCCGCCTATGTCGACGAAATCGATGTCAAAGCCGTTTTTCGACAGCTGCACGTAAAATTGCATCGCTTCGCGCAGTGCGTTTTTGATGAAGCGTATTTTGGTGATCTGGCTTCCGATGTGGAAATGTATCAGTTTGAGACAGTCTTTCATGTCGCGGCGTTCGAGGTAGTCGAGCGCTTCGAGAAGTTCGGATGAGTTGAGTCCGAATTTAGAAGAGTCGCCCCCCGAGTCCTCCCATTTGCCGGCACCGGTGCTCGACAGCTTGATGCGTATGCCTATGTTGGGGCGAATCTTGATGCGTCGCGATATGTCGGCGATAAGTTTGAGTTCGTTCATCTTCTCGACCACGAGATAAATGCGGCGTCCCATCTTCTGGGCAAGCAGAGCCAGCTCGACGTAGTTGGCATCCTTGTAGCCGTTGCATATTATCAGGGCGTCGTCGGCGATGTTGGTGGCGAGCACGGCGTGGAGCTCAGGCTTTGAGCCGGCCTCAAGCCCTATGTTGAATTTCTTGCCGTGGCTTACGATTTCCTCCACGACCTGACGCATCTGGTTGACTTTGATGGGGTAGACAATGAAGTTCTGAGCCTTGTAGCTGTATTGCTCGGCGGCGCGTTTGAAGCAGTTGGAAATCTTCTCGACGCGGTTGTCGAGAATGTCGGGAAAACGCAGCAGCACGGGCGCAGTGATGTCGCGCAGCTGCAATTCGTCCATCACCTCCTTGAGGTCGACCGATGCGTAGCCTTCTTTGGGGCAAACGGCCACATGGCCGCGGTCGTTGATGGTAAAATACTGGCGGCCCCAGCCCTTGATGTTGTAAAGCTCGGCGCTGTCCTCAACTTTCCATTTTCTCATTTGTCTGTATATTTATTTAATTAATATAAAACCGGAGCGCAAATTTAGTAAAAAAAAGAATGTAAAGGCCAAATCGTGCCATAAAAATGAATTTACACGGAATATATGACTATAGAGTGGCGCCGCGCATGCGACAGGGTGGCTGCCCGTGAATAGCCGCTCTCCGGTGTAATGTCTTTGTAATATGCGCAAACCCTCTGTTTGTACGGATATTGAGCCTCGTTAAGAAATTTTTACATTTGCGTTTGGCTAAAAATCACAGCATTTAGTAATTTTGCATTGCAAAAAGTAGGTCATTTACAACAAAATGATTAACTTTGCAGCGCAAAACAAGTAAGTAGAAACTATTAATATTTTTTTAAATTTAAAATTTACGACTATGTCAGAAATTGCATCTCGTGTTAAATCAATAATTGTAGACAAACTCGGTGTTGATGAAAATCAGGTAACAGAAGCTGCAGCTTTCACTACCGACCTCGGTGCTGACAGCCTTGACACTGTAGAGCTCATCATGGAGTTCGAAAAAGAATTCGGCGTTACAATTCCCGATGATGAAGCAGAGAAAATCGCTACTGTAGGCGACGCTATCAGCTACATCGAAAAAGCTCAGTAATCTGCTTCCGACAGATTATTGGCTGAGATATAATTATTGTTGACACAATCTTATACAATATAGAATAATGGAGTTAAAAAGAGTTGTAGTGACAGGCATGGGTGCCATCACTCCTATTGGCAATGACGTCGACACGGCGTGGGAAAATGCCAAGAACGGTGTGTCGGGTGCCGGTCCTATCACGCATTTCGACGCTTCAAAGTTCAAAACCCAGTTTGCCTGCGAAGTCAAAGACTTTGACGGCAACGCTTACTTCGACCGCAAGAAGGTGCGCACGCTCGACCTCTACGCGCAGTATGCGCTGGTTGCTGCCCGCCAGGCCGTCGAAGATTCAAAAATCGAGGAGGATCCCAATGTCAACCGCGACCGTATCGGCGTGATTGTTGCAGCAGGTATCGGCGGTCTCCACACTTTCGAAGAGGAAGCCGGCTACTATGCTCTCAACGAAGACAAGGGTCCGAAATTCAACCCCTTCTTCATCCCCAAGATGATTGCCGACATCGCATCGGGTCATATCTCGATGGAATACGGCTATCACGGTCCCAACTTCGGCACCGTGTCGGCCTGCGCGTCATCTAACAATGCTATCATCGACGCATTCAACCTCATCCGTCTGGGCAAAGCCGACGCTATCATCACCGGTGGCGCTGAGGCTGCTATCTTCCCTGCCGGTGTGGGCGGTTTTACTTCGATGCACGCATTGTCAACCCGCAACGACTCTCCGCAGACGGCATCTCGTCCGTTCAGCAAGAGCCGCGACGGTTTCGTGATGGGTGAAGGCTCGGTTGTGCTCGTGCTTGAAGAACTTGAACATGCTCTGGCCCGCGGAGCCAAGATATATGCTGAGGTAGCCGGCGGCGGTCTTTCGGCCGATGCCTACCACCTCACCGCAACCCACCCCGAAGGTCTGGGTGCGATCCTGGCGATGCGCAACGCTCTCGAGGATGCCAACATGAAGCCCGAGGATATTGACTATATCAATGTACACGGCACTTCTACCCCTGTCGGTGACATCTCTGAGATCAAGGCCATCAAGGAAGTGTTCGGCCAGCATGCCTTTGACCTCAACATTTCATCGACCAAGTCGATGACCGGACACCTTCTCGGTGCAACCGGCGCCCTTGAGGCGATGTTCTCGGTAAAGGCCGTTCAGGACGATATCGTTCCTCCCACCATCAACCACGAAGAAGGTGATGAGGATGAAAATATCGACTATAACCTCAACTTCACATTCAACCGCGCTCAGGAGCGCCCCGTGCGTGCCGCCCTCTCCAACTCGTTTGGTTTCGGAGGTCACAACGCAACAGTGATTGTGAAGAAATTCGAGAAATAAATATCCGGCCGGGTCTTTCAGACCTTTGGATATTTCAGATAAAAAAAGTGAGCTGCAATTGTTGCGGCTCACTTTTTTTATCTGTTTATGCCTGACGGCAGTGTTGACGTCAGTCGATGTTGGGATTGATGCTGTGCCATTCGGAGATGGGAGGCAACACGCCGAGCGCTATCACTTCGTCACGCAGTTTGCACAGATGGTGGTAGCTTTGGTCGAGCTCGGCCTTCTCTTCGGGAGTGCCTTCTACCTCTTTGTAGTGGACGCCGTTGCGGTCGAGGGTGGTCTCCATCGCCATCATGATATGATTGAAGTGACCGTTGTTGACGTATGTGCCTACAGGCCAGCGGAATGGTTTGCCGCCCATTGCGGCTGCTATCATCTCAATGGAAAGGTAAGCCGGGCTCTGGAACGATGAACGTCCGCGAAGGTCGATGATATGCTTTCCGCCCTGAATTACACGCTGTTTCATCTCCTCCCATTCCTGACGCGGGAGAGCTTTCGTGCCGATGATTTCTGTCAGAGGCTGTCCGTCGACGGTGGTTGTTGAGGCATATACTGCCATCTGTTCGCCGTGACCGCCGTAGGTGCGTGAGTTGACAATCTTGTCGGCGGGTATCTTGAAATAGCGGGAGAGCTCGTGGCGCAGACGGGTGCTGTCGAGAGCTGCGAGGGTTGATACCTGCTGCGGTTTCAGGCCGGAGTAGATAAGGGTTATCAGTCCGGTGATGTCGGCCGGATTGAACACAACGACGATATGTTTCACCTCTGGACAGTATTTGCGCACATTCTTGCCGAATTCCTCGGCTATCTGCGCGTTTCCTTTGAGCAGATCCTCACGCGTCATTCCGGCTTTACGGGCAGCGCCACCGCTGCTGACAATGTAGCCGGCACCGGTGAATGCCTCTGCCACGTCATCGGTGAAAGTAAGGTTGATGCCTTCGAAGCCGCTGTGGTAAAGTTCTTCAGCAACGCCCTCAAGTGCAGGACGGTAGGGGTCGTAAAGACAGATGTTGGGAGTCAGTCGCATCATAATGGCGGTCTGTGCCATATTTGAGCCGATCATGCCGGCCGCACCGACAATCACCAGTTTGTCATTGGTTAAGAAATCCATAATATTTAAAATTTATTCGGTTCGTTTAAATGTAAAGTGTTTGCATCGATTTAAATATATAACATGACATCTGCGCGTTTGTTCATGGTCATAATGTCGTAATATATTGGCAAAATGACAGTTGAAAGGTAAAAATTTCGGAAAAATGCTTTGTGTTTCTAAAATTATGCCTAACTTTGCATGTATAAAATCAAAAAATAAGCTAACATATACGTCCTTAAACCTATAATGTAATGGAAAAAATTGATAATCTCGACCGTAAGATACTCAAGATAGTGATGCAGAATGCTCGTATCCCTTCAAAGGATGTCGCTGTGGAGTGCGGAGTGTCGCGTGCGGCGATACATCAGCGCATCCAGCGCATGATTGACCTGAAGGTGATAACCGGCTCGGGATATTACGTTAACCCCAAAGATCTGGGCTTTTATACATGTACATTCATAGGTGTCAATCTTGAGCGCGGCGCGCTTTACCGTGAGGTGGTGCCCGAGCTGCGCCGTATTCCCGAGATTACCGAATGTCACTTCACCACCGGTCCCTACACAATGCTCATCAAGCTCTTCGCGCGCGATAACGAGCATCTTATGGACCTGCTCAACAACAAGATACAGAATATTCCCGGAGTCACCGGCACAGAGACTCTGATTTCTCTCGACCATTCCATCCACCGTCATCTCCCCATCTACGCCGAATAAGGCCTGCAGTTTTAAATGACGTATATCGTTATATTGCTGATAGTTTTGTCGTTGTCGGTAGTGGCGACGCTGTTCTATCGTGCTGTTAACAAGGGTCTGTCGTCGAGTTCGCGCCACCAGCAACTGACGCGGTTGACAATAGCATCTGTCATAGCCATGTCGCCGTGGCTTCTTGCCGGCCGGCTGCCGTGCGGCATTCCCGTGTTGCTGGCAGCGACGGTGAGTGTAATGTGGTGCATTACATATCCGCTAATCTATCATCTTTCCAACCGGCGCACATCGTCGGAATATGACAATCAGATGGATATAGCCATGGGGCTGTATCTCTTCGGTCTGATGTCGGCTGTTTTTCTCGCTCTTGGCAGTGTGCCTGTGGCGGCTGCAGTCATAGTCGGTGTGATAGAGTCGGTGATGCGTGTGCTGATACTCTCGCAGTGGGTTTATTATCTGATGTATGGCGAGTGTATAGGCTTCAGTGGCATGACGATAGTGCAAGCGACAAATATCAACGAAGTAATCGAGTTCGCACGTTCCTACAATCCGTTTGGCGTTGCGGCGATATTGTTGCTGCTCGTCGTGGAGGCGGCTTTGCCGTTTGCCGTCAATCTTGTGTGGGGAATGGGTGGCTTTGCGTTGCCGTTATGGGTGATGATAGCCGAAGGGGTTGCGGTCGTGGCTTTGCTCTGGCTGATATTTGCAGGGCGTAAGGCTCCGGCAAAGCGTTGCGGCATTGTGGCGCTATATCGCGTGATACTCGATTATCGCCGGAAGAATTCACTCTATACCGCCGAAGCCTCACGCCGGATGGAGCGTCTTGCAGTCAGGCCGCTCGTGTCAGACGAGCCATCCCCGCGTACGGTTGTGATGGTTATCGGAGAGTCGGCCAACCGCGATTTCATGAGTGCGTTCACGCCGCTTGACCGAGAGAACACACCTTGGCTTTCCGCTCTCAAAAAGAGTGAAAACACTATTTTGTTTCCCAATGCGTATTCATGCGCGATGGTGACGGTGAACTCTCTCGAGCGAGCCTTGACCGAGCGTAACCAATACAACGACAAGGAATTTTTTGACTCGGTGTCGATTGTCGATATCGCGCACAAGCTGGGATATAAGGTGCATTGGTATAGCAATCAGGGGCATCTCGGCTCATTTGACACGCCGGTGACACTTGTGGCCGACACCGCCGATGTGGCCCGCTGGACTGACCAGCAGCTCAACAAGGTGCCTTACGACGAGACGTTGCTGCAATTCCTCGATGAGGTGGATCCGTCATGCAATAACTTCGTGGTGATACATCTTAAAGGGAGCCATTTCAATTTTTCGAGCCGCTATCCGGCAGAGGCTGCGATGTGGACGCCGGGCAGGGATGAGGACGCCAATGTGGTCAGCTATCTCAATTCGATACATTATACAGACAGCGTGTTGCGCAGCATCCATGACTACGGCGTGGAGCGGCTCAATCTTGACGCGATGGTCTATTTTTCCGATCACGCCACCATACCCGACCGCACGCGCACACCCGGCTTCATGGGCTTCGGCATGACGCGCATACCATTGTTCGTGTGGCTGAGCGACCGCTATCGCGGCAATCATCCGCAGCGCGACAAGGCTCTGCATGCCAACGCAATGCGTTATTTCACCAACGACCTTGCATACGAACTTATGTGTGGCCTGTTTGATATACAATCCGATAATTTCGACGAGTCAGCCTCGCTGGCATCGGATAAATATAAATACACCCGCGACATGCTGCTTACCTACGACGGCACTGTGCGCATAGCTGACGATCATACCGATGAATAAACCGAAAGTTACAGTAGTGACCGTGGTGCGCAATGCGCCTGCGGCTTTACGCGTCACAGCCGGGAGTGTGCTGTCGCAGACCTACGGCAATGTGGAATATGTCATTGTCGACGGGGCGTCGACCGACGGCACTGCCGACTTTGCCCGCTCGCTCGGCGACAAGGTTGACGTGCTTATTTCCGAACCGGACAAAGGCATTTATGACGCGATGAACAAAGGCGTGCGTGCGGCTTCGGGCGAATGGGTGATATTCATGAACGCCGGCGATACGTTCTACAGCGCCGACACCATAGCGCGTGTATTTGACTCCGCCGACTACTCCGGCTGCGGGGTGGTCTACGGCGATGTCGCAAAACGTAATGCCGAGGGAGAGCTTGTGGTGAAGAAAGCGGGCGCGCCATGTAATTCCCACCGCATGTTTTTCTGTCATCAGAGTGCATTCTACCGCCGAAGCGATATACTGGCGGAAGAATTTGATATATCGCACCGTATGTCGGCCGACATACATCAGGTGAAACGACTCTATAAAAAAGGCGTAAGGTTTTGTCAGACAGATATTCCGGTTGCGGTGTTCGATACGGGAGGTGTGTCGAATGTGCGCCGCAGCGCCGGGCTGCGCGACAATATATCGGTGGTGTGCGAGCTTGACGGTTTTGTCGACCGCATGCGTCTGCTGCCCAAGCTCTATGTGCCTTATCTGATGTGTCGTCTGCGCGGCAAATGAAGCAACATATTGAATGATAAAGATATTCGCTAACCGGATTTTTTGCGTCGAATTAAAGATTTGATAAGTTAATGATAAGTACCATGGGAAGTATTCAAAATGTAGATAGCCACATTATCGCAGATACAGCAGAACGCATCGAACGATTGATTGCGAATGCACGGATAGATGTTGCGCGGGCAGTTAATATTACTGAGGTTATCACTAAATATTAAATAGGGCGTGTTATTATAAATGTTGTACAAGAAGGGGAAGATCGAGCAACGTATTGTAAACATTTGCTGAGAGGTGTATCAACGGTGTTGACCGAACGACTTGGTGATGGCTGGTCAGTAGAAACCTTGAAAAGATGCCGTAAATTCTTTGCAATATATTCGGTAAAACAGAATGTCATATCAGAGTTGGCTGAATTATCTGATGGCAATTTGGTCAACAGTGTTGACCAAATTCAAACGGCAGTAAAGAGTTTGACAAAATTAACCGGATCATATCCGTTTGCGCTTTCGTGGTCTCACTATCTGGTGTTGATGCGTATTGAATCAGATGCAGAGCGGAGTTTTTATGAAATAGAGTGCAAGAAGCAGAATTGGAGTGTTCGACAATTGCAAAGACAATATAATTCAAGTCTGTATGAGAGATTGGCGCTCAGTAGGGATAAGGATGCTGTGATGCGTTTAGCGCATGAAGGGCAGGCCATGAATAATCCGGATGACATAATCAAGAATCCGCTGACATTGGAATTTTTAGGGCTTAAATCAGATGTATCTTATTCTGAGACCAAGTTGGAGAATGCGATAATTGGAAAAATGCAACATTTCTTACTTGAACTTGGAAAAGGTTTTTTGTTTGAGGCGCGTCAGAAGCGGTTTACTTTTGATGAAGAGAATTTCTATGTCGATTTGGTTTTCTATAACCGATTGTTGCAATGTTATGTGCTGATTGATCTGAAAGTGGATAAGCTGGCTCATCAGGATTTGGGACAGATGCAGATGTATGTCAACTATTATGACCGATATGTTAAACAGGATTTTGAAAAACCGACAATAGGCATTCTGCTTTGCAAAGAAAAGAAAGATGCGTTGGTGGAACTTACTCTGCCGAAAGATTCAAATATCTATGCGCAACAATATGCGCTATACCTTCCCGATAAACAATTGCTGCAAGCAAAATTGAGAGAGTGGATAGAGGAGCAGGAGGAGTGAATTTATATATGAATTTCAAGATTTTCTAATTGGCTTAAATCACAGAAACAGAATTTTTAGCATTATGCAAAATGGATAATCGAGTATTTATACCGAAAGATAAATTTGATGTGGCGGCGGTCGAAAGGCTGGCTTTAGCTCGTCCTGAACAAATCAGCGGGATTGAAAGACCGTTATTGGAATGGATAGCTGACATTAATTGGCCGGTGGCAAAAGAATTGATTAAGATATTACCGAAATACCATAAGGAAATAGTGCCTGCTATTGTTGTCTTATTATCAAACCAAGAAGAAGATATATATTTGAAAATCTCTATAGTAGAGCATCTTCTGCCTCGGCTACCGAATGATAGTTTTATAGAACTTGCCTCCGTGATTGAGTATATGGGAAACATTAATCCTAAAAATGAAGATGAGTTAGAGTTAAAGAGAGCATTAATAGGGCGGATGGCTCATATCAAAAGTATTATGACTTAACCAGAGAAATGAGTTTTTGGTGACTACATGGTATAATAAGGCTATGGCGAAAAAAGAATATTAGCAATCTCAAAACTGAGAGATGTCATCGTGTGTCAATAAACATACCA
Source organism: uncultured Muribaculaceae bacterium (assembly GCA_947174275.1). GTDB lineage: Bacteria > Bacteroidota > Bacteroidia > Bacteroidales > Muribaculaceae > JAGBWK01. The sequence continues at coordinate 13,196 of CAMWIJ010000068.1, forward strand.
GAAGCTAATTTAACGATTTTCGCTGACAATCGGGCGATTATGCGCAAGAAAACCGCTTCAAGCAGTGCTATTTCTGCTGTAGTTTCGTTAACTTTGCAATCTGAATCGAATAGACACAGATTTATGCTCAGATTACTCCTCGCTCTAATATTTAGCGTCCTCGGCCTGTTTCAGTCTGATGCAATGAGCAGTGTCGTTACGCCACCGACAGTTCCAAAATCCGGGCTTCATTCAGTCAGCGATAAAGCTTTAACTACATCGTTCACTCCCGTGGCGAAGGTGACGGACAGCGAGCGCTACACGATAGTGCACG
>CAMWIJ010000069.1 GCA_947174275.1 uncultured Muribaculaceae bacterium
TAAGTTTGCCGTTGAGTTCGGGGATAACTTTACCTACAGCCTTAGCAGCACCGGTAGAAGAGGGGATGATGTTGCCTGCAGCAGCACGACCACCGCGCCAGTCTTTCATAGAGGGACCGTCAACGGTTTTCTGAGTAGCAGTAGTAGCGTGAACAGTAGTCATGAGGCCTTCTACGACGCCGAATTTGTCGTTGAGGACTTTGGTGATGGGAGCCAAGCAGTTGGTTGTGCAAGAAGCGTTAGAAACGAACTGAGTGCCCTTAACATATTTGTCCTGGTTAACACCGCAAACGAACATGGGGGTGTCGTCCTTAGAGGGAGCTGACATAACAACGTATTTAGCGCCGGCTTCGATGTGTGCCTGAGCTTTTTCTTTAGTCAGGAAGAGACCGGTAGACTCAACAACGTATTCAGCACCTACAGCGCCCCAGCCGATTTCAGCGGGATTCTTGCAAGCTGTAACGCGGATTTCTTTACCGTTGACGATGAGAAGAGATTTCTCGAGGTCGAAGTCAACAGTACCGTCGAAGCGGCCGTGCATGGTGTCATATTTGAGCATGTAAGCCATGTAGTCAACGGGAAGAAGGTCGTTGATAGCAACTACTTCGATGTCATCACGTTTTGTAGAAGCACGGAACACGAAGCGTCCGATGCGGCCGAAGCCATTAATACCTATTTTTGTCATAATTGTAAAAAAATATTGGGTTGTTGAAATTTCACCTTTTTGCCGCGGGCGTATAGCTTTAGGCGATGCAAAGTTAATCATTTTTTTTGAAAAAGAATAAGAAACGATTTAAAACAGTGTCGAGGGATGGCTTTATGAGGATAAATAATGTTAACGCGGTGTGGATTTTATATGGATATGTAACTTTTTGACGCAATTTTTACGGAAGTTATGATTATTTTTGCGCTGGTGATGTCACCCGGAGGGGTGGGGTGGGGGTCGGTGGTGTAAATCGGCGTCCTGCGGAAGCCTTTGCTTTATTTGCTTGGTGGCCCCGGAAGCCTCGCGGGGCTCGGCGTCCGGGGTTACGCATAATCGGCGTCCTGCGGAAGCCGGGGGCGGACCAGTCGGACCAGTCAGACCAGTCAGACCAGTCGGACGAGGAGGACGGGGAGGACGTGGGATACCACGGAGCGCCCAGCCCGGGCTTTGCAAATGAGATCGCCGGGATGCGGGAGCCGGGGTTCGCAGACCGCGGAGCGGGCGTAGACCCCGGTTAATCACGACACGAGCCTCCGGCTCTACGTGGGGAAGGCCCGGGGAGGTGGGTATTGCTTTTCGGGGGGAGGGGATTGCTTCTGATGGTGACAACTTTTTCAGCAATCATTTTGCGAACCTGACATAATTATTACAAACCTGACATAATAGTTTTTTTGAATGATGAGAATTTTTGCAATCAAGAAGTTTTTTTCTGCTGTAGTGCTGTCGACCGTTGGTGCGACGGCGATGCATGGTGCTGTGACGTATAATGTTCCGGCGGTGGAAGGGGATGCCACCGGGGTGTTGCAGCAGGTGATAGATATGGCTGCGGGGTGCGGTGACGCTGCGGTGATAAATCTTGCTCCGGGCGCGGAGTATCATGTGTATCGCACGAGTGCGACCCCGCTGCTGCGCCATATCTCCAACACTGCTTCGGCTGAGGAGAATTTTGACAACGGGATCAAATATATAGCGCTGAATATCAACAGGGCATCAAATCTAACTCTCGACGGCAACGGAGCAAAGATCGTGACCCACGGCGAACTGACAACATTTGCGCTTGAGCAGTGCGAGGGGGTGACGCTCCGTAATTTCACTCTCGACGCCTCCGACCCGTCGGTGCCGGAGTTTACGGTAGTCGAAGCGGAGCCGCGACATGTGAGAGTGAAGGTCACCGAGCCGTCGCGCTATGAAATCATGCCAGACAGTACGTTTTACTGGACCGGCGAGGGTTGGCGCTTCACCGAGGGTCTTGCCCAGGTGTATTTTCCCGACAGAAAGATAACGTGGCGTTATGACAATCCGATAGGCCGCGGGATGAAGGCTGTGGAGGCTGAGCCGGGAACGGTAGATTTTTATTATGACAGCGACAAGCCTTTTGCAGCGGGCGAGATCTACCAGATGCGCCACACGATACGCAATCAGGTGTGCGGTTTTATCAACGGGAGCCGTGATGTGAGGCTTGAAGGGCTCAACCTGCAGTTTATCGGCAATTTCGGAATTGTGTCGCAGAACTCACGAGATATCACGGTGAGCGACTGCCGCATGGCGCCCGAAGAGGGTAGCGGCAGGACATGTGCGGGTTTTGCCGATTTCCTGCAGTTTTCGGGTTGCCGCGGTCATATCGAGATTGACAACTGCCATTTCTCAGGGGCACACGACGATGCCATCAATGTGCACGGGACGCATCTCCGCATCACCGGTCAGCCCGACGAGCGCAGTCTGCGGCTGAGATATATGCACAATCAGTCATACGGCTTCAATTCGTTTGAGCCGGGCGATTCGATCGAGATTGTCAACGTGCATACCCTTATAGGGGAGTTTGCCGGGAGGGTGACCGAGACGAAACGCATTGACGACTATGAGTGGACAGTAACACTTGACCGGGCTGTCGGCACATTTGACCTTGAGGACGGACGCGCCGTTGAAAACATCTCGGCAACCCCATCGCTCCGTGTAGCCAACAGCTATTTCACTCTTGTGCCCACCCGGGGGATACTTGTCACGACGCGCCGCCGGGTGGAGATTGCCGACAATATCTTCGACCGTATACCGATGCCCGCCATCCACATATCAGACGATGCGCGGGGCTGGTATGAGTCTGGGCCGGTGCGCGATGTCACCATCAAGGGCAACCGGTTTGTGGAGTGCGGCAGTCCGGTGATATGTGTCAATCCGGAGACCGACCGTTACGAAGGCCCGGTGCACACCGGCATCCGCATCATCGACAATGAGTTTATCATGAACGGCGGCGAGGCAATCGGAGCGCGCGGTGTGGCCGATGTCACGGTCAGCGGCAATAAAATCAGCGGCAGGCATGAGGCGCAGCCGGTAAGGGTAGATACTGACAGATAGGGTGCGTAGCAGTCAAAAATTTGTAAAAATGCGTCAAACCTTACCGGCTGAATTAAAATTCACCGATTATGGCGGGAAAATTGTAAGAAATGGGGCATTTACGACATAACTTTGCTCTACCAACTTCAATCATTATAACAAATACTTGCCCATGAAAAAATTACTTGTCATCGCAGCACTTGCATCGACAGTGCTGTCGGCCGGAGCCGAGGTGTCGAGCCGTGAGATCAACGACGGCTGGCGATTCAGGCAATGGCGGTCGGAAAACTGGTATCCGGCGACAGTGCCGGGGACTGTACATACCGACCTTATCGCAAATGAAATCATCGAGAACCCGTTTTTCCGTCTGAACGAGCGCGGAGTGCAATGGGTCGACAAAGAGGACTGGATGTATGAGACCCATCTGACAGCGACAGCCGAGGAGGTGGCTGCGCAGAACCAGGAACTTGTGTTCAACGGACTTGACACCTACGCCACTGTATATCTCAATCATGAGCGCATACTTCAGGCCAACAACATGCACCGCACATGGCGCGTCGATGTCAAGGGAATACTGAAGGAGGGTGATAATCTGCTTGAGGTGCTTTTCGACTCGCCTATCAAAGTGGATCTTCCGAAATATGACAAATATGACTATACGTTCAACACCGGACCCGACCAGTCGCAGAACGGCGGTATCTTCAACAAGACTCTCAGTATATTTGCCCGCAAGGCCGGTTACCATTACGGCTGGGACTGGGGTCCCCGCCTTGTGACGTCGGGAATATGGCGCCCGATAGAGCTTGAGACATGGAGCGGCGAGCGCATCGGCAACGTGCAGTTTATCCAAAAAGATGTGACAGCGAAGCGCGCAGAGCTGTCGACTGTTGTCGAGGTGCTTGCCGACGAGGCAATGCCTCAGGCAGAGATTTCAATCACGGCCGACGGCAAGAAGGTGGCATCGAAGAGTGTCAGTCTGGAGAAAGGCCTCAACAAGGTCACGCTCGACTATACGGTGAAAAATCCGCGGTTGTGGTGGAGCAACGGTCTGGGCGAACCTTATCTGACAAAATTCGCCACGACGCTGAGTGTCGACGGCAAGGAAGTGGAGACGGAGGACACGCGTCTGGGGATACGTTCGCTTAAGCTGATACACAAGCCCGATGACCGGGGGCACTGTCTGTATTTCGAGCTCAACGGCAAGCCGGTGTTCGCCAAAGGAGCGTGCATGGTGCCGATGGACAATTTCCTGCCGCGCATCACGACGGAAAAGTATCTCAAGCATGTGCTTGACGCCAAGGATGTGAACATGAACATGATACGTATATGGGGCGGAGGAGTCTACGAGGATGACCGCCTGTATGATTTCTGCGACGAGAACGGCATCATGATATGGCAGGACTTCATGTTTGCCTGCTCGACTTATCCGGCCGACGAGGAGTTTCTCGCCAACATACGTCAGGAGGCCATCGACAATGTGCGCCGTCTGCGCAACCATTGCTCCATCGCGGTGTGGTGCGGCAACAACGAGTGTCAGGATGTATATTACGGCTGGGGCGGCCGCAAGCGCTACTACGAGGAAAAAGGAGTGGAGGAGCTTACAAGAAAGCAGTTTGAGGATATCTACTTCGTGACATTGCCCGAGGTAGTAGAGGAGCATGCCGGCGGGGTGGCTTATCGCCCGTCGTCACCGTTCGCATTCCGCGACACCCCCTCCGACGGTATCAACGGCGATGACCATTACTGGGGAGTGTGGCACGGCCGCGACTCTATCGGACATTACAATGTCAAGCAGGCGCGATTCTTCTCGGAATATGGCTTCCAGTCGTTCCCCGAGTTTGAATCGGTGAAAATCTATGCGCCGCAGGAGCGTGACTGGAAATATAACTCCGAGGTGATGATGGACCATCAGCGTGCAGGGTCGTATGCCAACGGGCTGATACGCGACTATATGCGTGACGAGTATCGTGTGCCGGAAGATTTCCCGACGTTCCTCTACGTGGGCGGCATACTGCAGGGCGACGCTATCAAGACAGCGTTTGAGGCACACCGCCGCGACATGCCGCATTGCATGGGTTCGCTGGTCTGGCAGCATAATGATTGCTGGCCGGTGGCGTCGTGGGCGGCCCGTGACTGGTACGGCCGCTGGAAAGCGCAGCAGTATTTCTCGAAAGCGGCTCTTGACGATGTGCTTGTGTCACCGCTTGTGACGGGAGACACGCTTACGGTGTCGGTAGTCAATGACCGCCGTTCGGCCGTGAAGGGAAAGATGACACTCCGGGTTATGGATCTCAACGGCAATGTCGTTGCCACCAAGGAGGTGAAGCATAACGCGCAGCCTCTGTCGTCGAAAGTGGTTTACACCGAGGATGTGAAAAATCTTATCGGTGACCGATTCAAGGGTGACTATATCTTTGTGACAGAGTATGCGACGGGTGACCGCACGTATAACAATATCGGCTATGCGATACGCCAGAAGTATATGAACTACAAGCGTCCGGAAATCGGGCTGGATGTTGTTGCGGCGGGCGACGGCTATGATGTGACAATGACAACGGATGTGTTTGCCCGAGGTGTGTTCCTGTCGCTCGACGGAATTGACAATTTCTTCTCTGACAATTATATAGATATATTGCCCGGGGCTTCGCGCACAATTCATGTGACTACGCCTCTCAATGAGAAGGATTTCCGCAGTCAGCTGAAACTTACGTCGATGGGACATGCTTACGCCAATGTCGAGGCCGAGGAGTCGGGCACGACGATAGGTAAGGGAGGAGAGTATCGTCCGCTTGGAGGCGACTGAGTCAATTCATAATTCATAATGCATAATTCATAATTGGGCTGCGCCGGGGTGATTTTATTTTCTCACCTCGGCGCAGTCTTTTTATCGGACGAGTCGGACCGGCCGGAGAGATTCGACATGGGGTGACGGGTTGGAGAACAAACTTAATAAAAACTAATGCCGGAATATGTGAGACACCCTCTAAATCTGTTCTTTAATCTGTTTCGGATCCGGAAGATTTTCAATTAATTGTTTAATCTCTTTTTCATACTCTGCCACACCTATTGGTCGTTCAATACCTTCAAATGACCATTCAACAATTGTATCATCTTTGGAGCGACAGATAAGCAGTCCGATAGTTTGATTGTCCTCTTTGCCGCGTAGTAAATGGTCGACAGCTGAAACATAGAAATTTAATTTTCCTGCAAACTCCGGAATAAATGGGACGATTTTTAGTTCGCAGACAATATATCTATGACTCGGTATGTGATAAAATATCAGATCCGGGTAATATGTTGTGCCATTAGGCATTGTAAGTTGCATCTGTCGTCCGACAAAAGAGAAGCCTTTTCCAAGTTCAAGCAGAAAATCCGTGATATGCTTAACTAATTCATCTTCAAATTCGCGTTCCGAATACTTGACCGGCATCTGCAGGAATTCAAAGTTATAAGGGCTTTTAAGCATCTGTTTAGCAAGGGCAGACTCGCCTTCCGGTAATTTTTTGTCAAAATTGGTAAGCGCGTTGGAGTGACTGGCATAATAATTCTCCGCGTGATAATATTCTAATTCCGTACGACTCCAACCATGTTCACAAACCTGTGAAATATAGAATAAAGCTTCGTCTAATGATTTCGCTTTAGCAGTTATGAAAATATGTTGTCCCCACGGAACATTGGCAAAGAAAAAAGGCATTGATATAATCCCATCCCGAGAATAGTCTCCAAAAAAGTCAACAGGCTGTTGACTTTTTATAACCCATTGATAATATGTTTTATACCATCTTCGGGCAGCCTTGATGTTGGAAAGAGACAAACCGGAGTCTCCGGGAAATTCCGCTTGTAGGTCCAACGTTACGTTTTTCAACACCCCATCGCCATATTTTGCAGTCTTTGCCATCGCACAGATATCCCTGCCTAATTCCCAATAGAAATTGAGCATTTCTCCATTGACTTTTACAACTGCTCGAACTTGCGCTCTGCGATAACGTTGCTTGAGTTCCGTTAGCCAACTTTTGTATTCACATGTCATCTCAGCCGGTTCACGATTAACGAACATTGGCTTCTCTTTTTTATTTTTATTTAGTGCCATATCAATCTAATAAATAGATTGTAAAGGTAGCAAATATTACTGAATTTTCATGTCATATATTTTATCTTGCAGTAAGAAGCTGCTACACGACGAGAAAAAGAGAGTGTGCCCTAAAAAATTGTGCACACTCTCTTTTTGAGTTATATCAAGATGCAATTGAGAGCTCCTCCATCCGGATACGGAGCATCCCGACAATGCTAATGTTGTTTTGTCAGATTTCTTTTTTGTAGGCGCGGCGGCGTTTGTGCTGCTCGCGCTCGAAGTATTCCCACTGTTTCTGGACGTTTTCGTTGCCTTCGAGCTCAACGTTGCTCTCAGCCTGACGGTAGCCTGTCTTGATGTAGCGGGGTATGAGGTCGGCGAAGAGCAGGGCGTTGACGCCTTTGCTCTGATATTCGGGCTTTACGGCAATGAGCAGAAGGTCGACGGTGTCGACTTTGCCCCTCAGCGGTTTGAGCAGGTGCCACCAGCCGAAGGGGAATATGCGCCCGCGGCTCTTGCGCAGGGCGTTGGAGAAGCTTGCCATCGATATGCCTACGGCGACGAGGCGGTTGTCGGCATCGACGATTACGGATATGTCGTCAAGACGCAATATGCCGAGATAGAGGTCGATGTAGTGGTTGATCTGACGGGGTGTGAGGGGGGAGTAGCCGTAGAGGTCGCTGTAGGCTTCGTTGATAAGGTCAAAGAGGGCTTTGCCGTATTCGTCTTTGATTTTCTTGCGTGATTTGAAGCGCACTATGCGCAGGTTGTATTTGCGCTTTACGATTTCGGCAATGCGCTGATGCTTTTCGGGGATGCCGTCGGGGATTTTGATGAGATATTCCACCCAGTCTACATCTTTCTTAAAGCCCATGCGTTCCATCTGCGCGGGGTAGTAGGGGTAGTTGTAGATGGTAGCCATGGTGCCGAGGCGGTCGAAGCCTTCGATGAGCATGCCTTCGTGGTCGAGGTCGGAAAATCCCATCGGGCCTGTGATTGTTGTCATGCCACGTTCTTTTCCCCATTTTATCGCGGCGTCAAACAGAGCGTCGACAACCTCGTTGTCGTCGATGAATTCGACGAAACCGAAGCGCATGTTTTTTTCGCCGGAGCGTTCGTTGACCTGGCGGTTGATGATGGCGGTTATGCGTCCGACCGGTCGGTTGTCGCGGTAGGCCATGAATGACTGGGCCTCGCAGAATTCAAATGCGGGGTTTTTGTCGGGTCGGAGAGTGTTGACGTCGTCCATGATGAGCGGCGGCACGAAGCAGTCGTTGCCGTTGTAGTGGTCGATGCCGAATTTTACAAATTTCTTGAGCTCTTTCTTGACGGGCTCAACAGCTCTGATTTCTACAGCCATATCTGATATGTTACTTGACGGCCACACTGTTGTCGGGGTTGGCTACGAGCCATCCGAGCAGGGCAATCATTATTGTTAAAAATGTTATTATTATGATGTAAAGACGATGGTTGGAGCGGTTGGAGAGAGCCATCTTAAGGTCACGGATATCGTGGTAGCGTTTACGCGGATCGGGGTTGAGGCAACGGGCCGCGACGCGCTGCAGATGGGCGTGCCGCTCGGGAAGCCGGTCGAGGAGCTCTTTGAGCACGGCTCCGAAGTCGTGGATGTCGCGGGATGTGTCGTCGTGGCTCAGGTGGTCGAGCTGGTCGAAGCCGACGTCGATGAGTTTGAGGTTGCCGATGTTTTCGGTGAATATGATTGTCTCCGGTCGTATGCTGTGATGCACGATGTGGTTGGTCTGGATATATTCCAGAGCGTCGACAAGCGAGGTGCATACCTTGCGCAGGGTGGTTTCGTCGACTTTTCCGCTGTCGAGGAGCTTGCGCAGTGAGTCGCCGTAAACGTCGTCGGTGATGATGCATAGGCCGATGCCGGGCACTACCTCGAAGTCGTTGATCATGACGATGTTGGGGTGTGCAAGATTGTAGCGGACGTCAAATTCCTTCTCAATCATTGCGAGATATCTGTCATCGTCGCGGTATTGCGGTTTGAGGGTTTTGAGCATCAGCCATTTGCCGAACTTCTTGGCGGTGTAGACGTCGTAGAACGGCTCGTCCCATTCGGGGAGCAGTTCGATTTCGGTCCATTTTGGTATTTTGTTCTCGTTGTCGCTCATTGTCAATGCGTCACGGGTTATGTTGTCTGTATTGTTCGTGGGTTGTATTGTCGAAGTAGAGGATATGCTCGCGCGAGTTTGTGGGGAATGTTATCTTTACGGCGTCGAGGTCTCCGATTTTTGAACTTCCGATGATTTCCTTTACCTCGAGTATGTCTTTGAGTATTACCATCATGTCGCCTTCCGATATGACCTTGAAGGGAAGCTCGCGGCGTATGCCGGTGCCGGAGGCAAGGATTGTGCCGATGAGCATTTCCAGTCGCTGCCGTATGTTGAGGTATGAATCGAGATTGCCTTTGAGGTCGATCTGCGGCATGAGTTTGATGACATTGATGAGGACGGGGAGCGACACCGGGGCTTCTTTGGCGGCGGCGAGGCTCAGGCGGTAGGCTTTCTCGTAGTTTTCAAGTGCTATCGCCTCGTCGATTTCGGGGAAAGTAAGGTCGGGAGCGTAGTCGGGAGTGGCGGCGTAACCGTAGTAGACGGTTGCGACTTCATCGATGCGCAGAGTGGTGTCGGCCTTGAGGTAGCGGTCCATCAGCTGACGGTAGTGCTCGGGGTTCATCGTGACGTTGACTTTTATGAGGTTGATGTCAACGTCGATACGTTCGTTTTCTTGGGCGCGTGCGCCAATGAAAGCGAAGAGGGTGAGGAGGGCAATTAAGATTTTTTCTTTTAATTTCATCTTATTTCATTCTATTTGTTTTTGTCAATCGGTGAAGCGGAGGGCTTCGTCAGAGAGTAATGTCATTGCGGCTGAACTCCGGCGGCTTTGAGTATCTTCATCGGCACGTCGGTGTTGTCATTGAGGCCGGTGAAGAGTTCGGCGCCGGCGCCTATGGCGAACAGCGGCACGAAGTTGCCGGTGTGGGCCAGAGATGTCCATCCGATACCAGCTTTCTCGTTGAGCATTTCAAACACTTCGACGGCAAACTGGTTGAAGTTGGAGTAGAGGGTTTCCTGTCGGCGGGCCTGTCCGTCGACAAATGTGGCGTTGAAAACATCCTTAAGCCTGTTCTCGCGGCGTTCGCTCATGGGGATAACGGAAAACAAACCGAGATTTTCTGACAGGTATTCTTTCATTTCTGCCCAGTCAGGTTTCTTTTCTGCGTTCATCAGGTCGTCGCAATACTGTGAGAATATCTCTTTTGATATTTTCTGCGGCACGAGATATTCGGGGCGGGCCGAGTAGCCTGTGTGGTTGTTGCCGACGGTCATACCCCCTGTCTCGTGGTCGGCAGTAATGACTATGAGAGTTTCGTCGGGGTGGCTGCGGTAGAAGTCGAGGGCTGTCTCTATGGCTTTGTCAAAAGCAAGCACTTCTTTGACTACGGCTCCGCCGTCGTTGGCGTGTGATGCGTGGTCGATGCTTCCGCATTCCACCATCATGAAGAAGTTGTCAGGGGTGTGGCGACTCAGATGCTTGATGGCGGTGACAGTCATTTCGTCGACGGTCATCTGCCCTTCATTGTTGTCGACATAATAGCCCATATCCCAGTTCCAAAGCGATGATTTCGGAGTGAGAATGATGCGTCGGCTGTCAGATGCGGCAACTGCTTCCGGGTCTGTAAGCAACTCCACGCCCTGAGAGGCGATATAGTCGGCGAGGTCTGTAGCACGGCCATCTTTTTCAAGCCCGCGCAATGCGGCGCCTGTTATGAGTTCGAAGCCTGATTCCGCTGCCTGACGGCCTATCTCGTAGTGCTGTCCGCGGTTGGTGACATGGGCGTAAAATGCACCGGGTGTGGCATCGTCGGCCGCTGAGTTGGTCATCAGTGCCACGCCGTAGCCGTTGTCGTGGAGATGTCGGGCTATAGAGGTGACGGCCACAGAGTCGGCATTCATGCCAAGCATGGAGTTTTTGGTCTTGACTCCGGTTGCGAGTGCTGTTCCGGCGGCGGCTGAGTCAGTGACCGGCGATGATGCGGAGTAAGTGGTCTGCAAAGAGTGGACCGGCAGCAGCATCATGGTCAGCGGCAAGCTGTCGCCCAATGCTTTGCGCTTGTAGGTGTCGGCCATCATTACCTGTCCGGGGCCCATGCCGTCGCCGATGAAATAGAATATATATTTGGCCTGTTGGGCGCTGAGTGAAACGGCAACAAGCAGCAGTATTGCCGATATAAGATTTCGTAATTTTGATGATTTTCTCATGGTGTATTATGTTGGATTGTTATTGATTTCTATTATCCTGTCGATTATCTCGCGGTCGTTGCGCAGGCGGGGTATCTTTCGTTGTCCGCCAAGTTTGCCGGTAGATAGCAGCCACCGGTCGAAGGCGTTCTGTGACACGGGTGTGACTTCGGCGGGAGCAAGAAAGATGTTGCCGGCGCGCTTGGCCTGGTAGTCGGAGTTTTCGTTGCAGAGCTCACGGTCGAGGGTCTCGGCGAAGAGTTGCATGTCGGAGGGTCGTCGGTCGAAGGCTACGGCCCACTGGTGGTGACCTTTGACGGTGGCCGAGGTGAATACCGGCGCGGCGGTGTAGTCGGTGACGGAGGCTCCGGTGGCGGCGCATGCCCGCGTCATGGCGGCTTCGGCATCGCATACCATCAGTTCTTCTCCGAAAGTGTTGATGTAGGCTCCGGTGCGTCCGGCGATTTTGATTTTGAGCGGCGCTGTGTCGACAATCGTTACGGTGTCGCCTATCATGTAGCGCCACAGGCCGTTGCTCGATGTTATCACTAGTGCGTAGGTGTCGCCTTTGGTCACTTCCCATGCGGGAATTGCTGACGGTGAGTTACTTCCGATTTCGCCGAGCGGTACGAATTCGTAATATACATCGGCATCGGCAAGCAGAAGCAGCCCTTCGTCGTCGAGCGACGCCTGAAAGGCGAAGAAGCCTTCAGAGGCGTTGTAGGTCTCCATATAGCGCATGCGCGTTGGGTCGATAATTGCGTCGTAGAGGTTGCGGTAGGGGGCGAAGGAGATGCCTCCGTGGAAGAATACCTCAAGTCCGGGCCATACCTGGTGGAGGTTGGTGGCGTTTTCTGCCGCGAGCACGCCGCGAAGCACGGCCAGAAACCATGAAGGCACGCCCGAGAGCGAGACTATGTTGGCGCGGCGTGTGGCTTCGACAAGCTGAGGGAGCTTTTTGCTCCAGTCGCTCATCAGGGCTGTTTTCTTGCCCGGAGCGCGGAACAGATTGACTATCGGGTTGATGCAGTCGATAAGCGATGCGGAGAGATCGCCGACTTTTATTTTGGCCGGGAGTGAGAGCTCGTTGGCATAACTGCCTCCGAGTATCAGGCTTCGGCCGGAGAAGAGACGGCTGTCGGGATAGAGCGAGAGGTAGCGGGCTACCGTAGCGGAGCCCCCGGCATAGTGGCACCGGTGGAGCGAACGATGCGGGAGCGGTATATATTTGCTTTTGCCTCCGGAAGTGCCTGACGACTGAGCGTAGCGCCTGACTGTGCCGGGACACAATACGTTTTTCTCGCCTCCGAGCATGCGCATCACGTAGGGACGGAATGTCTCGTAGCCGTTGATAGGGAGCCGCTCGGCATATTCGGCCGGAGTGCTTGCTGAGGAGAATCTGAACTGACGACCCCATTGAGTGTCTTTGCCGTATTCAAGAAGCTGCCGCAGCACACGTCGCTGCGTGCGCTCAATGTCATCGGCCGCGCGGAGGGTGTGCGCGTCGACGGCTTTGAATATCGGTCGGGTTAATGGGGTGAAGTTCATAAACTTAAGTAAGTTGTAAAATGTTTTCTATTGTCAGTAGTCGGAATTTAATCAGATGAAATAGGGGTTTTTGCGGGTCGGGATGCCGGCCGGCTGCTGTGTTGCCGACACGGGGGATCCGCAACCGGCGCAGAAGCGTGCTCCGGCTACTACCTGATTGCCGCAGGTGGTGCAATGCTGTGTTATCGGGGCATTTTGCTGCACGGGCTGTCCCCATGGATTGTTCTGAGGTTGCTGCGTCTGCTGCTGCACGGGCTGTCCCCATGGATTGTTCTGAGGCTGCTG
>CAMWIJ010000070.1 GCA_947174275.1 uncultured Muribaculaceae bacterium
CCGCGACCCCAACCTTGGCAAGGTTGTGCTCTACCAACTGAGCTATTTTCGCGTTTGGGTTATTTTGCGCACCCGTTTTTGTCGTTTGCGTTGCAAAGGTACGCATTATTTTTGAATTGGCAATACTTTATGCGATTTTTTTTGAAACTTTTTTCGTTTTTTGTTGTTATTGCCACTCAAAAACGGCATCAATCACGCGCACATCAATAAAGCAACACATTATCATACAAAGAATTAAAAGCCCCAACTCTCATTTCAAGCAAATTTTGAAGCCACACCCATTTTTTTCTTCCAAAAAACAAAATTTCTAGATTTCATGTTATTTTACTACAATAAAGGGGCATTATTCGCCATGATGCAGATGCCCGTAATTTCATCCTGAAGTATAACAAATCAAGACTCCGACATTATGAATGACTACGAAACAAGAATCAAAAACCGCGAGTATGAGCGACAGGAACGACGCAAACGCAACCGCCGCCGCGCGCAGATATGGATTGTTATCGGCGTGGTGGTATTGATTGCACTATTGTTTTTCTGGGTGGATATCGCTGACATCGCCGGCTGGGGCGACGGAGCGGCATAAGAGCAGGCTCAGGCCGAATCAAGACACTGTAGTCAGCTTGCTGAGATATTGCTCAAGCTCGGTCGATGACAGACGTGCATATATCTTGCCTTTCATCGCAATCGAGATATTGCCTGTTTCCTCTGACACGATTATAGCGGCGGCATCCGTCGCCTGCGAGATACCGAGACCCGATCGGTGGCGGAGACCCATCGACCGGGGTATATCCGTGTCGTGGCTCACAGGAAGAATACACCCGGCAGCCATGATACGTCCGTTAGCTATGATCATGGCTCCGTCATGGAGCGGAGAGTTTTTGAAAAATATATTCTCGATAAGACGTGAATTGATTTCGGCATCGATCATGTCGCCGGTCTTTTCGTAGCTGTCGAGAGGTATGGCCTGCTGTATTACTATCAACGCACCGGTCTTGCTCCGCGACATATTCATGCATGCATACACAACCGGCATAATCCACCTATGCGCATCCTCTTTGGCCGAAGCCCGGTGATGGTGAAACAACTCGCTCACGAAGCGCCAACGTTTCTGCGAGCCGAGTTCCACAAGAAACCTCTTTATCTGATCCTGAAACAATATGACAAGCACCAACAGGCCGATGCTCATGAATTTGTCGAGTATCGAACCGATAAGCCTCATACCGAGCAGCTCCGATGTCACCACCCACACCATGATGAATGCAAGCACACCATAAAATATATTTATAGTGCCCGACTCCTTCATCAGCCGGTAAAGGTAATACAGCAGCAACGCCACTATGACAATATCGAATATGTCTTTTATGCCGAAAGAATCCATGACAGAACGGTTATAGGGTGAGTTGACTGATAATTTTAACGGCATCGACAGCCGCCTTCACATCATGCACGCGCAGAATATCCGCACCATGCTGCAGCGAGTAACTGTTGAGCACCGTGGTGCCGAGCAGCGAACGGTCGCTCTGCGGCGACACGTCAAGCAATCGGTTGACCATAGATTTACGGGAAACGCCCACAAGCAACGGGCATCCGAGCGCTTCGAAAGCATCGAGTTCCGACATCAGCCGATAATTCTGCTCCAGAGTTTTCCCGAAACCGAAACCCGGATCAACGATAACGTCGCACACTCCCCGCAGCCGCAGGTCACGCAACACCCGCTGCAGATCATTCAGCACAAGCGGCGTCGTCTCGTCAAGCGGAGTGTTCTCGCACAGCGATGACTCGGCCGGATGCATCAGCACATACGGCACTTTCAGGTCAACGGCCGCCTGTAATATATCCGGGTCTATGCCCCCCGCACTTATATCATTGATTATATCGGCACCGGCCTCAACCGCCATCCTCGCCACCTTACCGTGGAATGTATCAACCGACACAATAGCTTCGGGATAATGTCGGCGCACGGCTTCCACTGCCGGTACCACGCGCCTGATCTCCTCATCTTCTTCTGCCGCTACCGATCCGGGACGCGTCGAGCACCCGCCGACATCTATAATCGTGGCTCCTTCGGCAAGCATTCTGCCGGCAGTGGCGACAGCCTCGTCCACACTGCCGTTGCGCGAACCGCAATAAAACGAATCGGGCGTCACATTGACAATGCCCATGACAACAGGCTCAAAAAATTCCCTGAGCTTTCCTTTTATATTTAATGAGAAGTAACGGTTCATGCCATACGATTTAGCAACAAGAGAGTTGACGGAATTACCGGGCAGCTGCGCGGTGTGAAAAACCTCATCCATCACCCGCCGCTCTCTTTTCTGCAAAAGTAGCAAAATTTTCCCATCCCGGAAATCTATTTGTGGCACAAATATCAGAAACCTGACACCGGACGGTCAAGCACATCGGGAATATCGGCGGGAAGCGATTTCGGTTGTGATGCCTTCCGACGGCTGCTCCGGCGTCCGGCTTTTATCTCATTCTTTACCGTTACGGCGCTGTCACGGCTTTTTATCTCCAAATCAACCGTGTCGGACTGCGACGGCTTTGCCGCAGCCGGCAACTCTTCAACAGCGGCCTCAACGCCACGCGAACGGCCAAAGAGCAATATCACCGCATATATCACGGCAAGAAATGCAATGAATGCAAGCGATGCCAGATGTCGGCGCGTAGTGGTTTTCATGCGCTGCGTCAGTTAAATTGTGCCACAAGAATTACAGCAATCGCTATCGGTGCCACCCATTTGAGCATAAACATCACTATCCGCGTCGCCACACTTCTCGTGGCCGAACCGTTGCCGAGCTGGTCGGCTATCATTCCTTTCGGAGCGAACCATCCCGCATAGACACACATCGCAAGCGAGCCGAGAGGGAGAAGAATATTGGTAGCTACCGTGTCAAGAAGGTTGAAGAATGTGAGATTGAAAATCCTGAAACCGGAAAGCGGACCGGCCGACAATGCGCTCAGAGTGCCGAAAATCAACACCGGCGACATAACGGTGAGCACCGCGTTGCGACGGCTCATCCTCAACCGGTCCTGAAAAAACCTCACCGACACTTCGGCTATCGATATTGTCGAAGTCAGAGCCGCGAAAAGCAACAACATGAAAAACAGCACCGACCACACCTGCGTGCCGGGCATGCGTGTGAACACCTCAGGCAACGTGACAAACACAAGCGTAGCCCCTTCCAGGCTCCCCCCCTCCATGCCAAACGACGTCACCGCCGGAAATATTATAAGTCCCATCATCACCGCCACCAGCATATCAAGCGACGACACGATGACCGCCGTCCGTCCGAGCCTTGTCTCCCGCGGAAAATATGCCGCATATGTGATAAGGATACCCATGCCGAGACTCAGCGAGAAAAACGCCTGTCCCAGCGCATCGATTATCACCGAAGCGTCAAGTCTGGAAAAATCAGGTTTCAGGAAAAACCGCACACCTTCCGACGCTCCGGGCAGCGACAACGCCACCACGCAGAATACCACCAAAATGACAAACAGTAACGGCATCAGCACGTTGGATATTTTCTCAATCCCCTTGCGCACGCCGCAAAGCAGCACCAGCATGTTGATGACAACCATCAACACCGTATACAACACCGGCTTCGTGTCGCCCGACACATAATCCTGCATCTTTGTGCCGAACGACGATGTGCCGTCGGCTATGCCTGAAAACAGATCGCCCGTCACAGAGTTCACAAGATACTCCAGAGTCCATCCCGCCACCACGATATAGAAACACAATATCATATATGAGGCCACTATGCCCATGCCGCCGACAATCCACCAGCGCGTCCCCGGAGATATCCGCTTGTAGTCGCCGATGGCATCAGTGCCCCCTTCGCGCCCTATGGCAAACTCTCCGAGCATCACCGGAATACCCAGCAACAGCACACACGCGACATACACAAGAAGAAATGCCGCGCCCCCATTACCCTGAGCCTCGGCCGGAAACCTCCATATATTTCCCAATCCAACGGCCGACCCGACCGTAGCCGCAATCAACCCTATTTTCGAACTGAATTTTGTAGCCATAATTATAATTTGCAACAAAAATACATTCTTAAATTAAGTTTCACAAATATTTAACACCAATAATACGCGAATTGTCACACTAAGTATCTATTCCGAATAATTTCGAACACATACTTATTCATTTTTAACAGCCGGCGGTTGACGATATTTCAATATTTTTAGGTAAATTTGCAGCCATAGTGTGAAAATTCAGTGTTTTAACAGACAATTCTGTCTCAACCGACCCAAACTACAACAATTGCAATGGCAACAAAACCGTCAATTCCAAAAGGCACGCGCGACTTCTCCCCCATAGAGATGGCTCGCCGCAACTATATATTCAACACCATCCGCGAAGTTTTTTCTCTCCACGGCTTCTCGCAGATCGAGACCCCGGCGATGGAAAACCTCTCGACCCTCATGGGCAAATACGGCGACGAGGGTGACAAACTCCTGTTCAAGATACTCAATTCGGGCGACTTCCTCAAAGGCGTGGACCGCGCGCTTCTCGACGACGAGACAGCATCACTGAAACTGGCGGCGAAACTTTGTGAAAAAGGACTGCGCTATGACCTCACAGTGCCGTTCGCACGCTACGTGGTGCAACACCGCGGCGAGCTGCAGCTGCCCTTCCGCCGGTTTCAGATTCAGCCCGTATGGCGCGCCGACCGTCCGCAGAAAGGGCGCTATCGTGAATTCTATCAGTGCGACGCCGACATCATCGGCACCGACTCGCTCTGGAATGAAGTCGAACTCCTCGACATCATCCGCGACGTGTTCTCACGCCTGCGCATCAACGTGCTCATCAAGCTCAACAACCGCAAGATACTCGCAGGCATCGCCGAGACAATCGGCGCTCCCGACCGCCTCGTCGACATCACCGTAGCTATTGACAAAATAGATAAAATCGGCATCGACAATGTCAACGCCGAACTCAAGGAGAAAGGCCTGACCGACGAAGCGATAGCAACTCTCCGTCCCATCCTCGAGCTTTCAGGCACCAACGAAGAGCGCATCGCCGCTCTCCGCAGCGTATTGGCCGGAAGCGAGACCGGACTCAAGGGCATCGAAGAGACAGAGATTATACTCCGCCGTGCCGGCGAAGGCAGCGCGCATATCGAGCTCGACGTTTCACTCGCCCGCGGCCTCAACTACTACACCGGAGCCATCATCGAAGTCAAAGCTCTCGACGTAGCCATCGGCAGCATCACCGGCGGAGGACGCTACGACAACCTCACAGGAGTGTTTGGCATGCCCGGCATGTCAGGTGTCGGAATTTCATTCGGAGCCGACCGCATCTACGACGTCCTCAACACACTCGACCTCTATCCGTCAGAAGCCACCACATCCACCAAAGTGATGTTCGCCAACATGGGCGAGGCCGAAGCCGAAGCCGCATTCCTTGCCGCACGCCGCCTCAGAGAAGCCGGCATCCCCGCTATGGTCTACCCCGACAATGCCAAGATGAAAAAACAGTTCGGATATGCCGACGACATGTCCATACCCTACGTAGCCATCATCGGCGAGACCGAGATAAACGAAAACAAAATCACCATTAAGGAAATGGCGACCGGGCAGCAGGAAATGCTCACTGTCGAAGAAGCCATCAATAAAATCAACTCTCTCTAACTCCGCTTTATTATGAAAAAAATCTTATTGTTAGTAGTGGCGGCAGTCGCAACGTTACTCCCGCTGAAAAGCGCGGCGCAGTTCCGTTACGGAGCCACGGCAGGTGTCGACTTCACGACACTCAAATTCAAACAGGATCTGATGACAATCGACGCCTCCACCGGATTTCAGGCCGGCGTGCAGGGCGAGATGATGTTTCCCGGCATCGGGTTCGGCATCGACATCGGATTGCTCTACACCCAGCGCGGAGCAACCCTCAACCTCGGCGAACGCGAAATTTGGGCATCGCAGGGATACACCGACCCGCGCTGCTATCTGCACTACATCGAGATACCTCTCGACCTGCGCTTCAAATGGACACGCATGCAGGGTCTTGAAGATTACATCGCGCCCTACGTGTTCGGCGGCCCCACGCTGTCACTCCTGGCGGGACACAGCAAAATCGACGCCCTCAAATATGCATTCGGCGAAATAGGCCTGCAATGCGGCATCGGTTTTGAAATCATGCGCCGCTGGCAGATACAGGGCTCCTACACCTGGGGCATGACCTACGCCCTCAAGACCAAACTCCTCGACGACTTCAGCGCCCAGAACCGTACCTGGTCAGTCCGCGCAACCTACTTCTTCTAAACCATATCACCGTACGCCGGCAGCTGCGCCACAAACGCATAGCTGCCGGCGGCGTAGTCTATGGCACAGCAGTAATGCCTCAACCCGTTTGACACAGCAAGATAACGCGCGCGAAGCACCATATTATACCTCACAATCTGGTCAAACACCTCCTGCGTGATATCAACATGCGGAGCCTTATACTCCACTATGATAAACGGCTCACCGTGCCTGTCATAAACCACCGTATCGGCCCGCCGCGACAGATTGTTGAGACGCAGCGACACCTCATTGCCGATTATCGACCGCGGATAGCCCAGCACCTCGCAAAGATAACCCACGAAATGCTGCCTGACCCACTCCTCGGGGGTCAGCTTCACATACGCATTGCGGCACCCGTCATATATACGCACCATGTCACCGTCTCGCTTAAGCCTCGGAGCCACAAGCGCCGGCAGATTCAATCTCGGAAAGTTATCCATATCGTTTTGTGTTCGGAAATTTTTGTGTAAATTTACACAAAATATTTATTATTTACCACACGATGGCCGATGCAGTAACATACACGGCGTTGCGCAACGCTCTTGCAAAAAAGCAATACCACAACGTCTATCTCATACATGGCGAAGAAGGATATTACATCGACGAACTCGCCGGACTCTTCGACGCGATACTCCCCGACTCCGAGCGCGACTTCAATCTCTACACAATGTATGCGCCGCAGACCGACGCAGCCACCGTGGCCGAAGCCTGCCAGCGCTACCCCATGATGGCCGACCGTCAGGTTGTGATACTCAAGGAAGCGCAGGCCGTGCCCGTGGCATGGTTCAACAAACTGCTCCCCTACATCGAAAATCCCGCGCCGACCACCATACTCGTAATCATCGCGCGCGGCGTTTCAGTCAAAAGCGCCACTCTCACAAAAAGCATCGCCAAAGGCAAAGGCGTGGTGTTCGAGTCAAAACGGCTCGCACCGGCCGCAGTAACATCAACAATACGCGATTTCATAAAAGAAAAAGGTCTTTCAGTCGAAGACAAAGCCCTTGCCATGCTTCAGGACTACGTCGGCTCCGACCTCTCCCGCATCTACAACGAAATCGACAAGATGACCGTAGCGCTGCCGCCAAACGCCATGATAACACCCGAGAGCATCGAGCGCAACATCGGCGTAAGCAAAGACTACAACAACTTCGAACTCATCGCAGCCATCGCACGCCGCGATGTAGAACGCATCTACAAAATCATCAACTACTTCCGGCGCGACCCCAAAAACCATCAGCCTATCGTCACCACCCCTCTCATCTTCAACTTCTTCGCCAACCTGCTCACAGCGCTCTACGCCCCCGACAAATCAGACCGCGGACTGATGAACGAACTCGGCTTCAAATGGCCCGGCCAGCTCACCGACATAAAGCCCGGACTAACAAACTACCGTCCCTGGCAAATCATAAAAAACATCTCCGCCATCCGACAATTCGACGCACAAAGCAAAGGAATAGGCTCGCGCGCCGACCAGTTCGACCTCTTCGAAATCCTCATCTTCCAACTCCTCAACAACCCCAACCGCCCCTGAGCCGGCAGATTATTTGAATGAATATCTAATGGATATCTAAGACTGGCAATGAAAAATAATTTGGGAAATAAAAAAAATAGCATTACATTTGCACCACACAAACGCAATGCGGCAGTAGCTCAGTTGGTAGAGCATCAGCTTCCCAAGCTGAGGGTCGCGAGTTCGAGCCTCGTTTGCCGCTCAAAGCCAAAACCGGCAGTCAATTTCCATTGGCCGCCGGTTTTTATATCATCCTCCTTAGCCATATAAACTGATATTCCCGAAATTTTTCATATATTTGCCGTCATCACATCTAAACCTCCTGACACCATGAATACTCCCCGTCTGCAGCTGGCCGCACTACTGACCGCCCTCATCATGCTCGGAGCTTGCAATTCCGCCGGCCGACAAGAAAACCATAAAGTATTCAGCATCGAGGAAATAAGCAAAGAGGAGTTCATCGAAGCCGACACATGCCGCTCCGGCAACGACAGGCGCTTCAACGAAATTTTCGCCTACAAAGAGACTCCCGACAGCATAACAACAGAGATATTACGTAAGGAGCGCATGCGTTTCGAGGCTTTGGATCCCGCGGAAAGAGAAGATTACGACATAGAAGAGAAACAATATGCCGACATCTTCTCCCCCGACGCGCTGATTTACGCCGACGCTCTTGACATGTACATGCTTCCCGTGCCGACCATACACGATTGCATATTGCGTTGTTACGACTCGCATTCAGGCGAACAACTGGGAGAGATACTCTACCCGTTCGCCATATCACCCGACGGCGTCATTGCCGCACAAAAAGGATATGACTGCGACTGGCCTCTCGACCTGCACTTCTACAAACGCTACGACAACGTCATCTTTGAATTCTGCACCTTCAAGACATTCGGTTACTACAGCGAATTCATCATGGACAACGACAGCGCCGAAAACTGGAATCTTCCCGTCAGTTCATTCTTCACCGACAACAACACCCTCTACTTATCTCTGATATCCCTCCGATATTTCCACAACCAAGACACAACTGACATCGTCTATCTCAAAATCACCCTCCCCGACTTCTGATACTACCCGACACACACCACACTCCTTAAAGACCTTAAAGACCCTAAAGACTTTACTGACATTTCACTCCCCCTCAGAGACATACACGGGGGCGAGACGCCCCCGCCCCTGCTACCGCCCGCAACGCATCCCTCACCAACAGAGAGCCGGAGGCTCGTGCCCGTGATTAACCGGGGTTCGCAGACCCCGGAGCGGGCGCAGACCCCGGCCACTACAAGCTACCATATCACCCAAGCCCGAGCAGGGCGGTCTGTGGTATCACCCCCGCCTCCCCGTCCGACAGGTCCGACTTGTCTGACCAGTCTGACTAGTCCTCCCCGCCTCACCCACGGAGGCAAAACGCCGATTGTATCCGCCTAAGCCAACACCTGATTCCACACCCCCCGAAACAATTAAAAAAAATTAAAGAAATATTTCTTTAATTAAAACCAATTTCTTATTTTTGCAATCAACCAAACCTAAGCCACTAAGGCTTGTTTAAAATAAAGATTGATATGGAGAATAAGAAATTAAAAATCAGAGATTTGACTTTGCGCGACGGTCAGCAGTCACTGTTCGCTACCCGCATGCCGCAAAAAGATATCGATTTATTGCTCCCCTTATATGAGGATGCCGGCTTTTATATCATGGAAGTCTGGGGCGGTGCAGTGCCCGACTCTGTGATGCGCTACCTTGACGAGTCCCCCTGGAACCGTCTCCGCACCATCTCCAAAGCCATGAAAGGCAAATCGCTCCTCTCTGCGCTCTCTCGCGGACGCAACCTCTTCGGCTACGTGCCTTACCCCAACTCAGTGCTCGAAGGTTTCTACAAAGAAGCCATTGACAACGGGCTCAACGTGATGCGTATATTCGACGCCCTCAACGACATCGACAACGTGCGCGACTCTATAAAGATGATCAACGACCTCGGCGGCATCCCCGACGGAGCCGTTTGCTACACCGTCGACCCCAAGGCCGATGACCAGGAAAAGAAAAGCGGCTTCTTCAGCAGACTCTTCGGCAAAAAAGCCGCAGAGCCTGAAAAAATATTCACCGACGAATACTTTGTCGAGAAAGCCCGCCAGATGGAAGCCCTCGGCGCCAAAATCATAACACTCAAGGATATGGCCGGCCTCGTCACGCCCTCGCGTGCAGCCTCTATCATCTCCAAACTCAAAGCCAACGTAAAAGTCGACGTCGACTTCCACACCCACTGCACTCCCGGCTACGGCCTCGCATCATCACTGATGGCGATCATAAACGGCGTCGACATCCTAGACACCAACATCTGGTGGTTCGGCGGCGGATCGGCAGCTCCCGCCATCGAGCTTATCTACGTATTCTGCAAGAAACTCGGCATCGAAGTTGAAGCCGACATGACTGCCGTAGGCAAGATACGCAAAGAACTCTACAACGTGCGCAAGAACCTCGCCGCCTTCGACCTTAACAAAGACCGTTTCCCAAAAGAATTCGATCCTCTCACCGATACGCTTCCCGCCGAAATCGACGCCCAGTTCGACAAAGCCATCGCATCGGCAAAAGCAGGCGACGAAGCCGCTCTCCTCGACGCATGCCACGCTATTGAGGCATACTTCGGATTCCCCAAGCCCAACCTCCTCGTCAAAGAAGCGGAAGTGCCCGGAGGCATGTACTCCAACATGGTGGCACAGCTCAAGGCCCTCGGCGCCGACGACCTCCTCGACGACGCAATGCTCCTCATCCCCAAAGTGCGCCGCGACGCCGGACTCGTGCCCCTCGTCACTCCCACAAGCCAGATTGTCGGAGCCCAGGCTGTCAACCTCGCAATGGACCGCAAGAAAGGCAACCCCGACTACTCCAATAAATCCAACCAGTTCATATCGCTCGTCAAAGGTGAATACGGCAAGACGCCCGTAGCCATCGACCCCGAATTCCGCGCGCAGATCACAGGCTCGCCCGAAGAGCGCCCCTACGACGTGTCGGCTTACCGCCAACCCGCCAACCCAACACTTGACGACCTCGGAGGCACACCTCTCGCCACCAACAACGAGGAAAAACTTCTCCTTGCCCTCCTCCCCACTGTTGCCAACACCTTCCTGCGCAATCGCCGCAAAGAAGAATACGAAGCCAAAAAGGCAGCAGAGCCCAAAGTGGAAGAAAAGAAAGCCGTTGAAGTCAAGAAAGAGGATGACGAGCCAATCACCGGCGAACTGTTCAAAGCCCCGATGGGCGGACGCATCATATCTGTCAATGTCAAGAAAGGCGACAAAGTCAAGAAAGGCCAGCTCCTGCTCGTCTACGAAGCCATGAAGATGGAAAACGACGTCGAAGCCGAGTCTGACATGACCATCAAACGCGTATTCGTCAACACCGACGACGTGGTAGGCACCGACGCCCCCCTCATCGAATACGAGCGCTGACCGTCATGCGATTGTGCCGCTTGCAGAAACTACGCCAAGGCGTAAAAATCACAACAGACGGCACAATAGCTCAATAATCATTTGATATTTAAACTTTTTTACGCAAAATCTTTGAGTTATCGGAGATTTTGCGTAAATTTGCAAGCCATTACGAAAGACCGTCCTACCAACGGTAATAATAATGTATTGAATAACAGATATTAACCTCCTAAAGGATTATGAAAAAAGATATCCATCCCTCCAACTACCGCGAAGTGGTCTTCAAAGATATGTCTAACGAAGAAATCTTCATCACTCGCTCTACAGTTGCCGCTAAAGAAACTATCGAAGTTGACGGTGTAACCTACCCCCTCGTAAAGCTTGAAATCACATCTTCAAGCCACCCCTTCTTCACCGGCAAGCAGAAACTCGTCGACACTGCAGGTCGCGTTGACAAGTTCATGAGCCGCTACGGCAACCGTCGCAAAAAATAATTGCACTGACAATAGGAAACGACATAACGACGCCGGAGACACAAAATCTCCGGCGTCGTTGTATTTATCAAAAGAAAAACAACACCCTCCTATCTACACCTAAGCGGTTCATATCTCAGTCTCAATTTAATATTGCTGTGAAGGCGCTGCAGAACTCAGAGAAATGCTGCCAAAATGTAGGGACGCACGGCTCGTGCATCCGCCAACATCCTGATTATCAGGCGCTATATTTAAACACACAAACCATGCGTCCCCGCCCTACATCTTCGGGGGCGAAACACCACCGCCCCGACCACCGCCCACCAAACCACGCACTTGCCGCCCCCACGGAGAGCCGGAGGCTCGTGCCAGTGATTAACCGGGGTTCGTAGACCGCGGAGCGGGCACAGACCCCGGCAACCCGAGCCACTATAGTATAAGCCCCTGAGGGGCGCCCCGTGGTATATAACACAGCAATTAGCCTGCCACAGACCGTACCAACCTGACTTTGCCGCTGACCCGCATTTTCCCTAAAATTAAATATTGACAACTAATAACACACAAAATTAACCCATAACGTCAATGTTCTACTGTTCAAAGAAAAATAACCTTCAAAAAAGAGTGAGCTGAGTAGCCTCCGCGACATCAGTCTGACGCATCATATTCCGACGCACAGTCCAGCCCTGCGAACCATTGCGGAGCGACAGCGTGACAGGTCCGGCCATCACGCCCTTGGCTCCACGTCTGATAGCATCAATGACATCTTCGATTGAACTCATACCCGCATACGTAGCCCTGAACACCGTACGTCCGCAAGCCATTACAGTAGCGAAAATCACATCTGTAGCCGAAACCATCAAACCTGCATTAACCCTGTTTTTCATCATATTTCCTCCTTTGAATGTCGCATGAATTCATGACCGCATTCACCGCCGGCCATCTCATCCATACACTGCAAAGTTACAATCAGTATGTGCCAAATCGCTGCCCACCCATCACAACAATTGTTAACAACCTAATCAAAGCAACAAAAAAAGGAAATCTTCCACCATCCTGATTATCTGACATTACCACCACGCCCCTCACCGCCATCCACGGGGGCGAGACGCCCCCGCCCCGGCTACCGCCCACCAAACCACACACTTGCCGCCCCTACGGAGAGCCGGAGGCTCGTGCCCGTGATTAACCGGGGTTCGCAGACCGCGGAGC
>CAMWIJ010000071.1 GCA_947174275.1 uncultured Muribaculaceae bacterium
GCCGATGTGTCCTGGCCCTCAGGCGTGGCGCTAATGGTACGCCGCCACTAGTCTCTTACCCGCGGAGGTCTTGCCGGATCGCATTTTGCCCACATGGAGGAGATAGACCTTTGCTGGCGACTGCGTCTGAGAGGCTTCAGGGTGCGCGTCGTGCCGGCATCGAGGGTATATCATCTGGGAGGAGGCTCGCTGCCTGCGGGCAATCCGCGAAAGACGTATCTGAATTTCCGCAACAATCTGCTGATGCTCTACAAGAATCTGCCACACAAGGGGCGCAGGAAGGCGCTTATCGTGAGGCGTCTGCTTGACACAATCGCATGGGCGAAATCGGTGGCGACGCTCCAGTGGGGCGATGCCGGCGCCATATTGCGGGCGCACCGTGATTACCGTCGCATGAAGCGCGCATACGACGGCCTCCCCTCCCCTACGGTAAATCTCATAAACGGAGAGCCGAACATACTGACATCATATTATCTGAAAGGGAAGAAAGAGTATTCCCGACTGTGACATGAATGCAATCGAATATATCACTGACATAAATGACCCGCGGACAGCAATGTTCACGAGTCTGACCGAGGCACAGCTGCGCAACAGACTTAATCCGGACGAGGGGCTTTTCATAGCCGAGAGTCCGAAAGTGATACATGTGGCACTTGATGCCGGATACACCCCGGTGGCGCTGCTCTGTGAGGAGCGTCATATCAAGGGTGACGCGGCGGAAATCATTGCCCGTGCGCCCGAGATGACAGTCTACACAGGCAACCGCGAGACACTTGCCTCGATAACGGGATATAAGCTGACACGTGGAGTGCTGTGCGCGATGCGCCGGCGCGAGATGCCGACGGTGGATGATATATGCTCCGGGGCGCGCAGGGTTGTGGTGATAGACGGGGTGACCGACACGACAAACATCGGCGCTATATTCCGGTCGGCCGCTGCGTTAGGGATAGACGGCGTGTTGCTGACGCGCACATCGTGTGATCCGCTCAACCGGCGGAGCATACGCGTGTCGATGGGTTCGGTGTTTTTAGTGCCGTGGACATGGATTGACGATCCGGTGGCCGATCTGCACAAGGCAGGATTTACGACAGCTGCAATGGCGCTGACCGATAATTCGGTGCCGATTGACGACGTGGAACTGAACGCGACGGAGCGTCTGGCCATAATAATGGGCACGGAGGGTGACGGACTGGCGCATGATGTGATAGCCGGCGCCGACTATGTGGCACGGATACCGATGGCTCACGGAGTTGACTCGCTGAATGTGGCTGCCGCTGCGGCTGTGGCGTTCTGGCAGCTGAGGGCGGTGAAAAACTCAGAAAAATGCCAATAAAAAGTATGGACGCACGGTCTGTGCGTTCACTAACAATCTGATTATAAGGGTGTTGATATCGGACGCACGAGCCGTGCGTCCCTACAATGTGAGGTTGTAAAATGCCCTTGTGGGGTGGCGTATGAACAGATGTCAGTCGGGGTATTGGGCGCTGCGCCGCGGATTTTTCGGGAACCAGCCTTTGATGACGCGTTCGCGCTGCTCGAAGAGCTCTTTGATGGTCCAGAATGATGAGAAGCCGAACACACCGAGTATGCTTGACCAGAAAACGTCGGCGATTATCACAGATGAGGCAACGGCTGCGATGCCGACGAGGAGGAATATCCACCAGGGGCGTGTGCCGAAATGATATTCGGTCTTTATGACTACAGGGTGGAAGAAACCTATAATAAGAAATGTTGCGAGACCGATTGCGGGTCCGAGGAGATGATATTGAGCCAGAAATTGTGTCATAATATAGGAAACGTTATTTTTTAAAACGCTTGTAAGCGGCTGCCATTTTTGTGTGGTAGTGTTGTTTTTTGTAGCCGGGACCGTTGTAGCGGAGTGAAAAGGCTGCCCAATCTTTTTGCTGAATGAAGCGGACGAGGTTGCGGGCTCGGCAGAAGGCGGCAAAGAGTTCGAGCTGGTCGCGCTCCGAGCGGTTCATCAGAGCACAAAATTCATCGACGCTCTCACAGCCGCATAGTTTCCAGTTGAACCCGCCGATCTGAAACATGCCCCAGAAACAGCTTTCGAGAGCTGACTCCCGGTCGATTTCGATTGCAGCTTCGAGCCGTGCATATTGTGCAGCTTGCGTCGAGCCGTATTTTTTGACATCGGGCGAACGGAATATCAGAGGCTGACGTTTGCGCGCATCGGAGAGATTTACATTGTGACGCGGGGCATAGGTGCGGTAGATCGACAGGTCGAAATTGATGATTGCCTTTCCTTTTTTCCAAAATCCCAGATGACGGCTTCCGGTTTCGATATCGACGACAGCTTTTATCGCAGCGACCTCGACATCGAGTTCGGCGGCTACTTCCGCATAGTCGTCATCGGTAAGACGATCCCATGAGGAGTCGGCATCTAAATCAGGCAGGCGATACCAATGGGAGAAGTAGGCGGAATCGAGCCAAATCTCACATTCCGCCATTGAATATTCGATAAAAGGCTCTGCACCCGACTGCGGGATTGCCGCTACCGGGGACAGAGCCAAGAGTGTTATAGTGCCGAGAGGTTTCACTTGATGTCGGCGACTTTCTCAAGAATGCGTCGCAGCTGCTGCCAGAAGCGCTCGACGGCGGGGATGAACATCTTCTCAGAAGGAGAGTGCACATCGCGCAAAGTCGGGCCGAATGACACCATATCGAGCTCGGGATATACAGATTTGAACAGACCGCATTCGAGGCCGGCATGAATGGCTTTGATAGCTGGCTTGACACCGTATAGTTCCTCGTAGGCATCGGAAGCTATCTTCATTATGGGAGAGTTCATGTCAGGCTGCCATCCGGGGTATCCGTCGCCGTGGGTTACGTGAGCTCCGGCGAGAGTGAATACAGCCTCAACCTGGTTGGCGATATCCCATTTGCGCGATTCGACAGAGCTTCGCTGCGAGGTGGTGATGATGATCTCGTTGTCGGATTTCATTTTTACGGCAGCGAGGTTGGTCGATGTCTCGACGAGCCCTTCGAGGTCGCGGCTCATTGACACGACGCCGTGAGGGGCGCAGTATATGGCGCGGATAAGGTTGATTGACGTGCGTGAGTCGATGCAGAATTCGGGACGGTCGACGCTCTCCATGTCGATTTCAAGTGTCGGCTCGAGACCGGCGTATTCGTTGGCTATCTCGGCGGCGTAGTTGTTGAGGGCGATGCGGACATCTTCTTTTTTCGATGTGTGGACTCCGACTACAGCATGAGCGGCGCGGGGTATGGCGTTGCGGAGGTTTCCGCCGTCGAATTCGGCCACAGACACTTCATGCTGCGTGGTGAGATTCCAGAGGAAGCGGGCAAGGAGTTTGTTGGCGTTGGCGCGTCCGAGGTGGATGTCTCCGCCGGAGTGTCCGCCGAGACCGTTCTTTACTTCAATTCTGAAATACTGGTAGTCGGTCGGAGCCATAGAGCGCTCGTATTTGAATATTGCAGTGGTGTCGACACCGCCGGCGCAACCGATGAATACCTCGGCATCGTCCTCGGAGTCAAGGTTGAGGAGAATCTTGCCGTGTATCATGTCTTTTCCGAGATTTATGGCGCCGGTCATGCCGGTTTCCTCATCGACGGTTACGAGCACTTCGAGGGGACCGTGAACCAGAGTGTCGTCGATAAGAGCAGCGAGGGAAGCAGCCACACCGATGCCGTTGTCGGCTCCGAGAGTTGTGCCGTCGGCGCGCACCCAGTCGCCGTCGATGATTGTTGTAATGGGATTGTTTTCAAAGTCAAAGCCTTTGTGATTGCTTTCGCAGACCATGTCCATGTGACCCTGCATTATAACAATGGGGGCGTTTTCATGACCGGGCGTTGCGGGCTTGCGCAACACGACGTTGCCGACTTCGTCGGTCTGTGCTTCTATATTATGCTTTGCAGCGAAGTCGAGAAGGTACTGACGTATTTTTTCCTCTTTCTTCGAGGGGCGGGGGATTTTTGTAATCTCATCGAAAATGCTGAACACGATTTTCGGGTCAAGGTCTTTTACTTCCATAATCTTTAAATTTTATGGTATTAATACTGATATGAATGTTAAGTTGTATTTACAAATATCGCCGAATAAAAAAAAGATGTTAAAAACGGCTGATATCCGCTGACTAAGTTACAAAAATAAAATGATATTCTGCAAATAATTCTACTTTCTTTCATATATTTGCACGTCGATTTCCATCACAATGGTCAAAACATTAGTAATAACAGTAATATTGACGGCGATTGCCATTGTGGCGCTGGGCGTAAGGGTGCTTTTTGTAAAGAACGGAAAATTCCCTTCGGGTCATGCCCATGAAATCGAGGAGCGCCGCCGCTCTGCCCGAAAGAAGGCGGAACAAAGAAAAAAAGAAAAACAGAACATTAACCTATAAAAAATTAAACATGAAGAAATCAGCACTTCTTGCAGCTGCCATTATCGCATCCGCTGCCACTGTAACCTCATGCGGCAGTGACAATGGAGCAGGAAATGACAAAGAAACAACTCCGGTAAAAGAGGCAGTCGAAGGCACTACAAACATACGCTGGTATGACCTCGACTCAGTATCCAACAACTACAAGCTTGTTGAACTGCTCAATTCGGAGGCTGAAGCGGCAATGAATTCGTATCAAAGCTTTGCCCGCCAGAAAAGCTCGGAAATAGCTGCCCTTCAGAAAAAGATAGAGGACAAGATGCGCAACAACGGGTATCTGTCAGAGGAAAGCTACAACAACGACATGCGCGACTATCAGACAAAGGCGACCAACGCGCAGAACGCGATAGCACAGCGTGAGCAGCAGATTGCAGAGCAGGCAGCAAGCCAGCAGAAGCAGTTGCTCGACTCGCTTGAAAACTTCCTCAATGACTATGCAACAGGCAAGGGATTTGATGTAATTCTCATCAAGACTCCCGGCACACATCTTGCTCCCGAACTTGACATTACAAAAGATATCATCTCGGGGCTCAACGCCCGCTATAAGGCTCCCGAAGAGACGAAGTAAACCGTTTTCAACATAATGAAAGCTTAGGGCTGCGCTGTAATGATTTTTACGGCGCAGCTTATTTTTTGTTGCAGCGTGGTAAAGTGTGTCGGGCGGGATGCTATGATATATATCACGGAGCGCCCTTCCCGGGCTTATGATGCCGGGGCGACAGGATACCGGGGTCTGCGCTCGCTCCGCGGTCTCCGAACCCCGGTTAATTACGGACTCGAGCCTCCGGCTCTCTGTGGTGAGGCGGGGGTAAATAGGGATGCGGGGTGACAATGTAAGGTCTTTAAGGTCTTTAAGGTCATTAGGGTCTTTAGGGTAGTGGGGGGGGGACAACCAGGGGGTGTTGCAGAACATCATATTGTAGGGATGTACGATTCGTATATCCGCGCGTAACGCTTGGTAATCAAGCTATTGGCGGACGTACGAGCCGTGCGTCCCTACATTTTGGAGGCATTTCTCCGAGTTCTACAACGCGCTCTGGAGTGCAGTTATTTTCTTAGAAACTGCTTCAAATTATTTCACGAGCAGGCGACCTGTTGTGACATTGCCGTCGGCAGTGTGCCGCACGATAATGTAGAGACCCGGGAGAGGCTTTCCTGACACGAGACGGCCGTCAAGAGAGTATAGCTCCGTGCGGACAACGAGTGAGTCGGCCTCAGGCTGCGATATGCCCGTTGAGTCGTCAATGACAATCATTTCCTGAGTGTCAAACCGCTCGTCGCCGTGATAGAACATCAGCATATAAGTCTCCCCTACTATTCCGGCGGTGAAATCGCTGTCATATACGATATCGGCAGTATCTCCGGCTTCGAGATACAGCATCTCAGAGGGATATGAGGCGCAACTCTTCCACTCGTCGCCCCCGATATTGCGGAACACCACCATATCAAGTGTGCCGTAATACGCACCGGCGACACATGTCAGCGATGTCTTTACACCCAGGTCGTCTTTTGGCAGATGATTTGAGCCGGAGAGAAACGACACGGGACCGAGAGTGAGCTCGGTAGATGAGGGCTTGGCATTGACAGTGACATTGACAGGCTCTGAAATCTCCTGATATCCGCTCTGCGTGATTGTCACAAACACGAACTGATATTCGCCGGGGGTTATGCCGGATGAGAGCGTCGTTGTGTAGCTGAATCCGGAGGTCGTGCGGGCAGGGACATCCATCTGTATGGAGGACAGCAGTGTGTTTCTATCGGAAGATATCAACATTCCGTACACGCGGCCGTAAAATTCAAGTTCGCTTGTGTTTTCGACTGAGCCGTTGACAGTAAATTCCATTCCGGCATATAGGGAGCATTCAAAGGAGTAGTCAGTCACTTGCGGGAGAATGCCGGAGACAGGTGACGTGAATGTGGCATTGCCGTCGGCTACTGTCATTGTGACAGAGTTTATTTTGCCGATCTCAGTGGCGATGCCATGCCATTTGCCGTCGGAGATGAATGCCGGAGCGACAGTGTAGACGCCGTCGGGCAGAGAGGCCGGCAAGGTCACGTCAAAAGCCGATGCGGAAGAATATCCGAGATTTTCAGTCAATGACAATTCCGCTGGATCAGACGCGAGGGCGTAGACGGTGTTTCCGCTGTCGTCAGTAAACGACAATCCGGGAGTGAAATTCACTGTGGCGTAAGATGTATTGGCAAGCTGCACAGCGGCCGTGACATCGCTGCCGAGGACGGAAGAGGGCTGTTCGATTGCAAAGTCAGTGTTGTTTACCAGCACCGGCTCAAAGGCCGACTGTCCGGCAAAAGGCTTTATCCCCACTATTATCTCCTGACTGAAGTTGAAGCCCGCACCGTTGCCGGCACCACCGATGCCCTGCGACTCGGGATTAAGAGCCGTGAGCAGGAAGTAACCGTCAGAGAGGCCGTCCCATCCCCAGTTGAAGTGGAAGTAGCCGTCGGAAGAATATCCGTCGCATACGAATTCATGTCCGCCGGAAAGGCTCTGGCCCCCGTATAACACCGGACAGCCGGCGGCAAGCGAGGCGTAGACCTCATCTTCCCAATCGGAAAGGTTATAGAAGTCACGTTCGAGATAGCGGAGAGAGCCGTCGTAATTGAAGTAATCGACAAGCGCGCTGCCACAATTGCGTCCGACTGCGCCCGACTCGTCTGTGCCATAGTTCATATCGACTGCGACGCCGCAGCTATACATCAGAGATGCCACGGCGTCTCTCTGATAGTAGATGTTATCCGACCCATATTCATCAACCATGTGGGGCCAGTCGTAGGTAATTGTTGAGAAATCGAGCGTCAGAGTCTGCCCGTTCCAGCCGTAAGAGTGTGAGCCCGTGCCCTTTTCAGGCCAGTTGTGGTATTTCATGACCTGAGCCATGGCAGTGGCGACGCATCCGGTGACGCATCGCACGGAGTCGATCATGGGGCATTGGTCGTTGTAGGGGGCGCCCTGGTTCCACCGCGTTGCAAGCATCGGGGCTATGGCGCTGCGCGAGCCTGAAGAAACTCCGGCGACGCGTGTGATGCGGTTGCTTCTGACTGCATCAATCTCAGCAGCATAATATCCGAGCCAATATCTCAATCCATCAGGCATATCCGAGACATCGACCGAACCGGTGTCGGCATAGCCGAGCAACGGAGTCACTTCGTCATCGGCCGAGACTACGAGATAGCCGTTGTCGCGCCCACGGTCGAAAAGATATGCGGCAGGCTGCGAACCGTAATTTTCAGTATATACAAGAACCGGCGATGATGAAGCTGCGGATGATGCCGACATTGCCTGCACGACAGGCGCGGCCACAGCGCGCTTCAGCGCGGCTTCGGGTGAGATCACGGCGGCATCGGCGCAAAGCGCTGCCGCGAAAGAGCATAGGAGTAATGTTTTTCTCATAAACGAACAGTTGTTAGTTGTCAGACGGAGCAGATGCAGATATGCCTCCGGTAACCGAATAACAACAGCAGAGCCGTTTTTGATTTCAACAAAAGCAATTTAACAGATATTTGGGGCAGATTTCCTACGGCATGCAAGTGGAGTTAATAATAATTTTGTAAATTTGCAGTGTGAACCGACCAAAATCCATATTCCGCCGAGCAGCCGAAGGTGGCCTGACCCTCGGAGCGCTTTTTGTGTGCATATTTCTGCTTGAGACGACAGCCGGAGTGATATCGGGGCTGCTTGCGCTCGGGCTTATGATTTATGTGCCGGTGTATGTCTACCGGAAGCTGCGGGCGACATATATCACGACCCACGGGCTGATGTCGTTTTCAGGGCTGTGGCTTGAAGGGATACTTCTGTTTGCGTGCGGGGCGATTATCTTTGCGCTGGGCACACTTGTGTTCATGAAATGGCTTGTGCCGGGATATCTACCGGCTGTAACGGCGCAGGTGGCATCGTTGCTCGAGAGCAATCCGCAGTTTGCAGGCAATCAAGCAGACACGCGACAACTTATGGCCTATTTTTCGTCAATACGTCCGATCGACATATCAATGACACTGCTGTGGGCATCGTCGTTTACCGGGAGCATAGCATCGCTTGTGATAGCGGCGATAGTGAAGTCAAAGCGTGTGCCGCCCTCATCTTCTCCAAATTTATAAACTATTAACGCATCATAACACATGGACATATCGGTAGTAGTACCTTTATATAACGAAGCGGAATCACTCCCCGAGCTCGAGAGCTGGATACGCCGCGTCATGCAGGAAAACAACTTCTCATACGAGGTAATATTTGTCGACGACGGGTCGACAGACTCATCGTGGGAGGTGATAGAGCAGCTTGCCGGAGCCAACAGCGCGGTGCGTGGCATAAGGTTTCGCCGCAACTACGGGAAGTCGCCGGCGCTAAACACCGGTTTTGCCCGCGCTAAAGGTGATGTAGTAATCACTATGGACGCAGACCTGCAGGACTCACCCGACGAGATACCGGAACTCTACCGCATGATAACCGAGGAGAAGTATGACCTTGTGTCGGGCTGGAAACAGAAACGTTATGACCCGCTGTCGAAAACGATACCGACAAAGCTGTTCAACGCGACAGCGCGCAAGGTGAGCGGCATAGGCAATCTGCACGATTTCAACTGCGGCCTCAAGGCTTATCGCCGCGATGTAGTCAAGCATATTGAGGTGTATGGTGACATGCACCGCTATATCCCCATTCTGGCAAAAAACGCCGGATACACGCGTATCGGCGAGAAAGTGGTGCAGCACCAGGCCCGCAAATACGGCAAGTCGAAGTTTGGTCTCGACCGTTTTGTCAACGGCTATCTCGATCTGCTCACATTGTGGTTTACGGGTAAGTTCGGCCGCAAGCCGATGCATTTCTTCGGACTTCTGGGGTCGCTGATGTTCTTTCTCGGGTTTGTAGCCGTGATTGCGGTAGGCGCAATAAAGCTGTATAACATGAGCGCCGGCAATCATTATTCGCTTGTCACCGACTCGCCTTATTTCTTCATAGCCCTTACGACTATGATACTTGGCACCCAGCTGTTTCTGACCGGGTTTATAGGTGAACTGATTGTGCGCAATTCACAAAAACGCAATGATTATGAAATCGAGGAGGAGCTGCGCGGTGAAGAGAAATAGCAACACCATGTCATGGCGCAGGATAGTGCCGGCAACAGTCGCGGCAATGGCCGTGATGCTGGCTTGCTGGAGCTGCAGCTCGACCGGATGCACCGACAATCGCTCAAGCCTGCCGCTGGCCGGATTTTATGCGTCGGGCACCGGGTCGACAATCGCGCTTGACTCTATCGATGTCAGTGGCGTCGGTGCGCCGGGCGATTCGCTTCTGCTTGCTGCCGGGGAGACCGCCACGGAGGTGTATCTGCCTCTGCGGTCGGAACGCAATGCCACGGCATTTTTCATTGCATACCGTTATAAAGCACTCGACTTCCCCGAACTCAACGACACCATAATATTCGGCTACAGTTCCCTGCCCTATTTTGCATCGGAGGAGTGCGGAGCGATGATGAGATACCGCATCAAGTCGGTGACGTATTCGCGCCATCTGCTTGACTCCGTGGCTATAGTGCCGGCCGACTCGGTGATCACAAACGCCAATATCGAGAACTTGCGCCTTTACTTCAAAACATCTTCCGCCGACAATCAATGAAAAGCGTTTTCAAAATATTATTTCTGCTGCCGGCACTGGCGTGCATGCTGTCAACGATGGCTCAAAGGCGCGTGACACCGATCGACACGCCGGCGACCGCGACCCAGCACATCAATGAGAACAAGGCCAACGGTGACAGCATCGACCGCTCTCGACTGGCACAGATGACCGACTCACACGGCAACATTATACTTGTCGACACAATCACCGGCAAGGAATTCATCGACACGACAGCTGTGGAGAGAAAGGTACCCAAGATGATATATCCGCTGTTTCACTCGGCGACAATATCGGTCGACCTTTTCACGCCGGCGATGCGTGCTTTCGGCACGAAATACGGACTTGGCGAAATTGCCGCCGAACTTAACCTTCACAACAGGTATATACCGGTGATAGAGATCGGACTGGGCGAGGCCCGCAACACTCCTGATGACAACAATTACACTTACCGGTCGCCGGTGGCACCGTTTTTCAGAATCGGTATGAACTATAATTTTCTGTATCAGTCAAATCCCGACTATCTAATCATGGCGGGCGTAAGATACGGATTTTCGCCATTCAGTTTTGAGGTGACCGATATCACTCAGCAACCGGGTTACTGGGATGAGCCACTCACCTACTCCATTCCGTCGCAGAATGTCACGGCAGGATATTTCCAGATATTGCTCGCGTTGCGCGTGCGCATTATCGACAACTTCTCGCTCGGATGGAGCGTGCGCTATCAGAGCCTTCTTCACGACAGCGATACGCCTTACGGCAACGCGTGGTATATACCTGGGTACGGAGCACGCAACCGCACTATAAACGCGACATTCTCGCTCTCATATACCGTAGGGCTATCGAAACTCAACGGGCCGTCAGACTCGACGCTCGAGACAATCGACTCTCTCGGCGACATTCCCGCCACGGAGCAGCCCGAGGAGAACGTGTCGCCGTCAGACGACGAGGCTGCGGAGAGTAACGAGAAAGCCGACACTGATACAGAGCAACAATAACCTCACAGCATGCCGACAGTGATAATAATAGGAGCTTCATCGGGTCTCGGGAAGCAGATAGCGATGACCTATATCGCCCGCGGATATCGCGTGGGCGTGGCAGCACGACGTGTCGACCGACTTGCCGAGCTGACGGCGCTTGCTCCCGAACGTGTCACTGCATGCCGGCTCGATGTCACGGCCGACGATGCGGCCGACTCGCTTGACCGGCTTATCGCAAAGATGGGCACCGCACCCGACATATTCATCAACTGCGCGGGCATAGGCTTCGCAAATCCTGACCTTGACACGAAGCTTGACCTTGACACGGTAATGACCAACTGCGTCGGCTTTACCCGTGTCATCGACCATATATTCAACTATTACGCGGCTCATAAGCTCAGCGGCCAGATTGTCGATATCAGTTCCGTGGCCGGGACACGCGGCATAGGCATAGCGGCGTCATACTCGGCATCAAAGCGGTTTCAGACCGAGTATCTTACCGCCCTCTCCCAGCTGGCACACCAACGTCGCCTTCCAATCACGGTCAACGATATCAGACCCGGCTTCGTGAGGACACCGCTGCTCGATGCCGACACAAGGTATCCGATGATCATGAACACCAATCGCGCGGCAGCGTTAATAGTAAAAGCGATTGACCGCAAAAGCAACCGCATAATCGACCGACGCTGGGCTGTAATAACATGGGTGTGGAAACATATACCCCGTTGGCTATGGCGCCGCATCAGTCTGAGACTTTCCACCGACAAGCATTAATCACTCCAAAACATAATCAAAATGATAGCAATATGTAGCGACCACGCCGGTTTTGAGCTGAAAAGCATAATCGAAGGATATCTTGAAGCCGACAACAAAGAGTATAAGGATTTCGGGGCAAACGGACCGGAGTCATGCGATTATCCGGACTTCGCCCACCCTTGCGCGCAAGCTGTTGAGTCGGGCGAATGCTACCCGGGCATTGCGATGTGCGGCTCAGGCAACGGCATAGCGATGACCCTCAACAAGCATCAGGGCATACGCGCGGCTCTGTGCTGGACTCCTGAACTGGCCCGGCTGGCCCGACAGCATAACGATGCCAATGTGCTGGTGCTTCCGGCGCGGTTCATAACGCCAGTTGAGGCACTCGCCATAGTCGACGCATTTCTTGAAACGCCCTTCGAAGGCGGACGCCATCAACGCCGCATCGACAAAATACCGGTAAAATAGTTTCAATATTCAAAAATTTCATTATTTTTGCACCACTTATCGGCACACGCAAAAGAAACGAATAATAGTAAACTTTTAAAATACCTGTATACAATGTATTGGACACTTGAACTGGCGTCAAAACTTGAGGACGCCCCCTGGCCCGCAACAAAAGATGAGCTCATCGACTACGCCATGCGTTCGGGAGCACCCCTCGAAGTAATCGAAAACCTCCAGGAAATGGAAGACGAAGGCGAAACCTACGAATGCATCGAAGACATCTGGCCCGACTACCCCTCAAAAGAAGACTTCCTCTTCAACGAAGAGGAATATTAAACCAGAATTTGGCGGAATCTACGCCCCAAATAATTAAAATGCAAGCGATTGACAAG
>CAMWIJ010000072.1 GCA_947174275.1 uncultured Muribaculaceae bacterium
TACGCTGCCATTGTTGCCGGTTTCAGTGCCGGGAGTCGGATCAGGAGCCGGATTTACAGTTATGGGGTCATCATCCGTTGTAGTGCATGATGCAC
Source organism: uncultured Muribaculaceae bacterium (assembly GCA_947174275.1). Taxonomy (GTDB): domain Bacteria; phylum Bacteroidota; class Bacteroidia; order Bacteroidales; family Muribaculaceae; genus JAGBWK01. Next base: position 96 of record CAMWIJ010000072.1, read on the forward strand.
ACGCTGTCAGAGAAAGCATGGACATTATCATTGAAAGAATTTTGATTTTCGTATTTTTCAAGTGTTTATATGCCGTATATATCTGGCGGGTATTCCAGCGACGATGGTGTTGTCGGCGACATCATTTTTTACTATGGCACCGGCGGCCACTATGGCATTTTCACCGATGGTGACACCTGGCAGTATTATCGCTCCTGCTCCGATCCATGCGTTACGGCGAATCACAACCGGGGATGTAATCAGTGAATGCCGTCTTTCAGGTTCTTCGGGATGCCCTTCGGTAGCGATTTTCACACCGGGGCCGACAAACACTCCGTCCTCCAGCGTTATGCCGCCCTGATCAAGAAAGGTGCAGCCGAAGTTTATAAAAACCTCTTTGCCTACCGTTGTCATTTTGCCGAGAGCGGTATAAAACGGCGGGAACATCCTCACCGTGCTGTCAAGCCGCTGCCCCCAGATGCGTTCCAGAATGGCGCGTATCTCATCGGGTGTATGGTAGCCGGTGTTCAACTCGGCGATAAGCCGACGGGTATTCTCAATCTCGTCACAGAGAAGTTCGGGAGCAGTCTCGGATATGCGCTCGCCGTTTCTCATACGTTCAATAATATCATTTACCATATCGTTTATTTATTTGTTTTCACAGTGCAAAATTAGCTTCAAAACTAATGGCAGGAATAACCAATGTTACGCCTGAATGTACCCCGATTACATATCGGAGAGTTTTCCGCATTGCGCGACATCTGATTATAGCTTTTTTGCGCTAAAATCATTTAAAAGTAAACATACTCTAAAATCAATTGTTGCTTAAAGCTCGTTGTATTCCTCGTCGGTCACAGGTTCAAGCCAGATGTTTTCCGCGTTTTCGCCGGGAACACTGAATGCGAGATGCGCAAACCATGAGTCTTTTGCCGCTCCGTGCCAGTGCTTGACGTTGGCAGGGATATGGATTACAGTGCCGGGGAGTATCTCGACAGCAGGTTTGCCTTCTTCCTGATACCATCCGCGTCCCGCCACTCCGACAAGCATCTGACCGCCACCCTTGTCGGCCTTATGGATATGCCAATTGTTGCGGCACCCCGGCTCGAATGTCACATTGGCAAACGGGATCTGTGCGTCTGAAATCTGCGCGAGATAGCTGTTGCCGATGAAATAATTAGCGTATGCTGTGTTAGGTTCGCCGATAGGGAATATCATCGAGCGTGCGAACGCCGCCTTTGCATCATCTCCCTTGATGTCATCGTTCCATACCTCCTTAGCGAGACGGAATGCAGCCCATGCCTTCGGCCACCCGGCATAGAATGAAACGTGTGTCAGTATCTCGGCAATTTCGGTGCGGGTTATGCCGTTTTTTTTCGCCTCCTGAAGATGATAGGTCAGAGAGCTGTCGGTAATTCCCTGTGAGATAAGCGATGTGATTGTGACAAGACTGCGGTCGCGCAATGAAAGGAGGTCATTGCGGCTCCATACCTCGCCGAACAGGATGTCATCGTTAAGTCGGGCGAACTCCGGAGCGAAATCTCCGAGTTGGTCGCGCCCTGCTGTTTGAGTTATTTTCTGTTGTGCCATAATTAGATTTGATGTCATTGCCGATATTATCAGCAACATTATTGTTATTCTCTTCATTTCGATATTATTGTTTTCTTTCCGTTTATGATATATTGTAAATATAATTGTTCTTATGTATCCTTTGAACTTACGACGCAAAATTAATAATGGATATTCAAATTAAAAGTACCGGAATTACAGATTGATATACCATAATTACTGTATATTCAGTATCCAACCTGCTTTTGCTGCTCGGCATGACACTTTACCGGAGACTTAAGAGAGTGTTTGAATTTAAACCGTATTAACAATAGCAGAGAATGAAAGTAAAAACTTCAAATTAATCCTGAGGTCTTTTTTGGTTAATTCCGCCAAGTTTCATCAGTCGCATAGCTCGCTATGCTCCTTCTTCAACTCGCGGAATTCCCTCAAAAAAATCCTCTCAGTCTTAATTTGATTTAAATCCAAACACTCTCTAAGAGAGTGTTGTGTCAGGTGGTCGCGTCCTCTGCTGTGCGTCGGACTGATTTCGTGACAGTACCGGAGCAGTGGCTCTCTGTGGGTGATTTTTGGGGTAGAGAATGAGTGGAGGGACGGGGATGATTTGTCGGTTTTTGTCGATGAAATGTGGTGGTTTGTCTCTTTTTCGCGCAAAAATATTGGAAAAGGATATAACTTTGCAGCGGATTTAGTAAAAACTGACAGAATGGTACAGAAAGAAGTGAAACAGGAGAGGATTTGCTTTGCCGGGGTTGGCGATGAAACGGCTGTGACCCGTGAGCTGGTGATGCGTTACGAGTCGACGGCGCTGATTATATGGGGCTTTTCGGCTATGGTGGCTGCTGTGGCGGTTTTCGTGGCGGTCCGGCTTACGGGTGATGCGAGGTGGTCGTATCTGTGGGCGGCGCTTCCGGTTGTGGCGGGCCGGCTCCACGGTGCGAGTGTCAAGTCGGATGGTGTGGCTGTGACGGCGCTTTATGGCCGGCTGGCTTCGTTGTCACGGTATGTGATTGTGTTGATCGCTTTATGCGCTTTGCTGTCGGTTTTTGTGGCTTACAATGCATACGCGGTGATATTGTTTGTGCTGTCGATGTGGTGTGCGGTGTCGGGTTTCATGCTTGATTACAGAAATCTGAAGCTGCTTGCTGTGGGAGGCAACGGGCTGGCGCTGATATGCAGTGTCATGTCGCATGATTTGTGGCATATCGTGGTTTTCGCTGCGGGTGTGGCTGTGACGCTTGCTTTGCCGGGGTTGCTGATGAAGGCGGATTTGCGCCGTCAGCACTGAGGGGATGCCCGGGTCCGGTTTTCATTTGGTTATATAATGGTTTTCGATAAACACACTTTTTGACAATGGTAAAAAGATTAATTTTGTTTGGACTGGGCGCGCTGCTGTCGATGTTGCGCGGGCATGGAGAGGAGGTTGCCGACACGATAGCCCGCGAGGCGCTCGGGGAGGTGGTGGTGACAGGGCAGTCGGCTCAGCGCCGGATGGCAGCAGTGAGGCTTGGCGCCGAGAGTCTGGAACTCACGAAACTCGCGTCGCTGCCGGTGCTTTTCGGTGAAAACGACATCATCAAGTCAATCACGTTTCTGCCGGGAGTGCATGGTGAGGGTGACGGAGCGGGAGGCTTCGAGGTGCGCGGCGGCAATGCGTCGCAAAATCTGGTGCAGCTCGACGGCATCACGCTCTACAATCCGTCGCATGTGATGGGTATCTTCTCGACGTTCAACGACAATGCCGTAGGGCGTGCCACTCTCTACAAGGGGCCGATACCGTCGTCGTTCGGTTCGGCAACATCGTCGGTGCTCGAGACGGCACTGAAGCCCGGCGACATGGAGGAGTATCACGGCTCGGCCACAATAGGACTGCTTGCCGCGAAGGTGCAGGCCGAGGGCCCGATAGTAGCCGACAGACTGTCGTTTGCGGTGACTGCACGCCGGTCGTATGTCGACATGTTTCTCAAAATGGTGCCGCAATACCGCAGCACGGTGATGAATTTCTATGATGTGACGGCAAAGGTGCGCTACCGCAGCGAGGGGGGTGACAATCTCGATCTGTCGTTTATGGCCGGACGCGACAATATGGCAATCAGTGACCTTATGGGTATGCACTGGGGCAATGTCGGCGCCGCGCTCAATTGGAGCAGCCGCCGTGGTGATGCGTGGCGCTTTGCCACGACGGCGGCATTTACAAATTATTCCACCGACATGTGGATGGATGTAATGAAGAGTTCGCAGCGGCTCAGGGAGTATATCCGCGACTTCTCTGTCAACGAAAAGGTCAGCTATATCATTGATGATGACCGCACGATAGAGTTCGGATTGCGAAGCGCGCTGCTGCGTGTGATGTCGGCGGAATTCGATGTCATTGACACGAAGGAACGTGAAATCAAGAGCGGCTGGACGAATGCCGTGTGGGCCAACTACGAGGGTCGGGTAACCGGCCGTCTGTCGGCATCGGCGGGAGTCAGGCTGTCGCTGTTTTCGGCGCTTTCGGGAAATGCTTTCCATGAATTTTCATGCATGCACGAAGAGGCGCCCGATTTCTCAGCCAAAAGCTATTTCACGCCCGAGCCGCGGGTCAGCCTGAAGTGGGAAATCAGCCGGTTGCACAATGTCAAGGCCGGAGTGTCGCTGACGTCGCAGGATATACATTCGATACGCACGAGCACGACGAGTTTTCCGTTTGACCGCTACGCACTGTCGTCGGCGCGCATAAAACCGGAGCGGGCGTGGCAATACGGCATCGGTTACACGGGAATGACAACGTCGGGCGACTATGACTGGTCGGCCGAAGGCTATTTCAAGCAGCTTCACAATGTCTATGACTACAAGGACGGACGCACCATGCTTTCGGAGATGAACCTCGAGAGCATAATACTCGGCGGGCGAGGCCGCAGCTATGGCGCGGAGTTCATGGCGCGTAAAAACAGCGGCCGGCTTACCGGATGGCTCTCTTACACGATATCAAAGACCCAGACGCGCATACCGGGCATCAACGACGGCCGGTGGTATGATGCCTCAAACGACCGTCGCCACGACATATCGGCCGTTGCGATATACAGTCTGTCCGACCGCTGGAAACTGTCGGGCACATGGATTTTCTCGTCGGGGACGCCGCTGACGGCTCCGGATGTGAAATATCAGCTTGACGGGCAGACGGTCTATTACTACAGCCGGCGCAACGGCTACCGCGTGCCCGACACGCATCGTTTGGATCTGTCGGCGACCTACACACATGAAGGTGAGCGGATGACATATATGTGGTCGTTTGGCGTGTATAACGCTTATTGCCGTTATAATCCGTTTGTGGTCTATTTCGAGGACGACGCGACAAAACCGTCAGGCACCAGGGCGGTGCAGCAGGCAATGTTCGGGATAGTTCCTTCGGTTTCCTACACTCTTAAATTCTGAAATATATGATACGTAAATATATGATATGCGGAGCTGCGGCGATGCTGCTGGCATCGTGTGAGAAAGAGCTTGATTTCAAGTATCACGACATCGACCCGCTTCTTGTGATAGAGGGGAGTCTGACGGCAGATGAGGCGACTGTGGCGCTGACGCTTACCACGCCTATGGGTGAACCGATGGATGACAGCCGTCTTACCGATGCCGCCGTGACGCTCCATGACCTTACCGACGGCAGCGAGGTGACACTGCTGCCAGGCAGCGACGGTGACTATATCGCCCCGACCGGCGGTGTTGTCGGCCATGATTACCGGCTTGTTGTAACGAGAGATGGGGAGAGCTACAGTTCGGACTGCAAGATGCGGCCGGCTGTGGAAATCACCGGACTGGAGTTCAACTGGATAAAGATGCCATACGACGATGTGGCAGCGCTGCAGGTATCGTTTGCCGACAATGCTGACACAGACAACGACTATTATTGGGTGCGGATCTACCGCAACGGAAAAATCTATCAGTGGAGCTATGTCAGCGACATACTTGAGTCGGGGGGGATAATTGATGAGGTTTTCGCCACGACGCGCAAGGATATCGACGAGGAGGATGATGACAGTATATTGCTCGACGGCGATGTCATCACAGCCACTGTGTGCAAGATAAGCCGGGAGATGTATGACTATCTGGAGGCGATAGCGCAGCCGGGAAGCAACGGGCCGCGCATGTTTGAGGGCGGTTTCTGTCTGGGTTATTTCCTTGCGTCGCCGGTGACGGCGGATGAGATTGTGTTTCACCCCGACGAGATACCTTATTTCTGATGGGAGTCTTTCTCCGATATGTGCTGCTGGCGCTGGCATTCACGCTTCTGTCATCGGGAGCTGTGATTGCGGCGTTTCTCGATGTGTGCGACAGTGTCGGCTACAGAATCATGTGGCTGATACTGCCTATGGATCTGCTTTTTATGACGGCGGTAGTCATCAACGACCGGGTGGCAGTGCCGCGGTTGCTGCTACGTGGGCGTTATGGCGCCTATTGCGGCGTGAGTGCCGCCCTGTCATACGGGCTGTCGGTCATATCGCTTCTTGCCGAGAACATGGTGCGCGAGGCGCTCGGCATCGTCCCGAGGGTTGCTGATTTCGGCAATCCGTGGGTCTATGTCAATTCGGCAAGCAACTGCGTGCTGCTGTGGATAGTGCTTTTGGGGTTGGGATGGTGGCATCTCTACCACCGCTGGCAGGATGAGATCAAGGCGGAGCGACATCTGACAGATATGCTCAACCGATATATGACCGAAGTCAGGAGCCGTCTTAATCCGCAGGTCATACTTGACAGCCTGTCTCTGATTTCATCTACGCTGAGACGGAGTGTAAGGAACACGGCTGTGGAGATACGTAAGTTGTCGTCATGGCTGCGCACACAGCTGTATGAACTTCCGGCGCCTCCACGGCTCGATGAAAATTGCAGTAAGGAGTCTGACGGTAAGGCACTTGCCGGTTTCATCGCGGGAAGGCGTTACCGCGCGTTGCGTCACGTATTGTTTCAGTCGGTGCTGATTGCGATATCGGCGGGAACGCTGTTTGTGACTCCCGATTCGCCGGAACTTACCCCGCAGAGGGTGGCCGGATCACTCTTCATGCTTGTGGTGCTTGACATACTGGCATATTTCAATATCTGCTGTCTGTTTCCACGTTTCAGAAAGAACAGAGACATGCGTAAATATTTCCAGTCGGTGGGGCTGTTGCTTGCGGCTGTAGTGGTGCCATTGATTGTCATGCAGATAGTAACGTTTGACGATGTAGTAGCCGACAGCGGGTTGCCATTGCTGATGGGTGTGCTTTCGGCCGCCGGGTCGGTGATGACGCTATTCTTTTTTATCGGAGGCACGAGCATGGTGCTTATGTTGCAGGACTGGCTTTCAGGACAGCGCCGCATCGCATTGCTTCGAGCGGAGACTGCGCGTCAGGAGTATGCTTTCCTGAAGAAGCAGATCAATCCCCATTTCCTGTTCAATGTGCTCAACAATGTCAGCATATTGTCGGTCGACGAGCCTGAGGAGGCGGAAGAGATGCTTTCCGGACTGCGCGGACTCCTTGAATATCAGTTTGCCGAGACGCGTCACGACACGACGACCGTGGGGCGGGAGGCGGCATTTCTCAGTTCATATCTCAGCCTGGAGGCCACGCGCACGGATGGCCTGGAATATGATATCTCTTGCGATCAGCCGGTTGAGGCGGCAAAGGTGCCGACGCTTGTCTTTATCGTGTTTGTGGAGAACGCGGTCAAGTATAGTTCGATGATTTCGGGATGCCGGCGGGTGTCGGTGAGATTTTCGCAAGAGGCAGGATGCATTGTGTTCAGATGTGCCAACACATTCCGCGAGGGTGAGATTGCAGAGGTGCACAACGGCGGTCTCGGGCTGGAGAATACGCGGCGGCGTCTGCGTCTGCTCTATGACGATGCATTCACCTTGTCGGCAGTGGCGGACGGCGAGTATTATAGAATAACACTAAAATTACCTTGTGATGGATTGCATAATAGTTGATGATGAGCGGATAGCGCGCCGCGGAATGGAGAGACTTGTCAGATCGGACAGTCGTCTTGTGCTGTCGGAGATGTTTGCCGACGCGGAGTCGGCGGCGCGTTATCTTGCGGGTCACCGTGTCGACCTGGTGTTTCTTGATATTCAGATGCCGGGGCTGAGCGGCATTGAGCTGGCCCGTCAGATTTCCGGTCAGACGCTTGTCGTGTTTACGACGGCATATTCGGAATATGCCGTCGACAGCTATGAGGTGGATGCAGTCGATTATCTTGTGAAGCCGATTGATCCGGCACGGTTTACAAAAGCTGTCGACAGAGCCGAGACCTGCCACCGGCTGCTTTTGTCGGATATGCAACCTGAAAGCGGCGCGTCGGCCGGGACGGGTTGCATAATCGTGAAATCGGACCGGAGGTTCGTGCGGGTGAAAACAGATGATATACTTTTTGTAGAGGGGTTGAAGGACTATGTTATCATACAGCTTGAGGGGCGTCGCATAGTCACGCGTATGACGGTAAAGGGGATGGAAGAACTGCTGCCTGCGTCGGGTTTCATTAAGGTGAACCGGTCGTATATCGCCAATATCGACAGGATTGATGCTTTCGACAGCAATGATGTCTTTATCGGGGATTATGAGATAGCAGTCAGTCCGCTGTGCAGGGAGAGCGTCATGGCGCGTCTGATGGGGTGAAAATCGGACGGGTGGGACAGGTCAGACCGGTCGGACAGGTGGGACGTGAGACTGTGATGTGGCTGACATGATTGTCAATGCGTTTATGGTTAATGTTAGCAGTATGCGTTTCATATAACAGGGTGTTTGACGATGCAAAGTTACGCAAATGCCAAGCGCCTGAAATAGACCGATTACGGATATGTCTACCAATATCAATGCAGACTGTTGTTTTTCGGCAGAAATGGTTATCTTTGCCTTGTAACGGAAAAATGACTTACTTATGAGTGTGAAATTTCGGATTGAGAGTGTTGGCGAGTATTGCGATTTTTTCGGTGTGACTCCGCTCCATCCGCTGGTGACTGTGGCCCGTTTTGAGGATTACGGCGCTTTTCCGGCGGGTGACATGGTGGCGGGTCTTTACACGATAATGTATAAGGAGTTGCATTGCGGAGAGCTCAGATATGGCCGCAGCCTGTATGACTATCAGGCGGGGACGTTGCTTTTCACGTCGCCCGGTCAGGTGATCGGACTCAAAGGGCGTGAGGAGGGGGATCCGACAGCCAAGGGGTTTGTGCTGGCGTTTCATCCGGATTTTCTTTATGGTACACCGTTGGCGCGCATGATAAAGGAGTATAGTTTCTTTTCTTATGATGTGAACGAGGCGCTGCACATGTCGGACCGCGAGAAAGCCACCATAATCAATTGCGTGGATGAAATCAAGGCAGAGCTCGGCAACAATATCGACCGCCACACCAAGCGGATTGTGGCGTCATACATTGAGACGATGCTCAACCACTGCACCCGTTTTTACGAGCGGCAGTTCATTACCCGCGAGGTTAGCAACCGCAGCACGATGGGACGTCTGAACTCGGTGCTCAACGCCTATTTCGACAACGGCCTGCAGGAGCGTCACGGGATACCCTCGGTGCAATATTGCGCCGGAGAGGTGTGTCTGTCGCCCAATTATTTCGGAGACCTTATCAAGCGGGAGACCGGACGCACGGCAACCGAATATATACGTAATTTCATAATCGACCGTGCGAAGACGCTGCTGTCGGAGGGTGAACTTAGCATCAGCGAGGTTGCATACGCGCTGGGGTTCAGATATCCCCACCACATGACCCGTGTGTTCAAGAAAGTGACGGGCTGCACACCGAATGAATATAAAACGAACTATAACTGAGCGGCATGCGCCGTGGGGGTGATAGGAAAATCGGACGGGTGGGACAGGTCAGACAGGTCGGACAAGTGGGACAGGCGGGACTGTGTGGATTATTCACGAACATTGCGTTGATGGCGCTTGTTATTTAATTACAATCAACGTTTTAACAGTGATGATTTATGGAAAATCCGATGTTTAAAATCCCTTACGGGTTATATATCGTGACCACGGTAGCCGACGGCCGCGACAATGGCTGCGTGTCAAACACATTCGAGCAGGTGACTGACACGCCAAATCAGGTGTCGGTGTGTCTCAACAACAGCACGCTGACATGTGAAATGGTACGCAAATCGGGCATACTGACAGTGTCGATAATCAGCGAGAAAGCTGATTTCAGTCTGTTCAAGCGTTTCGGATTTCAGTCGGGACGCGATGCTGACAAATTCAAGGATTTTACAGGCAGCCGGCGTGTTGGCAACGGCACGCTCGCGGTGACTGAGGGCACGAACGCGTTTGTCAGCGTGAAGGTGTCGCAGGCGATAGATCTGGGCACGCACACGATGTTTATAGGCGAAGTCACCGAGATGGAGACACTCAGTGCAGTGCCGTCGGCAACCTACAGCTACTATCAGCAACATATCAAGCCGAAGCCTCAGCCGTCGGCCGCAGCTGCAGCCGGGCATACGGTGTGGCGCTGCAGGGTGTGCGGTTATGAATATGAGGGGGAGGAATTGCCGGCCGACTTTATCTGTCCGGTGTGCAACCATCCGGCGTCAGACTTCGAGAAAGTCACAATCACCGACAATGTTGCCGACCAGCCGACCAACCGGTACTCAGGCACAAAGACTGAGAAAAACCTTCAGGAGGCGTTTGCCGGAGAGAGCATGGCTCGTAACAAATACACCTATTTCGCATCGGTGGCCCGCAAGAACGGTTTCGAGCAGATAGCGGCGATATTCGAGCACACGGCAGCCAACGAGAAGGAGCATGCCGAACTGTGGTGCAAGGCTCTGGGCGGAGTGAGCACCGACACGGCAGTCAATCTTCTTCATGCCGCTGAAGGAGAGAATTATGAATGGACCGACATGTATGACCGCTTTGCCAAAGATGCCGACGAAGAGGGCTTCCATGAGCTTGCAAAGCAATTCCGCGGGGTCGCCGCCATCGAAAAGACGCACGAGGAGCGCTACCGCCGGCTGCTGCGCAATGTCGAGGCTCACGAGGTGTTCCGCAAGAGCGGCGTCACGGTGTGGGAGTGCCGCAACTGCGGACATATCTGCATCGGCACGGAGGCTCCGGAAGTATGTCCGGTATGTTTCCACGCACAGAGCTACTTTGAGGTGCGTGCAGAGAATTATTGAGTAAAATACATATAAAGACAGCACCGTCGCGGCATATCGGCGACGGTGCTGTCTTTATGTATCTGCGGTGTTATTCGGCATTGTTTTCGAGCCACTGCGTGCGTATCTTGTCGGGGAGATGTGTGACGGTGAAATCGGAGAATGTGACGTCGAAGCCGTCGCCGTCGGGACATGCCGCCATCATTCCTATTTTCACGGGGCGGTTTGCTTCCATCCAGGCGTTGCGCATAAGGGTGTATTCCTTGTCGTCAAAGGAATAGAAAATCTCTATAGCGTCGAGACGTCGCACGGCTTTTATCCATAGTTCCCTGACGGGGCGGTCGAGTGCTATCACGCTCCAGTCGGAGGTGTGGTGGGTGACGACGGTGCTGAGGTTGTATTTTCCGTCGACAAACTCGATGCCGGTCTTGATATGGTTCTCATGGTCGATGCGTATCATCATGCCTGCCTGGTCGAAGCGCACTTTGTAGTCGCCCGAAACTTTTACTTTTGCTTCGAATTCGCCGCCGTATTCAGCATAGTAGAATGGGGCGTCGTCGACGGTGAAGCCGTAGTGGGATATGCGCCAGTAGTCGCTGTGCGGCGTGACCGACATCGTAAGCCGTCCGTCGGAAATTGACCACTGCCGGGGTTCGTTAAACCAGTTCATCTTCTCGAGGGTCTGCGCTGCGGCGCCGAAAGATACAGCCGCGCCAAGCAGCATTGCTGATAATATTTTTTTCATAAGTCAGGATATTGCGTGAAAAGTGGTGAAATAAGTTAACTTTGCAAAGTTAACGATAGCCATTATCGTCGGCAATGGCTATAAATAACCATTTTTAATCATGAGCACCAGAAAAAAGATCGATAGCCTGATGAGGGAGCAGCGGTTTACGGGCAAAACAATCGAGCCGGATACTCTCTACCGCTATGCCGCCGGCGTGGCCGCGGTTGAAAACAGCATTGTGGTGGTCAGCGATCTGCGGGCCGGCACAAGCCGTATATTCTGCGGGGCATTTGCGGGAGAGCTCGGGCTGGTTGACTATACGGGAGAGAATTCTATCTGGGAAAATGATATATTGTCGCTGATGTCAGATGAGGAATGCGAGGAGAAATATATGGCCGAACTGCGGTTCTATAATTTTCTGCGCCGCATACCGCGGAGTCAGCGGAGCCGCTGGCATCTTGCCTCCGCGCTCACGTTGCGCGACAAGGATGGTGGTGCTGTCAGTGTGACGCACCGGATGTATTACGTTTATGAGGAGGGAAATGACACAATCCGTTATGCGGTGTGTCATTACGGACCGACAGTAGCCGCATTGCCGGCGCGCAGCGTGGCAATCGATGCCGCAGGGGGCAGATGGCATGAAATGAATGCCGCGGCCGACCGGCGCATTCTTTCGGTACGTGAGCTTCAGGTGCTCGTTCTGATAGAACAGGGCATGACGAGCAGCGCCATTGCCGAGTCTCTCTGCATCAGCAAGCACACGGTCAGCCGTCACCGTCAGGAGATACTTGCAAAACTGCAGGCAAAGAATTCAGCCGAGGCTTGTCGCCGGGCCAAGCAGCTGAAACTGATATGAGATGCCGACAAGCGAGAGGACTCCATTGGTGCAACTATTGAGTATGCTGAAGGTGTCGTCGGTGCTGTAAACCGGCGTCCTGCGGAAGCCGGGGCGAGCGGATAGTGGAGGTGATGTCACCGCGGGCGGTAGCCGGGACGGGGGCGTCTCGCCCCCGTGGTTATCTCTTCCGTGGGAAAATATCATATATCAG
>CAMWIJ010000073.1 GCA_947174275.1 uncultured Muribaculaceae bacterium
GCGTAACAGGAGTACGTTTGCCGTTCATCTTTTTGACCGTTACCTTTGCCTTTTCGATGAATCGGGCTATCTCCATGTCGAGCGCATCTGTCATGCCCTCATTTTTCACTCGGAGTAAGAGTGCGCTGCCTACTTCAAGGCACCGGGTGTGCGATAGCAGATTGTCCTGATATGACTGCGGCGCAAGTTCGGCGAGAGTCTGGACGTTTCTCTGCTCAAAGACTGTTAATGCTTGGGGGTTTTCTGCCATGATTGATATATTATGATTATGGGTTACACGGTTTTGTTGCAGCATACTCTGTATTGATGCGCAAGCGGGTGCAGTATAGTCCGTTGACTGTGTTACGCACAAGTGGGCACCCGCTGCAAGGCTTGATGTCGCTTTCAGAATCCTTCCTCATCATCAGTGTTGACGGTTACGCCCTGTGGAGGCTCGTTGTTACCGAATGGCTGAGGTGCAGGTTCTGGAGCATTATCGAGGACTTCGCCGGTGTTGGGGTCTACTCCGTAGATTTCCTCATCGGAGAGTTGTGCCGGTTCGTCTACCTGCTGTGATTGGAGCTCGGTGCCACGGCCTATGCGCACTTTCGGGTAGGACATGAAAGCGTGTTTGATGCACTTGGCCATGAGGAAGCCGGGGTCGATGTGGACAATGTTGTTAGCGTCTATTCCGTAGAGTTTGTTGGCTACACCTTGGTTATTCTTTTGAGAGTAACCTGCAAGGCGACACCAATCTTCAGGTAACATTACCGAGTAGTCAACCGTCCCATCGGCGCGGGTGATGCGCAGATAGCAAGCGATGATGTTGTGGCCGGTGTGAGGCAGGTTGCAGGTGTAGGACACAGATTTGCGGCCGTCAATGTCTTTGAATGAAAATTCGTCATTGTCGTAGACGAGTACAGGATTGTCAACATGACGTATCTGACCGGCGCGGGTACGCATCACAAGTTCACCGTATGCCGACACAGTGAGAACGCAACGCCCCTCCCATTCAGCTTTTTCTTTGGTGCCGACATTCACATTGCGTCCCATAAGGTACGCGAGTGCGCGGGTGCCTGGTTCAAGAGAGAGGCCGCACACGGCAAGGTCGATGAATGCCGTGAAGATGCTGAACGGTGTTGCGCGTTGCAGTTTGCCCTTGTCATTGTCGCGGAGGGCTTTGTTGAAGTGAATACTCTCACGCTGATAAGCGGCTTCACCGTTACCCCAAAGGGTTTCGTAGATTTGCGTGAAGCGTTCACGCACGACAGGATGCTCGACTATTTCGAGCGGCTTGAGTTGGTTGATTTCCTCAACCGTCAGTTGTAGGTTGCCCATGATTGATGTAGTTGGATTGTTAAACATTTGCGGGTTGCATGATTGAAAAAATGGAGGCTGCACCTTGGCGCATGGCTGTCAGCGCAGCCTCCGGGGTTATCAATCATGTAGCAACTACCGCTACCTTGGCGGGGAGGGCAGGAGTCGAACCTGTTGTGCCGAGGTTTCACGTCGGCTCTCCGAGGCTCCCCATTTGCCGCCGGACTAACCAACCGGCGGCCACTTTAATCAATCTTATATATTTTCTGTTACCATTTTCAAACACTCTTGTCTGAGGAGTCCTCGCGGATTACCCTGTTCTTTTATTTTATGCGTGATACGGCTATTCTTGTAGCTGCGATGGAATCAATCTCGACATTTGAGGACTGTCGGTTGGAGAGCAGGTAGCGTTCTATTTCGTCTTTGTCGAAATATAGTTTGCCGTTAGGCTTGTAGTAGGGGAGAAGTCCGTCGTTTGTCATGTGGCGGACTCGCGATTCAGAGATGCCGAGAAGCAGTGCGACATCGGAAACATTCAGCACTTTCTTGAATGCGAGGGTAAATACGCGCTCGATTCGCTCAAGTCTTTTATCAAGATCCATGTTGATACTATTGTTTTTTGCCATGATTTCAGAATTTGGTCGGGTTGGGCTTGTCCAAGACTTCATCGCACATTTTGTTGTATGCGATTAACCAAGGGTCTACTTTGCTCCAATGCTTGTAGAGTTGGATGAACAATACGATGGCGCCACATGCGATTGCTTTGTCGATAATGAAGTAGGTCAGCCAGTCAGCTAAATTGGCATTGCCGGGGGCGCCAAACAGAAATATCATTGCCAACATGCCGATTACGGCGAGAGTGACGATACGGATTATAGAAATCAGTTTATTCATATTGTGGGATTTTAAGCGTGAAACCGGTTATACATATCCGAGAGCGGCTTCCTCTCGATGATATTTAGCTGACTGAATTTCATGGAGAATGCGGGCTACTCGGGGGTCGTGGGCTTGACGGGGGTCGATTTGCTCGTGATGGCAGTATTCCGCTTTCTGCAGCAAGTCAAAATCGTGACTGCTGATGTCGCCGAGCAGATGGCGGTAGAAATGTTCGTAGGTGTGCATGATTGATATTTTTAGTTGGGGAATAATTCTTGTGGGGTGGTGTTGAAGTGGCGGGCCAGGACTTCCTGCGTCAAATTGTCGGGGACGCATTGTGTCTCTCCTTCAGTGAGCCAGCGACGTACTGTTATTTCGCTTTTCTTGGTGACTTCGGCGATTTGCTTTATGAGAGCATTGGCCGGAGTGTCAGGTCGGGGCTGCCGCTTGGCTTTTTCGTAGATTTCTTTGAGTGTCATATTTCGGTTGCATTAATGATATTAATTATCTATATTTGCGATATGGATTTATTATCACGATGCAAAGATAAAAGATTACTATAGTAATACCAAGTATTATATAGTATTTTAACATTAATTAATGGTATTATGGGCGATTTATCACAAAGACTATCCTTATTTCAAGATTATATTGGCTTAACTAACAATGCTTTTGCAAATAAATGCGGAATAAACCCATCGAATTATGCCAAAATGCTAAAAGGTCAGCAAACTTTTACCACACGAAGCTTGATAAAAATTGGCGACGCATTTCCAGTTCTTAATACAGAATGGTTGATCACCGGAGAGGGTGAAATGCTTCGAGCCGATACTAATGGCAAAGCGTCTTATGGTTACACTGATGAGCAAACATTTAAATCATATTTCAAGGAAACACGTCAAGTCATGGTTCCATTGATAAATATAGACAGCGTAGGAGGTATACACTCGCAAAATTTAATAACATCAGGCGAACAGTTCATTGAAGACCAAATACCGTTCCCAAATCCACACCCTGATGATATCGCGATATATCAGTCTGGAGATTCAATGTCGCCAGTTATACCTCCAGGGGCGATTATGCAACTGAGGCGAGTTGATGATTGGAGAGAGTATTTCGGTTACGGTAATGTGTATGTATTATGGCTGAAAGATGATAGGCGAATAACAAAATTGGTAAAACGATATACTGCAGACCCGCAGAATTACATCATGTGCTGTTCTTATAATCCTGACGCTGACGACGAAGAACTACCAAAGTCGATGATACGCGAAGTTTGGAAAGTGGTAAATGTGTTAACAAGAAAGGGCTGGTAGAATCAGGTTGTTGGAGGATTATAAATGAAGGCTAATTTACTGTCATTTAACTGGCTATTAGTGTATGCCATTATATTCTACATAATTGGAGCAATCTTGATGGAGCGCCAAGAAATTTCAACATTAAAAGAGATGGGACATGCTTATCAGGAACAATATGCCTATTATGATAGCGATGGTGAAGAACACGAAGGGCAATCTCTTATCTCCGTAGACGGCTTAGGAAAGATTCTTTCATATCAGGATGTTTATCTTGTAACAATACCGATGCTGATTTTGTCATGCCTATTAGGTAGACTTTTATTCAATAGCAGAGACGAGTTAAGATTTATGATTTACACGAACTGTATAATCGGCGCTTTTCTGTTGTGGTTGACCACAAAACCAAATATATACACAACAATTTTTTATTGGTGCGGCATTATTAGCGCACATTATGCTTCAAAGAAAAATTATCCAATCCAGCAAAGTAATGATTCGATATTTTGATTTAAACAAATATTCAGCATACCAATACGAGCAATGTATAGAGTAATGGCGTGTGTAAGCGTAAAATAAACCAGAAAGGGATAATGAACGAAACAGACAACTTAAAAGCTCAAATCGAGCTGTATGAAGAAAACGAACGAGAGTTGATGCTATGTATCGTAGCTATAAATGAAGCTTTTAGAGAGAAACTTATACCCGAAACAAGGGAACAGGAACAAGTATTACATAATACAATTGCGACTATGCGCAAAGTATTAGACAGACGAGATAGCTACAAATATGGGAAATAGCCTTTTTAGTACATATGTTCCAATTGCATTTAGCCTTTGGATTAAAAACGCCGTAATTGTGATTTCTGTGGCATTTGGATTTTCCTTAGTTTTCTCATCATGCCATTCCAAGAATAAAACAACACAATGTGAGGCCGATGAGTCTATTTTTCAGCGTAAGGATTCTATCGGCAAGTTTGTGTACCAAGATGATAATATGGTTATTCATATCTCCGACGTTTGCTTTAATTTGCTCGCGGGAAAGGATGTGTCAGGCCATAAAATCTATGCGAAACATCCAATTGACACAACTGAGTTTGTGTTTAGCTCGAATATACGAGTTTGCTCTAATTGCGTATCAGAAGCTGAATTCGTACGGCTAAAAGCCATTAGTATCAGAAACGAAGAGTTTGATATTCGCAGAAGATGGTTATATGACAAATTGAAACAGTCCGATGTTATTTGGGGATCATACGACCTTTTTATCAATCACTTATCAAATCCCATAGAACGTAGAGAAATTTACGAAAAAGCTTGTAATGAAGGCTATAATGTAGGCGAATATGATGAATTTGCAAGATTGCTGGGTATTGCCAATGGGAAATTAAACAGGCAATGAAGCGAATGAATAATTAAAATCCAAAAACATAATCAATAATCTACATGAAAAAGATTTTAGTAGCAATAATCATGATATCTATCGGCATAACTCCGATGAACAGCGGCACACATCAAGCTGACACAGAAAAAGACAGGATTGTATACATCTGTACCGGTCCCAAAGTTGTAGCATATCACTATGACGAAAACTGCAAGGGATTAAACAAATGCTCCAGATCAATAAAGGCAGTACGTTTGAGAGATGTACCCAAACGTCATAGGCCATGCAAAATCTGCGCGGAGTAGAAATTACAACAACGCAAATAGGACACTTCTAACGCTCGCAAAATTTTCAGACAGCAAATCCTACGCCCAACGCAACAAAATCGATTTAAGAGGCATTACAATCGCAAATTGAGACATATTTCAATCAGCCATCATGGAAGAAGAACCAAAATACACCAAAACCTATTCATTCATCGATGAACTTCACGACGCAGCTTTCGAGTACCTGTTACTGAATCCCGGCTCCGAGTTCGGCGATTGGCAGCAGGGGTTGATAGAGCAATATCCAACCGAGGTCGTAGACGCTCTGGGCAACAATCCCGACGAGGTGTTTGCCATGCTATCCGACCTATGGGAAACCGATTACACCGATCCGAAGACCGGCATAGAACAAAAGTTTAGCGAGTGGGCAATGTCATTCGCCAATGAATACGCCGTCGGCATTTACTACTTCCTTGTGGAAGCATCCTCAGAGCGGTGGAGCACGAGGAGCGACCTGACGACATAATCATCAAGGCTCATCGGTGAAAATATTAGGGATGCGCTCAACAGCCGCCTTTTTATTCTTGTCAAGAATTTTTGCGTACACCTGAGTCGTTTCAATGCTTTTGTGTCCCAGAAGTTTTGAAACAGTGTAAAGGTCAACGCCGAGGTCAAGCATCATAACTGCAAAGGTATGCCGGGCGCAATGAAACGTGATATGTTTGTTTATTCCTGCGCTGCGCACCCATGCCGCTGTGCTTATCCGGGCAGCTTGCAGAGGGCCGAGCTCAGGGAATACATTGTCGTCGGGAGCTCCCCGCTCGCCAAGCATCGAGGCAGCCTGCGAATTTAAATCGAGATATTCCAGACCTCCGGTCTTTTGCTGCCTGAATACGATTCGTGTGCCGCCGCCTATTTCCTGCACTTCACGCCATTTCAATTTCACAATGTCACTCCAGCGTAGTCCGGTCAGGCACGAAAAGAAAAAGGCTTGTGCAAGAGCCTCGTTTGGCGGTGGCGTCTTTCTGAGTTTCCTAATCTCTTCAATCGTCAGAAATTCACGATCAGACTCGGGTTCTTTAAAACGCTCGACATTCAATGTCGGATTGAGGCTGATTATTCCTTCTCGCATTGCGATATTGAATACTGAGCAGAATTTCTGAAACATGAGAGCCTTAGTCCCCTGAGAAATTGGCTTTGGATTAACTTCGCGCTTGCGCGAGTCGATATCCCATTGCATCGCCTTAGTATCCAAGTAATCCCTAAAGCCCTGAACCCATCGCGACGTTATTTCCCTGAATGTTATACTCTCATTCGGTTCATACTTCAGGATATGCGCGCGACAGTTTTGCCAACTGGTCTTTGTCGTGCCCTCCTTGCGATCTATGAGTCTCTGCATGACATCGAAGAAGCGAGCATCATCGTGCTTTTTTATATCAAGACCAAAGTCTTTTGACTGAATTTCAATAATGCGCTTTGCGCGCATGGCTTCTGCGAGCTTCATCGTTTCTTTGTTCTTCTGCTTGTCGTCGCGCGTGTGTTCCGGCACAAGATATAGCTTCAGATACTCATTCGTACGCTTTCCGTTGCGACAAATGTCAAGATAGAGCGCAATTGTGCCGTTACGTCTCGGCCTTTGGCGCAGATAGACAACTTCTTTTTTTTGAGACATACCCTTGAATTGTGTTTTGTTGCGCATGTTGCGCAACAATTTGCGCGCAACAAAATCGCACCACAAATATAGCAATTCCGTAGCATATAAACGCACATTTATAAAAAATAATTTTGTCGCATTGTAAATGCTTCAGCCTGATATACTGTGCGTTTACGATGCGACAATATGCTATGGTCGTGCGTTTGCGGCCGGGGTGAAATATCCGTTAAAATTCGCTGGTAAAATGGAATTTTATTTTCGGAAAATCGCTCTGAGCCATCTGTAGTACATAATTGGAGTCAGCAAGGAATACATCTCGGCCATCACGGTCAACGGCCATAAACTGATGCTTACGCTTCTTGAACGCGGCAAGCGCCTCCGCATCCTCGCTTTCTATCCAGCAAGCCTTATAGAGAGACAGCGGCTCCCAGCGGCATTGAGCGCCATACTCATGAAGAAGCCTGTACTGTATGACTTCAAACTGCAATTGCCCGACTGTGCCTATCAACTTTCGTCCATTGAACTGGTTTACAAACAACTGAGCCACGCCCTCGTCCATGAGCTGTTGGATACCCTTGTCAAGCTGTTTTGACTTCATCGGGTCGGTATTCTCGATATACTTGAACATCTCGGGAGAGAAGCTGGGCAGCCCCTTGAAATGGAGTTCTTCACCCGACGTCAACGTATCTCCGATTTTGAAGTTGCCCGTATCAGGAATACCAACAATATCTCCGGGATAAGCCTCGTCTACAATATTCTTCTTTTGCGCCATAAAAGCCGTAGGTGCGGCGAAACGCATCATTTTGCCCGAACGCACATGCTTGTAATTGGCGTTTCTCTCAAATTTGCCGGAACAGATCTTGACAAACGCTATACAACTGCGGTGGTTGGGATCCATATTGGCGTGTATCTTGAATACAAAACCAGAAAAAGCATCTTCCTCTGGCTTGATCTCGCGCTCCTGCGCATTTACCGGCCGTGGGGTAGGGGCTATTTCCACAAAGCAATCAAGCAATTCTTTCACTCCAAACATATTGAGCGCCGAGCCAAAGAACACCGGAGCCAGCTTGCCGGAAAGATACTCATTAACGTCAAACTCGGGATAGACTCCTTCAATGAGTTCGAGATCCTCCCGTAATTTTGCCGCATCTGTTTCTCCGACATTCTCATCGATACGCGCGTCATTGACATCATCAATCTCGACTCGACTTGAAATTGTCTGCTTGCTCGGAGTGAAGAGATCGAGACTATGCTCGTATATGTTATACACGCCCTTGAATTTCGCACCTATATTTATAGGCCACGACAACGGTCTCACGGCAATCTTCAATTCTGCCTCAAGTTCGTCAAGTATCTCAAACGGATCACGACCTTCACGGTCGAGCTTGTTGACAAAGATAATGACTGGAGTGTTGCGCATACGGCACACTTCCATCAGCTTGCGCGTCTGCATCTCCACGCCCTTTGCCACATCGACAACAATTATCACACTGTCGACTGCCGTAAGCGTGCGGTACGTATCCTCTGCGAAATCCTGGTGACCGGGGGTGTCAAGAATATTAATCTTGTAATCCTTATAATTGAACCCCATGACCGATGTGGCGACAGAGATGCCGCGTTGTTTCTCTATCTCCATCCAGTCGCTGGTTGCCGTCTTTTTTATCTTGTTGGATTTCACAGCACCGGCGATATGTATCGCCCCGCCAAACAGAAGCAACTTTTCGGTAAGTGTCGTTTTGCCGGCGTCAGGGTGCGATATGATGGCAAACGTGCGCCGACGATTGATTTCCTCTGTCAGTGCCGCCATCAGTTATTTCCCTTTAGTCGTTTTATACAATCTTCGAGCGACTCTTCCCAATGGGGTATCTCAATGTCGTATGTCACCTTTATGCGGTTACGGTTAAGCACGCTGTAATAGGGGCGCGCAGCAGCCGTAGGATAGTCTTCCGAAGGAATAGGGCAGACCTTGCAGTCTTTGAGACCTGCGATACGCATGATTGATTTTGTAAAGTCATACCACGAACATGCGCCTTCGTCAGTAAAATGATATATACCCGCCACCCACTGCTGAGATGATAATATTGCATAGATTGCATCTGCAAGATCACGTGCATAGGTCGGAGTGCCGATCTGGTCGCAAACCACACGCAACTCTTTGCGCGTAGCTCCGAGTTCGAGCATGGTTTTTACAAAATTCTTTCCGTAGGGAGAATAAAGCCACGCCGTGCGGATGATTATGCTGTTGGGTGCAAGGGCAAGAAGCGAAGTCTCGCCTTGACGCTTGGTTGTGCCATACTGTGAAATAGGGTTAACCTTGTCTGACTCATCATACGGTTTGTACGACTTCCCGTCAAAAACATAGTCGGTGGATATATGTATAATTTTAGCTCCGTTCTGATCAGCGGCAGCAGCGAGATTTTTCACTGCGTTGACATTGATAGAGGCACAGAGCAGCTTATCCTCCTCCGCACGATCCACATTAGTATATGCCGCGCAGTTTATTATATGCGTCACCTCATTGTCTAAGACAAATTTCTCAACAGCTTTCGCATCTGTCAGATCCAACTCATTGATATCTGTATAGAGAGTTATTCCGGGCATTTTTTCTTCAAGCACATTTTTCATTTCATGCCCGAGTTGCCCATTGGCTCCGGTAACTAAAATTTTCATACTGAATATTTGTTTTGATTATTCAACGCGCAAAGGTAATGAAAAAACATGATTTTTTCACATCTGATGCATAATAAAAACGACCGCGCACCTCTTGTTGTTGACAAAAAAGCATAAACCTGATATCCCTGTTGTCTCTACTGACTTCAACTTCACAGATTTCTCATATTTAGAGACCCAGTTCCGCCTTTTGCTTCTTTGTAAGACGTCCTTTTACATACTGATATGACCTGTCGATAAGCTGCGACACCACACTGTCAGGCATCGGACACTCATCAAAATCGAACTGAATCATGTGACGCTTATGCCAATGCCACGCCTGACGCACATACGAATAATTCTCCACCACATCGTCAAACTCATCCGGGCTCCATTTCAACTGCACAATCCGTCCCTTTGCCAACGGAAGGCAACAGAATATTTTCCCGGCAATCCTGAATGTGACATAACCGTCGCCAAAAGGCATATCTTCCGTTACGAACGGTTTCGCCAGACAATAATCCCTAACTTCTTCAATATTCATAAATCCATAGATATTATTATTGCAAAAATACTCAAAAAAACAAAACCTTCACATATCATATCACCTTCGTTTTTCACATTTATCTATCCGGAAACCGACATGAATTAGGCATTCTTTTTGTAACGAAAGACATAAACACTTGACGCCAAAACCAACATAAAATAAATTCACAGCTGATTTGCCGATAAAAAATATTACCTTTGCAATTCCTAACAATGTCACTTCTCATTCTGACTATATATGTACTACGTAACCAAACGCCTTGAAATAGCAGGCTCTCATCGCCTCGACCTCTCATATCCCAGCAAATGCGAACGACTGCACGGACACAACTGGATTATCACCATATACTGCAAATCCGAACAACTCAACAGCGACGGCATGGTCGTCGACTTCAAGCACATCAAAGACAAAATACACGGATATCTCGACCACGGCAACTTCAACGAACTCCTGCCGTTTAACCCCACAGCCGAAAACATTGCCCGCTGGGTCACCGAACAGATTCCACAATGCTACAAGACATCTGTGCAGGAAAGCGAAGGCAATATCGCCATTTATGAAATATAAACCGACATCCGCAATGAAAATCAACGAAATATTTTATTCACTCCAGGGCGAAGGTCACTGGTCCGGCACACCCGCCGTATTCGTCAGATTCAGTGGATGCAACCTGCATTGCGGCTTTTGCGACACAGAGCACAACAGCGGCCGTGAACTCACTGTCGATGAAATCATCAGCGAAGCATCAAAGTATCCGACACAGCATATAATATTCACCGGAGGCGAACCGACCCTGCAACTGACACGATCACTCGTCGACCGACTCCATCAGCTCGGCAAATACCTGCATATCGAAACCAACGGCACATTACCGCTGCCGGACGGACTCGACAAAACAATCGACTGGATTACCGTATCGCCAAAAGACGCACCCGTAAAAATCCAACGCATCGACGAACTGAAAGTAATCTTTCATGGCGCCGGGCAGAATATGGCATCCTTCGATGCCCTCCCTGTCACCCACGCCGATTGCCGTTACCTGCAACCTTGCGACGTCAACAACCCCGACACCAACGTCCGGATAATAGCCGACACAATAGACTACATCAAGCAACATCCACAATGGCGGCTATCACTCCAGACCCACAAACTACTTGGCATCCGGTAAACCGCAACAAGCGCCATTCAAACATCCGCTCCATTCTTAAGAGCCTGCCCAAGCCATGCAAAAAAACATAGCACAACGATAACAAATGACATACCCGAAAAATTTAATAATTAAACAACCAAAAGAAAGCCCACACAGCTTCCATAACCACAAAATTAGCACCCACACGGGCAAAAACACCGCCCACCCAAGTTAAATAATCCTATTCGAACAAGAAGAATCAGATTGTCTCTTACCCCAATCGCCACCAGATAAATTACCAAACAAATATCAACAAGAAAACTGAAAAGTCACCGACAGCAGCATAATACCACTATCGATGACTTAGATATAGAAACAACCGTACAGCTATTGCTTTCAAAGCGACCGAAGCATTTTGTCGATGCACTTTTTCTTTTGCTCTGCTCCGGGATGGACGTAGAGGTTGAGGGTAGTGGAGATGTCAGCATGACCGAGAATGACGCTGACGGTCTTGTAGTCGCAGTTGCTTTCGATGCAGC
>CAMWIJ010000074.1 GCA_947174275.1 uncultured Muribaculaceae bacterium
GCGTTTGTTAAAATTTTCCGTGGACAGCAGTGCACGAGCCGTGCGTCCCTACAATATTAGGCATACCTCTGAGTTCTGCAACACGTTCACGGCAATACTAAATGAGACTGTAAATGCGCTGCAATTTGACTTGGCCGGATTGTGGTGAAATACCGATGTCAGTCGGATGCCTCCCGCCGGTTGTGATGAGATGAAAGCAGCGAAGCCGCTGTCATTTGTCGGACAGCGGCTTCGCCTGTTATAGGGATGCTTGCGCGGGGCAAGCGTATGTTTCGGTTATCAGACGCCCTGAAGCTTGAAGTTGATGGGCAGGGTGTACCATACGTTGACGGCCTGGCCGTTCATCTTGCCGGGGATAAACTTCGGCAAGGTCTTGACTACACGTACTGCTTCTTTGTCAAGGTCGGGGTCTTTTCCGCGAGCCACTTTGACTTCGCCGATCGAACCGTCGCGGGTTACCACAAACTGTACGACTACCTTGCCCTGTACGTTGTTTTCCATTGCGATGGTAGGATACTTGATGTGGTCGCTGATGTATTTGAGAAGCGCGCCTTCACCGCCGGGGAACTGGGGCATCTGCTCTACAGAGGTAAATACCTTTTCCTCTACGGGTTCGGGCTTTTTCTCTTCGACGATGACTTCGTTCTTGTGTTCGCGTACGATGTTGAGGTCGTCGGTACCCTGGTCGAAGTCGGTCGAACCGAGTGCAGTGGAAGTATCCTTGACATCATCGGCTGATTTCACTTCTTCTTTTACATCCTCGTCTTTCTGTACAAGGAATTCGGTGAACTTCTCGGTGTTGAGGATTTCCTCAGCGAGAGCTTCTTCCTCTTCAGGTTCGGGAATTTCCTCTTCCTGTTCCATCTGGTTCTCGTCTTCAGGAATGTCAAGTTCGACCTCAAGTTCGTCAAACTGCTCCTGCTCGATGTTTGCCAGAAGCTCGGCTACACGTTCCTTCTCGGCACGCTCTTTTTCGGCACGATACATGCCATAGAGCCACGCGAAGATGAGCACGAGCACGAGGCCGGCGATTACATAGAGCACAGCGAGATTGTGGCGACGGTCGCTGGCCTGACGGAGGGTATAGGCTCCGAATTCTTTATTTTTACCTTCGAATATAAGGTCGGTCCATTCTTTCGATGAAAGATCTACATCTTTTGCCATGTTCTTACAATTTTAAAAGTTAATAAATCTTGCATCTTATTCGGCAGGATTACGACGTTTGTAATCTACTATCAACAGAGAGTCGGTGGGTGTGAACGAGCCGATACGATACTGAGAAATCTGGTTGATCTGCATTTCGTCGAGAGCTGATATCACACTCTGCCATGAGGCCTGGGGTGTTGCCTTTACGGTAACCTGCGGACGGGTTGTGAACGTACTGTCGTTGCGGACTTCGCGGGCGATGTTCTGGAATTCCTCCTCGGTAATCTTGCCGCGACGCCACTGGTCTTTGTAGCTTTCGAGCTTTTCGAGCACCTGGGCGTTTCTGTCGTGGAGCACGCGGCGTATGCCTTGTGTGGCGCTGCCGTCGTTTCCGATAAATTTCTCTGCTTTGACAGTGTTGTCTACTTTGAAGCCTTCGCCACCGAAAATAACGTTTTTGTTTTCGTCGATAGTCGGTTCGAAGCCGAAGTAGTAGTAAACCACATCGTTGGGATTGCCGTCGGCATCTGTCACAATGTTTCCGTCTTTATCACGTTCGGAGTCGATAATCAAAGTGATGGCTTTGGTTTCGGCTACGGTTTCGGAGTTGTCCTGCGTGCGCTCCTGATTGGGGTCGGGAGGCGCGGGGAGGGCGATGCTAAGTGTCTGCGATTTAATCATCGTGGTACAAAGCATGAAGAACGTGATAAGGAGCATGTTCATATCCACCATCGGGGTGAAGTCGACATGGATATGCATCTTCTTCTGGGCGCCTTTTTTCTTTTTGCCGCCGTCTGATTGTTCTATCTGTGCCATAATGATTATTCGTTTTCAGATTTCAACGCCGTCATGACGGTGAATTTGTTCATTTTGATGGTACGGAGGTTTTCAAGCACTTTGTTGACAGTGTTGAATGAAGTGCCTCTGTCTGCTTTCACTGCTATGCCTTCGCCGGTCTTGCGCATCTTGAAGTTAAGAGTCTGCAATGCTTCGTCGTAGGGGGTAGCGTTGAAAATCGCTCTCATCCAGATCTGGAATTCGTTGGTCTTGACAGGGTTGCCGCTTGCGTCAAGCTCCTTGGTCGCCAGGTAGTTGACCAAAGGAATTCCGGAGTCGGCTCTGTCGAGGTCGCTCAACCATTCATCTTGCTTCGTCTGATCCAGGCTGAAGAATTCGTGCATTTTGCTGATAGGCACACCGAATGTGGCTACCTTGGCAAATTTCTCGATATCGTCGTTTGTGATGCCGGGATCTTTACCGCCCGCTTCCATGTAAAGAGCAACCGCATTTTTCAGGATTTCCTTGCGCAGGTTTTCCGAACCCCATGCTCCGGGATTGTCCTCGGGTATGTCGGGGTTGGCTTCACCTGTCACAGAGAGATACACCTTGGGGGTATCCTTGTCATCCTCGCTGGTGGCGACGAGCACTTGGGCTACGTTCGACATCTGGATTTTCTGAGTGGATACCGACGGGGGTGTCACTACCTGGGTCGGCTCTTTCTGGAGGAACGTCGAAGTCAACATGAAGAAGGTAAGCAAAAGTACGGTCACGTCACTCATCGCGGTCATGTCGATGAGGGTGCTCTTCCTTTTTACTTTAATCTTTCCCATATTTTACTTAGATGTTTTCGTTATTAATACTATTGTAAAATGAAGGTAGGATTAGTGAGTTGCGGCAAACGATTGAACGATAGAGAAACCGATTTCGTCGATTGCGTAAGTCAGGTTGTCGATTTTGTTGGTGTAGAAGTTGTAAGAGATTACAGCGAATGCACCGGTTGCGATACCGAAGGCGGTGTTGATAAGTGCCTCAGAGATACCGGTAGAAAGTTCGGTTGAGTCGGGAGCACCAGATGCTGAAAGAGCCTGGAATGACTTGATCATACCGATCACAGTACCGAGAAGACCGACGAGAGTACCGAGGGTGGTGAGGGTAGCCACGATGGGGAGGTTCTGCTGGAGCGAGGGCATCTCGACTGCCATAGCCTCTTCTACTTCCTTCTGGAGAGTAGCTACTTTCTGCTCTTTGGTCAGAACGGTGTTGGCATCCATCTCTTTGTAGCGGTTGAGGGCTGCTGAAACGACAGCTGCAACAGAGCCTTTCTGCTTCTTGCAGAGAGCCTGAGCGCCGTCGATGTCGTTGCGTGCAAGACATTTCTTGACGTCAGATACGAATTTAGAGATTGAGCCTGTACCCTTGGCGCTCTTGAGGGCGATTGCGCGCTCTACTGAGAGAACGAGTACGGTGAGGAGGAGTGTCTGAAGAACAGGCACGATGATACCGCCTTTGAACACTGTACCTACGAGGTCTTCGGGGTGAGCGTTCTTTGAAACGTATTCGGGTGCGAATGCCATTGAACCGCTGTAGTATGCGGGGATGGGAGTGCCTTCGAGAGCTTCGTCCTCAAGTTCTTTGGCCTGCTCTTTGGTGTAGGCTGCTGCTTTAGTCACGTCTTCAGTGAGTTTGCCATCTTTGCCTTCGTAAAGACCGGCAGTCTGGGTTTCGTTCATGAGCTGAACTTTGCCGAAGTGGCTTGAGCTACCGAATACGAACAAGAACAAGCAAACGGCTACGATAAAGCAGGCGATGATAACCAAGAATGCGTTCTTGATACCACGTACTTTGCTTTTTTGCGCTTGACCTTTAGCCTTGTCAGCGGGACGCGGCTGGGGAGAATTGGGCTTTTGAGCTTCCATAAAAGATAAATACTTAAATTAATGGTTAATTAATAATGATTGTTTTTTAGATTTTTCTTAAAATAAGTTTGTTCTTTATTTTTCTATGATCAGGCAAGTAAAGTCAACGCTATTTTTCAGGCTTAGGTCCGTATTCATGGCTTAGGGTTTATGCTGTGCCCGCGTCGGAGGCGCGTAAGGAAATGCCGGTTGATATATAGCATATTTCTTGGTTTACTTGGAGGTCATCCGCTTGCATTTTACAATGGTCTGCGTGACTTCTAACTGCAAATGTATCCTTTATTTTTTAACTATCAAAATTTTTAAGCCTCAATTTCTCTATTTTGGCATATTTTGTCACGGCGTAACGTTTTTTAAGTTATCGGAAGCATATTGCAGTCTTTTTCTACTGTTTATAGCTATGTTTTTAATCAAAACCGCGGTGAGTTTTGTTGTTTGATTGCGGGAGATGACGTGTGTCGTGACAGCGGCCACATGTTTTAATGATTGTTAAAATTTAACATCGGCAATGTTGGTGACTGCCCGTGTTAAATAATTTTTTTTGAAAAAAATATGTAATAATTTAAAATACTCTGAAATTAAAAATTAAATTTGCAGAAATTTTGGCGTGACTACGCCTGCCATGATAAATCCATATACCTTATTTACGGTAGTATAAATCCGTGATGCTCCGGTGTAATTGCCTCAGCTTTGTGTTATTATAGAAGAATTGTGGCCGACTGCGTGGAAATCGCTTGAACTGAAACAATAATCATAGCTGATATAATTAAATATGAGCCGGAAATTAAAAATACGCAAAGGGCTTGACATAAGGATGGCCGGAGGGGTCGATGACCTCGCTGCCGTCGATGCGCCCCAATCGGCGTCATACGCCATAATTCCCGACGATTTTATCGGATTTGTCGCCAAACCGGCAGTGAAGGAGGGTGACAAGGTAAGTGCCGGCGCGCCGTTGCTCTATGATAAGCGCGACGAGGCGATGAAGCTCGTATCGCCCGTGGCGGGCACGGTGGAGGCTATCGTGCGCGGCGAGCGCCGCAAGATACTCCGCGTTGTAGTGACGCCCGACGGCGGCGACGACCGCCTGACGCATGCCGTTTCGGTCAAAGACGAGGCTGAAGCCCGCAATCTGCTCAAAAACTCCGGACTTTGGGCGATGATGCGCCAGCGTCCGTACGATATCGTTCCAAATCCCGATGCCGTGCCGCGCGACATATTTGTCACAGCGATTGACTCGGCGCCTCTTGCAGTCAGTCCGGCGGCATATTACAATGACACAGAGACACTCGAGGCCGCTGTGGCGCTTCTGTCGAAAATGACCCGCGGCAAGATATATATCGGACGCCGTGCCGACGGCCTTGTTGCCGATATCTCCGGAGCCGAGATGGTCGATGTAGAGGGGCCGCACCCGTCGGGCAATGCCGGAGTGCTGATTGCCAATATCTCTCCTGTCAACAAGGGGGAGACGGTATGGACACTCGACCTTGCAACATTGTGGCGCATCGGACGGCTGATGCTGACCGGTTCGGTCGATTTCACCGATTATGTGGCGCTGACCGGTTCGGAAGTCAAGACTCCTAAAGTGATGCGCACGGTCATCGGCGCCGCCATAGCGTCGCTTACCGACGGGCAACTCGTGCCTGCGACCCACCATCAGCGCATCATCTCTGGCAATGTGCTCACCGGAGTCACGGTCGGCACAGACGGCTACCTGCGTTATCCCTACCGTCAGATTACCGTGATACCCGAAGGTGACGATGTCGATGAATTCATGGGGTGGGCTTCGCTGTCGCCCCGCAAGATGAGCCAGAGCCGCACTTTCCCGGGCAAATTCCTCGGCCGGGTGTTCCGACCCGACGCACGTCTGCTCGGCGGCCGCAGGGCGCTCATAATGTCAGGCGAATATGACCGCTACATGCCTATGGACATCATGGCCGAATATCTGCTTAAAGCCATCATAGGCCGCGACATCGAGAAGATGGAGAAACTCGGCATCTATGAAGTGGCTCCCGAAGATTTCGCGCTCGGCGAGTATGCCGACACCTCAAAGACAGAAGCGCAGAAGATAGTGCGCGAGGGGCTCGACTATCTGCGCAAGGAGCTCGAATAGCAGCTTCGGCATGAAATTTTGAATTAATATTTTAGCAAACGCTACTGCATTATAGATGAAAGCATTAAGAAAGATGCTTGACAAAGTCAAGCCGCATTTTCAGGAGGGGGGACGATTGCATGCGTTCCACTCCGTTTATGATGGCTTTGAGACATTTCTGTTCACTCCCCGGTCGACCTCGACATCGGGAGCGCATATCCATGACAGTATGGACTCAAAGCGCACAATGATAATTGTCGTGATGGCGCTGGTGCCCTGTCTGCTGTTCGGCATGTATAACGCCGGCTATCAGCATTGGGTGGCTATCGGTGCGGCGGAAAAGCCGTTCGTGTCGCTGATGCTCTACGGATTTCTTGCCGTGCTGCCAAAGCTGGTGGTGTCATACGTTGTCGGTCTCGGCATAGAGTTTGCGGTGGCCCAGTGGCGCCGCGAGGAGATACAGGAAGGTTTTCTTGTGACCGGTATCCTCATACCGCTGATATGCCCGATTGACACTCCGCTGTGGATGATTGCCGTGGCTACGGCCTTCTCGGTGATATTTGTCAAGGAGGTGTTCGGCGGCACCGGCTACAATATCTTCAATGTGGCGCTCGTGACGAGAGCGTTTCTGTTTTTCGCCTATCCGGGTCAGATGAGCGGCGACAAGGTGTTTGTCGATACCGATGCGATAGCCGGACTCGGAGAGGGCACGGTGGTCGATACATTTACCGGAGCCACTCCGCTCGGTCAGGTTGCGCTGCAGGCGGGCGAGCAGAGTGTCACCATAACCTCGACCGTAGGCTCTGACCCCGTCACGACCTCCGACATGTTCTTCGGCCTGATTCCGGGCTCCTTCGGCGAGACCTCAACGCTCTGCATACTTATCGGAGCGGCGATACTTCTCTTTGCGGGAATAGCATCGTGGCGCATAATAGTGTCGGTGTTTGCCGGCGGCGCGGTGATGTCGCTGATAGCCAATGCGTGCAGCACTCCGTTATATCCGGCGTCGATGCTTTCAGTGGCCGACCAGCTATGTCTGGGCGGTTTCGCCTTTGCCGCGGTGTTCATGGCCACCGACCCGGTGACCGCCTGCCGCACCAATGTCGGCAAATATATCTACGGATTTCTGATAGGCGCAATCGCCATCATCATACGTGTGTATAATAACGGATATCCCGAGGGCGCGATGCTCGCCGTGCTGCTGATGAACGCTTTCGCGCCGCTCATCGACTGGTGTGTCGTGCAGAGCAACGTGCGCCGCCGCGAACGTCGAATGAAAATTAAAATCACCGACAATGAATAAGCAAAGCAATACCTATACAGTAATCTACATCATCGTGCTGGTGGTGGTAGTGGGCGCGGCGCTGGCGTTCACGTCAATGTCGCTGCGCGACCGTCAGATAGCCAATGCCAACGCCGACAAAATGAAACAGATACTTGCCTCGGTGCACGTCAAGTGCGACGCCAAGGATGTCAAGGATAAGTTCAATCAGCATATCACGGCCATGCTCGTGGTCGATACCGAAGGAAATGTCGTCAAGACGGGCGGTCCCGACGATATGGAGATATTCAATATCGATGTGGCCGCCCAAGCCAAGCTGGCCGATTCGGAGCGCGAGCTTCCGGTGTATGTGTGCACCCTTGCCGACGACAGGCTCGAATATATCATTCCGGTGTCGGGCAACGGTCTGTGGGGTCCTATATGGGGTTATGTGGCTCTCGATGCCGACGGCTCGACCGTGTACGGCACTTATTTCTCTCACTCAGGCGAGACCCCGGGCCTCGGCGCAGAGATAACCACGGAGAAGTTTCAGAAGGAGTTTATCGGAAAAGAGTTTTTCAAGAACGGACGTTTTCTGCCTGTCACTGTTGTAAAGGCCGGACAGCGTCCGACCGACGGCAGTGACTATGTCGACGGCATATCGGGCGGCACCATCACCAGCAAGGGTGTGGGCGCGATGCTCGACAACTGTCTGCGACCCTACGACGCTTTTCTGCAGAGCCGTCAGAACAAATAAGAGCCGTCTGTATAAATAAAATGAGATAAGATATTAAGCTATGGCTGAAAAAATAAAGAACAAAGCGGTGTTTTTCAACCCGTTTTCAAAAGACAACCCGGTGGTGGTGCAGATACTCGGTATATGCTCCATCCTGGCTGTTACAGTGAAACTTGAGCCGGCGATTGTGATGGGCATGTCGGTGATAGCGGTGCTTGCATTCTCCAATGTCATCATATCGCTGCTGCGCAACACGATACCGACTAATATCCGCATCATAGTGCAGCTCGTGGTGGTGGCCGGACTTGTCATCATCGTCAATCAGCTGCTGCTGGCATTTGCCTACGATGTGGCGATACAGCTGTCGGTGTTTATCGGACTTATCATCACCAACTGTATATTGATGGGACGTCTCGAGGCATTCGCAATGGCCAACAGTCCGTGGCCGTCGTTTCTCGACGGAGTGGGCAACGGTATCGGTTATACGATAATCCTTGTCATAGTGGCGTTTTTCCGCGAGTTGCTCGGTTCGGGCACGCTTTTCGGCATGCAGGTGGTGCCGAAGTCATTTTACGCCGCGGGATATGTGGACAACGGTCTTATGATACTCCCCCCGATGGCGCTTATCATCGTGGGCTGCATCATCTGGATACACCGTTCAATCAATAAAGATATTCAGGAATAAAACAACTCACTAAGATGGAAAATTTCAATATCTTTATACGGTCGATATTTGTCGACAACATGATATTCGCCTACTTTCTGGGCATGTGCTCCTTTCTGGCGGTATCAAAGAATGTAAAGACGGCGTTCGGACTTGGCGTGGCCGTGACATTCATGCTCGCTATAACGCTCCCGATCAACTATCTGCTCAACACTTACGTGCTCAAAGCCGGGGCACTGGCATGGCTCGGCCCGGAATATGCCGGTGTCGACCTGAGTTTCCTCTCGCTCATCATGTTTATCGCCGTGATAGCCTCAATGACGCAGCTTGTGGAGATGGTTGTCGAGAAATACAGCCCCGCGCTCTATGCACAGCTCGGCATATTCCTGCCCCTTATCGCGGTTAACTGCGCGATACTCGGCGGCTCGCTCTTCATGCAGCAGCGCGATTTCCCCAATGTCGGCACTGCAATCTGTGCGGGCGGCGGCTGGGGCATCGGCTGGCTTCTCGCAATCTCGGCGGTGGCAGCCATCCGCGAACGTCTCGCTACTTACTCCAACATACCCCGTCCGTTGCGCGGAGTGGGCATCACTTTCATCATCACCGGCCTTATGGGCATTGCGTTCATGAGTTTCCTCGGTATTAAAATCTGATAAGCGGTCATGATATTACTCGAACAATCATCAATGATGCCGACACTGATAGCCACGGTCGGCATTTTCCTGGGGATAACGCTTCTGCTCGTTATCATTTTGCTTGTGGCGAAGAAATACCTTGTCAAGAGCGGCGATGTGACAATCAACATCAACGACAGCGACAGTGTGAGTGTGCCGGCCGGCAAATCGCTTCTGTCGACACTCGCCGACCAGAACATATTCCTGTCTTCGGCCTGCGGAGGCAAAGGCAGCTGCGGACAGTGCCGCGTGAGAGTCACCGAGGGGGGCGGACAGATATTGCCCACCGAAGCGGTGCATTTCTCGCGCAAGGAGATGAAAGATGACTGGCGTCTGGCATGTCAGGTCAAGGTGAAGGAGGATATGAAAATACTCGTGCCAGAGTCGGCGCTTGACGTCAAGGAGTGGGAATGCGAAGTCATATCCAACAAAAATGTCGCCACATTCATCAAAGAATTTATCGTGGCGCTTCCTCCCGGCGAACACATGAACTTCATCCCCGGGTCGTACGCGCAGATCAAGATACCGCCATATTCGATGGACTATGACAAGGATATCGACAAGAGTCTCATCGGTGACGAATATCTGCCGGCATGGGAAAAATTCGGCCTTTTCGGCCTGAAGTGCGTCAACACCGAGACAACAGTGCGCGCCTATTCGATGGCAAACTATCCCGCGGAGGGCGACCGCATAATGCTCACCGTACGCATCGCCACGCCTCCGTTCAAACCGAAACCCG
The DNA here is from genome assembly GCA_947174275.1 of uncultured Muribaculaceae bacterium. Lineage (GTDB taxonomy): Bacteria > Bacteroidota > Bacteroidia > Bacteroidales > Muribaculaceae > JAGBWK01. The sequence continues at coordinate 10,006 of CAMWIJ010000074.1, forward strand.
AAGTCGGATTTATGGACGTGATGCCCGGCATAGCGTCAAGCTATATATTCACGCTCAAACCCGGCGACAAGGTGGTGATGTCGGGACCCTACGGCGATTTCCATCCTATCTTCGACTCGCAGGCAGAGATGATGTGGATAGGCGGCGGTGCGGGCATGGCTCCTCTGCGTGCCCAGATCATGCACATGACAAAGACGCTTCACACCACTGACCGCGTAATGAATTACTTCTACGGCGCGCGTGCACTCAACGAGGTGTTCTATCTCGATGATTTCCTGCAGCTTGAAAAGGAATTCCCCAACTTCAAGTTCCATCTTGCGCTTGACCGTCCCGACCCGGCGGCTGACGCGGCCGGCGTGAAATATACCCCCGGCTTCGTGCATCAGGTGATTTATGACACCTATCTCAAAAATCACCCCAATCCCGAAGATATCGAATATTATATGTGCGGCCCCGGTCCGATGAGCGCGGCTGTCAACAAGATGCTCGATTCGCTCGGCGTTGACCCGGAAAGCATTCATTACGACAATTTCGGCGGCTGACCCCTGTCGACGATACACAGCTGAAGCGCGGAAGATTTGTCTATATATCCTCCGCGCTTCCGCTTTTTGTTGCAATGGGTTGATTTTCAGAGGCAATACGGGCATGTAAACAAGTGTTAACGAGGCTTCGTGCGAGGTAGCCGGCTGTATGGGAAATTGCAGTGTTGATTGTGGCAAATTGCTACGTCAGGCCGTTGAAAACGACAAAAATCACCTTGTAAGTAGCAACTAAAAGCAAGGTGTCAATAAAAGATGTTAAAAGTCGGCTGTTTTTGTGCCGAATGTTTTGCGGCGATGCGAAAAAGCATTACCTTTGCATTGTGTTTTTCATGGTATTAGATTTAAGGTTAACAAAAGATTGATTGTCGAGAGACAATCATTTCTTTTTTATACCTGTTTATACCTGTCGGTGAAAATCAAAATTCAGAAATAGTATATAAGTGGTTCAAGCCTGAATTGCAGAGCGTGGCAATATAATAATTTCCGGCTTTGTCTTGAGGGGTTGCTGCACTTCAAAATGTAGGGACGCACGGCTCGTGTGTCCGAAGTTAGTGTTTAATAATCAGAGTATTAGCGGACGCACGAGCCGTACAATGTCACTAACTTAAGACTAAATTCCACGTTTATAATTAGTAAAAGTGATATA
>CAMWIJ010000075.1 GCA_947174275.1 uncultured Muribaculaceae bacterium
TATGTTTTTCAGCATGTTATAAAAAGAGGCTGCGCCTATTTTGACACAGCCCCATGCTTTCGTAGGTCGGGTAGCCGTCAATTATTTGGCAATGTTTACGCGGCGCTCTTTGATACGAGCTTTTTTGCCGGTAAGTTTGCGCAGATAATAAAGTTTCGCACGACGTACTTTACCATACTTGTTGACTACGATTGAGTCGATAAACGGCGACTCGATGGGGAAGATACGCTCAACGCCGATGTTGTCGGAAATTTTGCGTACGGTGAAACGTTTTTTGTTTCCTTCGCCTGAAATACGGATTACAACACCGCGGTACTGCTGGATACGCTCTTTGTTACCCTCTTTGATGCGGTATGCAACTGTAATTGTGTCGCCCGGGCCGAATTCCGGAAATTGTTTTGCGGTTGCAAATGCTTCCTCGGCTACTTTAATCAAGTCCATTTTACTTTTTGTTTAAAATGTTAACAACTGCGCAATATACGCGAGCAACCTTGTCTCGCCAGAGATTACGCTTTTCCGACCGCAAAATTACAACTTAATCGCTCTACGACCAAATTTTACGGCAATTTTTTCCACTTGTTTTTCACTATCTTATTCAATTTTCGCCATTTCGCGGTTTATTAGCCGTAATCTCTTCCGGCTATGCGGATAAACAACGGCGGCCACCGTGATTAGATGGCCGCCGTTGTTTGTCCGGTTATTTTACTTTGAGACGTTGTCCGATCTGTAGTTTCGTTTTCGTGTTGATGCCGTTGAGCTGGCAGAGACGCCGCACAGTCACGTGGTGACGGGCTGCGATTGCGCCCAGGGTGTCACCTTTCTTGACTTTGTAGGTCGCCGCTCCCGACGATGACTTGCTGCCCGATTTTGTGGCTGAGGCGCTTGCGGCTGCGGTGGGGCGGGGGTTGTTCTGGTTGTAGACCTTGGCGTATTCTGTATTCGCCGCCGGGTCGTAGTTGCGTGCATCCTGATATGTCGACTTGGTGAATGTGTAGGTGTCGGTGTGCACGGTCTGGTTGGCGAAGTCGAAGATTGCCGAAGGGTTGATGGCATAGCCCATGTAGCGGGTCTCGAAATGGAGATGCGGCCCGGTGGAGCGTCCGGTGTTGCCGCCGAGGGCTATGGGGTCGCCGGCTTTGACATATTGGTCGGGCTCTACGAGAAATTTCGAAAGATGCCCGTAGACGGTTTCAAGGTCGTTGGTGTGGCGCACGATGACATAATATCCGTAGCCGCGACGTTCGAAGTTGGTCAGACGCACCCGGCCGTCAAATGCGGCGCGTATGGTGTCGCCGATATAGAGCTTCAGGTCGACTCCCTTGTGCATGCGGCGGAAACGTTTGCGGTAGCCGTAGGGCGATGTCACATATCCGGGGTGGGGCATACAGAATTTAGACACATCGATAGTGTGGGTGTCGGGCACGTCCATGCCGGCGTATGCGTTGACAAGTTTCGAATCCCATCCTTCGGTGTAAATATCCATTTCCGGCTCCTCTTCGTTCTCAAAGAGATTGTCAAGAAATTGCTGCGTTGTCTCTACCTTTATCTGGTTGTTGATGTTGACCTGACCCGCTATGAGGTCGCGGTGCTGGTCGGTGTGCTCTCCTGGAAGGCGGTAGGTCTGCGCGTCGGCATTGGCCGCTATTCCCAGTATTGCTGCAAGCGATGCTAATGTTTTTGCGATTGATTTAAGCTGCATTATTCTTTAGAGTGAGGCGTTAATGTAGGTTATTCGGTTATTTCGTCGTCGGCATACAGATATCCTATATGCGCCGGTTTGTATTCAAAAATCTCGTCAGGCTTGAAGAATCGGGCAATCTCCGCTGCCGCGCTTTCCGCAGAGTCAGAGGCGTGGATTATGTTTTCCTGCCCGCTCATGCTAAAGTCGCCGCGTATTGTCCCGGGGGCTGCCTTGCGCCCGTTGGTTGATCCTGTCATCTCTCTTATCACTGAAATTGCATCTTTTCCTGACAATACCATCACGATGACGGGCGATGCCATCATTGATTTGAGTATCAGCGGGAAGAACGGCCGGTCGGTCAGATGGGCGTAATGACTGCGAAGTATAGTCTCGTCAAGTTGCATCATTTTGATGCCGTTGATTTGTAGTCCTTTGCGCTGGAAACGCTCTATGACATTTCCTGCAAGACCGCGTTGCAAGCCTGAAGGCTTAATGATGATTAAAGATTTTTCCATTGATGTTCAGGTCATTTTACGGAGCCGCTCTGTAAAGAAAAGTGACCTTTATGGTGTGACTCGTGGTAACAGATACCCCAAATTTACACACTTTTCTCAAATTATCGAAATATCAGGCGTTTAAAAAATGTAAATAAAGTGCAAATGATTTGAAATAACTGTGTAATATATTGCAAATAAGGTGTTTATGTGTTTTTATGTTTTACAACATATATTAGGGCTTGTTCAGCTTATGAGGCTGAAATCTATTTTTCTGTCAAAAATCAGATTTATGAGTTTTGACAGACGTGTGTGCTCTGGCTGTGCCAGTTCCGGATCGGTGTCAAGCAGGCTGTCGGCCGCGTCGCGCGCCATCTGCACTATCTGTCCGTCGGTTGCCAGCGACGCTATGTTGAGATTGAGCATCATGCCGCTCTGCATGGTGCCTTCGAGGTCGCCCGGACCGCGCATCTTGAGGTCGGCTTCGGCGATAAGAAATCCGTCGGTGGTCGATGTCATAAGTTCGAGGCGTTTGCGTGTGTCTGCGGCTATCTTGTGTTTCGACATCAGCACGCAATAGCTTTGACCTTCTCCACGCCCCACGCGCCCTCTGAGCTGATGCAGCTGCGACAGTCCGAACCGTTCGGCGTTCTCTATCACCATCGTGGTGGCGTTTGGCACGTTGACTCCGACCTCTATCACTGTCGTCGCTACGAGTATGTCGGCCTGATGAGTGGCAAAGAGGTTCATCTGCCGGTCTTTTTCCGCGGGTTTCATCTGTCCGTGCACGAAGGCTACGCGATATGACGGAAATGTCTCTCGTATGGTCTCATATCCTTCCTCAAGACTCTTCAGGTCGAGCTTTTCGTTCTCTTTTATGAGAGGGTAGACGATATAGGCCTGACGTCCGGCGCGCAGCTGTGCGCCGATAGACTTGTAGACATCATATCGTCGGTCTTCATATCGCAGCAGTGTCACGATCGGTTTGCGTCCCGGCGGCAGCTCGTCAATCACCGACACGTCAAGGTCGCCGTAAATCGTCATTGCCAGCGTTCGCGGTATAGGTGTGGCTGTCATGACAAGCACATGCGGGGGCACAGCGCTCTTTTTCCACAATCGGGCTCTCTGCACCACGCCGAAGCGGTGTTGCTCGTCGATTACCACGAAGCCGAGCTGCCTGAACTGCACGCGGTCTTCTATCACGGCATGGGTTCCGACAAGTATGTGGAGCGAGCCGTCGGCAAGCTGCCGGTCGATGATGTCGCGCTCTTTCTTGCGTGTCGACCCGGTGAGGAGTTTTACGTTGATGCCGAGCGGCGCCACCAGCCCCGACAATGTCTCGTAATGCTGCGTGGCGAGTATCTCGGTCGGCGCCATCAGGCAGGCCTGCGTGCCGTTGTCAAGCGCTATGAGCATGCACAGCAGTGCCACAAGGGTTTTCCCCGACCCGACATCGCCCTGCAAAAGCCGGTTCATCTGTCGTCCGGAACCCATATCGGCGCGTATCTCTTTTATTACGCGTTTTTGCGCGCCGGTGAGTTCAAACGGCAGGCGGTTGAAGTAGAATGAGTTGAAGTTTTCGCCGATGTGTGCGAACCTATAGCCGGCGAGCGTATGCTTGCGCCGTCGGGCGTAGCGCTGTATGTTGAGCTGGAGCAGAAACAGTTCCTCGAATTTTAACCGTAGTCTGGCCTGTTGCAGCATTTGTGCCGACGCCGGATTGTGCACCGTGCGCAATGCTTCGAGTGCGCCTGTGAGTCTGTATCGGGAGAGAATTTCGTCCGGTATCGGATCGTTGATTATTTTTATGGCCGACAGTGCGGTCTGTATCCAGGTGTGGAATGTCCGTGACGATATGCCGCGGTTGCGCAGTTTCTCTGTGAGCGGATACACTCCGCGCATACCGGTGGTGGCTGCTATCGATGCCGTTGTGTCTACCTCGGGATGTACTATGCTCCAGCGGTTGTTAAACTGATTGGGTTTGCCGAAAAGTATGTATTCGTTGCCGGGTGTGTAAGCTTCGGAGATCTGCCTTATGCGGTTGAACCACACGATTTCTATTACGCCGCTGCCGTCGGAAAACAGTGCCACAAGCCGACGCTTCGCCCCCTCTCCCTGTTCGGCGAATGACACAAACCGTCCGCGCAGCTGCACGTAGGGCATCTCTCCGTTGATATCGGCGATGCGATATATGCGCGAGCGGTCGATATAGTGGGTGGGGAAGTGGTGGAGCAGGTCGTAGTAGTTCTTTATTCCGAGCTCTTTGTCGAGAAGCTGGGCACGCGCCGGGCCTATTCCCTTCAGATATTTTATGTCAAGCCTGAATAATGAGTCCAAGTCGGTGAGGTTTATCTGTTAACAATGGGTTCAGCACTCTGTGGTTTGACTCAGGTTGAGCAGAGCCTCGGCTATAGCCATGTCAATGGGGTTGGTGACTTTGATATTGCCGTGTTCGCCGTCGATAAGCGCTATTTTCCCGCCGGTGACATTCTGCACCATAGTGGCGTCGTCGGTGACGGAGTGCCTGCTGTAGTCGGCAAACGATTTTCGCAGTGTGCCGATGGTGAATGACTGCGGGGTCTGGACTGCGACATATTCGCTTCGCGCCACGGTGGCGCTGTCGCCGTCGGCTTCGATATGACGCAGCGTGTCGGTGACCGGCACTGCGGGCACGGCGCCTGCATATCCATCAGGTATCGATGCCATGCGGCGTATCAGAGCTTCGCTGACGAGCGGACGCGCCCCGTCATGTATCATGACTACCGTGTCGTCCGGACAATCGGAAAGGGCGCTCAGCGCTTTTGCGAGAGACTCGGTGCGCGTGCTTCCGCCGAATGTCACGCGTGGCGATACAAACCTCTCTTTTTCGCATAGCGATTTCCATAAGCCTTCCATCGCGTGGTCTATCACTATAAGTATATTTTCGGCCGGAATGACTTCGGCAAACCGGTCGATGGTGCGCATAAGCAACGGCCGGCCGCCCAGATTGCAGAATTGCTTCGGCCGGCTCGCGCCGAAACGGCTTCCGCTGCCCGACGCAAGTATGATGACTATGTTTTTGTCTATTCTTTCCATAACAGGTTTCTTAATGCAAATATACAAATTATTGCCGATAAGCTGTCGGTAAGTATAAAATAAAAAGGAACTTCGTCTCGAAGCTCCCTTTTATGGTTTCCAATAGGTACAATTTCTAAGGTAAAAAAGATTGTTTTAGGTTTGTGTTGCAAATGTCGCATGAATAATTGTGTAAACCAAACAAATTTATATGTTTTCTAACATGTTTTTTGTCCCTTTGAATTGTCGTACTATTGTATATTTGCTTATATATATTTAATAATTAGTTTGTTAAGGTTGAATTTGAGTGTTACTGTTAAACTGTGAAATAATGTTAAAATATAGATGCAAATATGAATATTATTGCATTTTTGATTTAAAATGATGCAGAGAGAAGCTCTCGCCGTCATAATATCCATAGCTGAAATATTTGAGCCAGTCGCCCAAAATAATTACTTTGGCGCCATCGTCAAGTTCGCGGTCAATCAAGATATGCCTGTGGCCGAATACAAAATAATCGACATGTTCAAGCGGGTGTTCCGTCTGCCATTTGCGGGCATATTCAGCAAGAGGGTCGGATATGATGTCAAAGGGAGGCATCTCCTTTTCGTTGCTTCTGCTGTGGCTTGACCATTTTAGGGCAAACGGGATGGTCCATCTCGGATGTATCGAGGCATATAGCTTCTGGCACACGCGGTTACGGAATACGCTTCGTATAAATCTGAATCCTCGCGGCAGTTTGCCCACGCCGTCGCCGTGCGTTATCAGGAACCGTTTGCCGTAAATATCGGTTACCAATTGTCCGTCAATGATTTCAATCCCGATTTCGTCGCGCAGGTAATCAAAAAGCCAGATGTCGTGATTGCCTATGAACCAGGTGATTTTCACCCCCTTGTCAGCCAAAGCGGCCAAAGCGCCGAAAAATCTCACATATCCCCTCGGCACAACGGTGCGGTATTCATACCAATAGTCGAGAATGTCGCCGACCAGATATATGGCTCCCGCTTTGTCGGCAATGCTCTCCAGAAACTCCGTCACGAGTCGTTCGCGTTGGCGTGAATGCGGGTCGTAGGTGGAGCCGAGATGTAGGTCGGAAATGAAATAAATCGGTTTCTGGCTCATTGTTTCAGTACTGATTATTTATTTAGCTGTCTATATTTTGAATATGTAAATGTTTAAACTACAGGTGTTTGGTTTTGTATATTCTATAAATTGCAATATTTTTTACATATTCTGCCTATAGAAATCCAAGTTCGAGTTTAGCTTCCTCGGTCATCATGTCTTTGTTCCATTCCGGTTCAAAAACTACATTTATTGTGACGGATTTCACTCCCTCGATTGATTCAAGTTTATATCGTGCGTCATCTACGATAAAATCGGCCATCGGACAATTGGGCGCCGTCATTGTCATGTCGATTACAAGATTACCGTCATCATCAAGGTCGATTTTATATACCAGTCCGAGGCTGTAGATGTCGACAGGTATCTCGGGGTCATATACCATCTTTAGCATGGATACGATTTTTTCTTCGGTTTTCAAACGTTCGTCAGCTGTCATGATTTATAAAAATTTGTTTTCAACTACAAATATACAACTTAGAATTGTTATATTTGCACACTATAATATAAATTACCATAATATAGTCTACTTATTATTTAACTAATTATAATGAAAATGAAAAAATTTCGTCACCTTTTCGTTGCCATGTTGTTGGCGATGGTGTCAGTAGCAGGCGCGCAGGCTCAGTTCCGTTTCGGTGTGAAAGCCGGTGTCGCTGTCAACAAATTGAGTTTTGACAAATCAACATTCGATTCTGACAACCGTGCCGGGTTCACCGGCGGTGTCATGGCTGAGTTTACAGTGCCGGTCATAAATCTCGGATTTGATGCATCTGTTCTTTATGCCCAGCGCTCGGTTGATGTTTACGACAATGCCGGCAACATCTCCGATACCGACCATCGCGGTTATATCGATATACCCATCAACTTCAAATGGAAAATGTCAATTCTCGGCACAGGCAAAATCATAGCCCCGTTCCTCACCACCGGTCCTGACTTCTCATTCCTTTGCTCGAAGCAGAATTTCAAGGATGCGTGGAACAGCCGCAAATTTGACTTCGCCTGGAACATTGGTGCCGGCGTGCAACTGCTCAACAAGATTCAGGTTGCGGCAAGCTATGGCTTCGGTCTTACAAATTCAGCAAATGCGCTTCATGGTTCAGACGCTTTGGATGACCTCAAAAATCTTAATTTCAAAGGCAAGAACCGCTCGTGGACAATCACGCTGGCCTATCTTTTCTGAAACTTGATATAGTCGATAAAAAAATCTTCTTCCCGTTTGTCTCACTCGGGAAGAAGATTTTTTTATTCTTATATAATATATTAATGTGAATTATAATGCTATTCCGCCTTCAGAAGGCCGAGGGCTTTGCTGCGGCCGAGCAGGTCGGGGAGTATGGCCTTGATGTCGCCCGCCGGTATGTCACAATCCCCGATACGTATGACGGGGTATTGCACGGCTCCGAGCTCCTGCATCTGTTGCAGCAGTGAATACGCCTCCTCAAGTATTGTAGAGTCGGGACGGCTGTCGCCCACTTCCCTGTAGAATGCATATAGCATTGAGGAGATATATGATATTATATGGGCAAAATGGTCAAGTTCGTCGGCGTCGGCAGCCGCAGAGGTGTATCCGCGTCGGTCGCCGGTTTCAAGGGCGGCAGAAAGCAGGCTGCACAATATGTCGAGCTGTGACTGTGTGAGTTCTGCCGATTTTGTGCGCGCCAATGTGCTGCGGTAAAGCAGCATTGCCCCCATGGCGAATGCTTCATCGCATGCTCCGGCCTGCGTGAGCGCCAAAAGATGACGGCAAGCTATGAAATTGCCGGCGGTCAATGCATTGTCGCTCCCGCTGTCACCGCTGTTGTAGAGCCGGGTCCATTCGGCGTCAAGCGTAGCGGTCGCCTCTCCCGAAATACGTATCGCCTCCTCGATATCGCCCGAGGACAAGGCGGCATCAGTGCGTTGCGCCGATGCGATTGCATATTGTCTGATGTCCATGCTGATAATTCTTTTTCTTTATGCAAAGGTAAGAATAAGTCGCAGCATCCGCAATATGACACATGATAAAACCATCTGCGAAATATTCGTATTTTTCTTTCGTGATGACGTGGTTTGTAAATGCATTGTAACTTTAAAAATCTAATTTTTAATTAAAAATCACTATCTTTGCGTCGAATATATAACTAAAATCTAATATGATGAATTATAGCTCCTTTGTATAAGGCTTTAATATATCTACTTACATTTTTAATCAACATTTTAATTTAACTCTTACAATGAAAAAGTTAACGAAATGGCTTTTGTTGCCGGTCGCGCTGATGACAGTACTGCCGTCGGCGGCGTCGACATCATTCAATGATGAGCGCACCGATTTCCGCGACGAGACAATCTATTTTGCCATGACAACCCGTTTCTACGACGGTGACCCCAAGAACAATGTTCTTTGTTGGGACGGTGTTGCCAACCAGAAGGAAAACAACGACCCGGCGTGGCGTGGTGACTTCAAGGGGCTTATCGAGAAACTCGACTACATCAAGGCTCTCGGCTTCACCTCAATCTGGATTACTCCTGTTGTGCAGAATGCCTCAGGTTTCGACTATCACGGATATCATGCGATGGACTTCTCGAAAGTAGATCTCCGCTACGAGAGCCGCACGGAATGGGGCTCTGAAGAAGATGTCGACTTCCAGGACCTTATCGATGCCGCTCACGCCAAGGATATCAAAATCGTGCTCGACATAGTGCTTCAGCACACCGGTAACTTCGGTGAGAACTATTTCTGCCATCTCTTCGACCGCTCGCAGGATATCCGCAATCAGGCCAATATCGAGGCCAGCCTTCTTCCCGATCAGGAAAAACTTGGCGGTGCCGCTTACTGGAATCTCCCCAATGAAGGTGAGAAAACTCAGTATTCGGAGCGTTTCAAATATCTCAAGAACACCGACGGCCAGAACCATGACGACAAAAACTACTGGCATCATGTGGCTAACGCATGGAACTGGGACGATCCCAGCCGCTGGTGGGGTCAGATTGCAGGTGACTGTGTTGACCTGAACACTGAAAACCCCGCCGTTGTCGATTACATCGTGAAGTGCTACGGCAAATTCATCGAGATGGGTGTCGACGGATTCCGTATCGATACCACGGGACATATCGCTCCGCTTACTTTCAACTCCGCATTCATTCCGCGTTTTGTTGAACTCGGTGAAAAATATAAGAACAAACGTCTCAATCAGGCTCCCTTCTACATGTTCGGCGAATGCTGCGCACGCTACGGTGGTGTAATCTACCGCGACCAGCATTTGCTCTCAAGCCATTACTACACATGGAAGTCTGACCCGTCGCTTGTGTCTGAATGGAACACCTACGATGCGGCGTGGTGGGCAAATCAGGTTGTACCCGAAGGCGCCGCTCCCCTGGGTAACATGCTTACCTGTCTCAAAGACCCCGGCACTGTACACGACTCAGACAACGTGTTCATGAAAAACGGTGAGTGGCATGAACCGGACTACTCACAGGCTTCCGGCTTCAACGTAATCGACTTCCCGATGCACTATAACTTCAACAGCGCCGGTCAGGCAGTGCGTATAGCTCAGGAAGGCGACCACTATTACAATGACGCATCGTGGAACGTAGTGTATGTTGACTCACATGACTACTGCCCCGGCCCCAATGATGGTGTGCGCTTCAACGGTGGAACGGCACAGTGGGCCGAAAACCTCTCGCTGATGTTCACATTCCGCGGTATTCCCTGTATATATTACGGTTCTGAGGTCGAATTCCAGAAAGGTGTGACCATCGACAAAGGTCCCGACTTGGCTCTCGCCAATTCCGGCCGCGCCTACTTCGGTGCCTACCTCGAAGGTGATGTCAATGCTTCCGATTTCGGCACATTCACCGCATCGGGCAATGTGGCTCAGACCCTCAACGGCGACCTGTCGCAGCACATCATCCGTCTTAACCAGATCCGTGCCGCTGTCCCCGCGCTCCGCAAAGGCCAGTACACCTGGGACGGCTGCTCTGCCAACGGCGGTTACGCTTTCAAACGCGCCTACAAAGACTCTTACGCTCTCGTAGCTCTCAACGGCGGAGCTACATTCACCGATGTTCCCGCCGGCACATACGTTGACCTCGTTACAGGTCAGTCATACACTCCCGCCGGTGGCTCTATCACTGTCGACGCTCCCCAAACTCAGGGTCAGCTCCGCGTGCTCGTAAAAGACTGGACAGGCGGTAAGGTCGGTGTTGACGGCAAGTTCATCTACACCACCTCTCCCGTGGCTCACGGTGGCAATCCCCAGTTCACCGACCCCGGCACCAC